>CAZQTF010000006.1:0-43725 GCA_964596135.1 uncultured Saprospiraceae bacterium | reverse complement strand
TGATGGTGCCTTTTACGGTTTGCGCGTTTTGTGCGAAAAGATCTGTGATCAAAAACAGGAACAGAAATAATGTAGCTTGCTTTCTTGCTTTCATGGCAGCTAAAATTTCAGGTGTACAAATCAAATAATGCTACAAAACTGTTTTAAAAGATATTGGAAAGCCACTAAATTTCGGTGAGTTGTCGTTTGCTTCAGATGAATCGTAAAAAAGAATACTTGAAAATCAGGTGTGTTTGTGAAATCAACGGAAGAAGCACATTTTTCAACGATGGTTTTCTATTTTTGCACCAGCAAACGAATAGCTCACGGTCGGTTGTTTAGAAGCAATTCGATTGCAGGAAAAAATCGGTTGAACTCAGTCAACTATTATCAATCACCAATCGCAGAGAGAAATGTATCCCGACTTGTCCTATTTTTTTTATGCTGTTTTTGGAACACAACCAGACAATTGGACCTCAATTTTCAAAACATTCGGGTTGTTTCTGGTTATTGCCATTCTCGCCAGCGCCTATCTGTTGTACATTGAGTTGAAGCGCAAAGCCAACGACGGTCTCTTTCAACCGGAGAAGGTAAATGTAGTGGAAAACAAGCCGTCGAGCGCCTGGGATTTGATTTCCAATGGCATTTTCGGGTTTATCCTGGGTTTTAAGTTGTTGTACATTGCTCAACATTTTGCGGAATTTCAAATCGATGCAGCCGGCGTGGTGCTATCGGCAAAAGGCAACTGGCCGGGCGGTATTTTAGGCGCAGTGTTGTTCGCCGGATTTCGTTTCTGGGAATCATACCGACATAGAAATAAGAAGCCCAAAGCTTATGTCAAGGACGTTTATCCGCATCATCATATTGGTGATATAACCATTATTGCGGCGGTCGCGGGCGTCATCGGCGCTAAAATTTTTGACGTGCTGGAGCATCTGCCCGATTTCTTTGCGGATCCGCTGGGGACGCTTCTCTCCGGCGGCGGGCTGGCGATTTACGGCGGGCTGATCGTCGGTTTTTTGTCGGTTCTTTTGTACCTGCGATGGAAAAAAATTCCCGCCATTCATGTAATGGACGCGGTGGCGCCGGCGCTTATTATCGGTTACGGCATTGGGCGGCTGGGCTGTCAGTTTTCGGGCGACGGCGACTGGGGCATCGTAGCGGCGGCACAACCGTCGTGGTGGTTTTTGCCCGACTGGCTCTGGGCTTATGATTATCCGCATCATGTTTTGAATACGGTACGCACCGATCCTGTTCCCAGTGTTCCGATTGAAGGTTGCGACTGGAATTATTGCATGAAACTCTCCAAACCAGTATATCCTACTCCGATTTACGAAACGGTGATGGCTTTTGTAATTGGTGGAATTTTATGGGCGCTGCGCAAATCATTACAAATAATCCCGGGATTGTTGTTTTTTATTTACTTGGTACTGAATGGAATTGAACGCTTTTTTATAGAAAAAATCCGGGTAAATATCCAATACTCCAACTTTGGCATCGAATACACCCAGGCAGAACTGATTGCCATACTGCTGATCATCGCAGGCATTGCCGGCGGCGTCATCTTGTGGCGAAAGCATAGGAACAGGAAGCAGTAATATTTTTAGAAAAAGAAATAAAATCCGCCCACTACCGAGAAGCGGTTCGCCTGGGGGTTGTCGAGGTAATTCAATCGCCAAACAGCATCTATTCGAATGATTTTCAGGATGTTTTCAATTCCGATTCCCGCTTCCATATACGGTTGGCGAGAGGGCGCCCGGAAGCCATTGTAATTGTCCATTTCCTGTGGATTGAAAAGGTTGAGCTCGTTGGCAATGCGATTTTCCTCGGAAATACTGCCGATCACAGCTTTGAAACTTGCCACTTCGCGCCACTTCAACTTGCGAAATAGCGGGATTTTATTAAAAAAGAATCCGTCGAAGTGATGTTCCAGCACGAGCTGGGCATACGTATCGCTGGCAAATTCGTAGCGATTCATCGTGTTGAAAATGCCGCGCGCCATGAAAAAGCCTTCATTCCCTGGATGCACTTCCATGAGCAAAAACGGCACTTTCCCGAATACTTTTCCGGCTTTGAAACGATAAGCCAGCCACCCGATAGGATTGATATTTACATAATGACGATAACTGAGCGAAAGCTTGTGGTAGCTGTAATCACTGCCGAGTAATCCATTGACACCCAGTGCGTACTGCAATTCGATGATCGGATGTTTCGTACCGGCGCTCACCCGCTCAAAGTTGCCATCCAACACGATTTCGTCATAAGCAAAACGCGTTTTAAAAATGAATTCCGTGGTAGAAATGGTGGTATCGGCTCGGAACGGCGTCTCCGGGTCGTTCAAATAGGCATAGTTAAATCCGCTTTCCGGGATACCGCCGTAGGGGTCCATGCGGCGATTCAAGAGGGTGATCCGGTTGGAAAAGCCTTTATTCCAGTAGCGTTCGTAGTAGAGCTTCGCTTCTTCTACGCGAATGAGTTTCATAGGAATATTGCGCCGGAAAGTACCGGAGAAAAAATCGCTCTCCACGAAATCTTCGCTACTTTCGCTGTTGAGGCTAATGTCGTTTTTATAAGCGCCTCCCACCACCATGCGGGGGTACTTATTTATAACCCATAAAAAATCAGCACCATATTTAAATTCTTCATCCTTTGTGCCATAGGCAATATACCCCCCCAGGCGCAGGTCTTTGCTGAAATTAGTGCTGGTGCGCCCGCCAAGCCGGAAGCGATTGCCCTCCACTGGGTTGATACCATAAACGGACGAGTAGGAACCAAATTCCCAGGAACCGATGATGAGATAGCCGTTGAAAATGATTTCAATAATCTGGGTGTACGTTTTGTAAGCCGGTACGTTTTTGATGCTATCCACCATTGCGTACACGGTTTCCTCCGTTTTGGAAAGTGGCACGTGGCGCGCCTGCGCCCAAAAATCTTCGCTTTCAATAAAATTAGGATCTCGAAGATTATCCTCGGGCGTGGTTTTTTCATACTGCGTCCGGGTTTGATCGTGGTTGACGACGAAATTCCGGAACGTTTCGGTGCGCCGCCCGATCATCCCCGGCACTTTTTCAGCGGGTGAAAAATCCACGATCATTTTTTGCGTGACCGGCAACCAGAGATTATTCGTTGGCTCGAATTCCTGGTAAATAATAATCCGGTTTACTAAGTTGATATTTACATCCGGGCTCATGCGCATGTTCACGCGTTCAATGGCAAACGTGCTGTCTTCCACCCAGAAATCGCCGTAAAATGTGGTTTCCTGCTTTCGCTTGGGTTTGAATTTCAATTGATAGCGCAGCTTGTCATTGACAACAGTACTGTCCATAATGTAATATTCATAATAATTCAAACCCACATTGGCGAAGGGGCTGATGAATCCTTTTTCGAGCACGTAAATCCAGTTATCATAAATGCTGAATGGCGCGTGAATTTTTTTGATATATTCGACAATGGTGGGATTGTCCGTGCCGGAATTTCGCTGGGCGCGAATCAGATTCTTGGGATCGCCCTTCCCTTTTACGTAAAATACATCCTCCAGCACCTCATTGATATACATTGGCAGAAAAGGCTTTTCGTCGGAGGTGCTGTCAATGTTGTCAAAAACAAACTCGAAAGGCTTGAGCAACTTGCTGTTGCGCAGTTTTTCGTCAATGTTTTCCAGGTCAAGTTCTACTTTGGCGTAGCTTTCGTATTGAAAAGCGTCGAGGCTTTCGATGCGGTTTTTATCTTTATTGGCAATAATGCCGCGCACGATGCGGTTGGCAGGATTCTCACCAGCGAGCACCACTACCTCTTGCAGGTCGAATTGGGAAGAAGACAAATAAAAATCAACGGTTTGCTCAGCAGCTTTCGACAACGGTTTGCTCATTGTTTGATAGCCGAGCGCAGAAGCGATCAGCGAATCGTGCCAGATAGTGGTAGAAATTTCATAATACCCGTCGAGATCAGTGGCGACACCGGTGGTCGTGCCGGCAAAATACACATTGCTAAAAGGAAGCCCTTCTTTAGTGTCAGCGTCGAGTACGCGACCTTTGATTGTGTAGGACTGCGACCAGCCGCCCAAAGCGATGGCCATTGAAATTAGGGTTGCAAATAAACGATTCATACGCAGGGATTTCTGTTTCATTGGGTCAGGGCTTTGCACTATTCGCTTCTTCTTGGAAATTTTAGACGCAATTTGCACCAAACGTCACATTTTATTTTCTTTGCCTTTATAAAAGCTTTACAATGCTACACTGATTTACGAATTGCGTCAACATTCTATGCCAGACTTATTGCCATTTTTCGACAAAAACGCAATGGAAGCAGGTTGCGATGAAGCTGGGCGTGGTTGTCTGGCGGGTCCGGTTTTTGCTGCGGCGGTCATTTTGCCTCAGAATTTTTCCCATCCATTGATTCAGGATTCCAAGCAACTTTCTGAAACACAACGCGCCGAAGCACGCAAAGTTGTCGAAACGCAAGCTATTGCCTGGGCAGTTGCCAGCGTTTCACCGGCAGAAATTGACCGGATCAACATTCTCCAGGCTTCCTTCCTGGCGATGCATCGTGCCATCGGGCAACTTTCACAACAGCCTACGCTGTTGCTCATTGACGGCAATCGTTTTAAGCCTTTTGGCAATATTCCCTACCATTGCATGGTAAAAGGAGATGCCCGATTCGCCGCCATTGCTGCTGCTTCAATTCTGGCAAAAACATACAGGGACGATTACATGATGCAAATTGCCAATGCTTACCCCCAGTATGACTGGATGAATAACAAAGGATATCCGACCCAAACCCACCGAAATGCCATTCAAAAATATGGCTCAACACCTCATCATCGCCGGTCTTTCAGGCTTTTGCCCGATGGGGTGCAGGGAGAACTTTTTTAGCTGGGCATTCGATTGAGTCTAAAGCCTGTCGTTTAGCTCAAGTCCTTTAATAAAAAAGGATTATGTAATCGCTCGAAGCCAATGCTGGTGCTTGGTCCGTGTCCCGGATATACCTGAACGCCGTCGCCAAGAGGGATTAGTTTCTGCGTGATACTATCTATCAGCATGTCGTAATCACCGCCAGGTAAGTCTGTGCGACCAATACTTCCGTAGAAAAGGACATCGCCGGCGATCAAAAAGTTGTCTTCCCGGCAAAAAAAGCAAAGGCTGGCGGGCGAGTGCCCCGGTGTGAGAATGGCTTCCAATTGAGTATTGCCAAATTCGATGATGTCGCCTTCTTCAATGAATCTGCCAGGCGCGGGTGATAGCTCAGGATAAGGTACGCTGTACATCATCGCCGCCTGGGGCGCGCGTTCCAGCACAGGAATTTCGCCGGAATGTATTTCAAGCGACAAACTGTATTTTTCTGCGACAAAGCGATTTCCGAAAATATGATCGAGATGGCAATGCGTGTTGAGGAGTCGCACCGGCTTTAGTTCCAATCGCTGGATCGTACCAGCCAGTTCATCTTTTTCCCGTTGCTCCAGGCAACCCGGATCAATGATGACGCACTCTTTTGAGTCGTCGTATAACAAGTAGGTGTTTTCCTGAAAAGGATTAAATGTCAGACAGACAACCTGCGCCATGTTTTTCTGTTTAAAAACTGTATGA
This sequence comes from uncultured Saprospiraceae bacterium, assembly GCA_964596135.1. Taxonomy (GTDB): domain Bacteria; phylum Bacteroidota; class Bacteroidia; order Chitinophagales; family Saprospiraceae; genus JADJNW01. Next base: position 38,164 of record CAZQTF010000006.1, on the reverse strand, counting down.
ATTCCGAAAAAAAATTTAAATTGGAAGTCTGCAAAAATACATTAATTCTATTGCTAATTTTCAATTAGCAGACATAAGTAAAAAGAGCTATATGCAATTATATCGCTACGCCCTTCTGTTGCTGATCATACCCTTAGCCGCTGCACTGGCGCGGGCGCAGGGCACCCAGACTACCTACGGAAAAAACAGAGTGCAGTATCACCGTGATTTTGATGAGTGGATGCAGTACGAAAGCGATAACTTCATTACTTATTGGTATGGCGAAGCCCGCAACATCGGGCAGGCGGTGGTGATGATCGCAGAGGAAGAATTCAATGGGGTGCAGCGCATTCTGGAGCATCGGATTAACGAAAAAATCCAAATTATCGTTTATACCGACCTGACCGATCTCAAGCAGAGCAACATCGGCAGTGAAGAGACTTTCACCAATATTGGGGGGCAAACCAAGATCGTCGGAAACAAAATTTTTGTTTATTTCGATGGCAATCACAAACACCTGCGCCGGCAGGTGCGAGAAGGAATCGCCTCGGTTTATCTCGATGCCATGCTGTTTGGCTCCAATTTGCAGGAAATTGTGCAAAATGCCGTGATGCTGAATCTTCCGCCCTGGTTCAAGGAAGGACTGGCATCCTACGCCGGGGAAGAGTGGAACGTAGAACTTGATAATCAACTGCGCGATGCGGTTCTGAGTGAAAACTTTGAAAATTTCGACAAATTCGCCGAAGAAGACCCCAAATTGGCGGGGCACGCGCTTTGGTACTACATTGCAGAGAATTTTGGCAAATCCACCGTATCCAATCTGTTGTACCTCACCCGCATCAATCGCAGCATCGAAAGCGGCTTTCTGTATGTGCTGGGAAGTTCTTACAATATCGTCACGGAAGGTTGGCTAAAATATTTCAAAAACCGCTATACGACGGAAGAATCGCAGCGAAATGCACCCACTGGACGGGAAATTTCCATCAAAAATCGCCGCAATCTGCCGATTACCCAGGCAAAACTCAGCCCCAATGGCAGACAACTTGCCTACGTGCAAAACGAAATCGGGCGCTACAAAATTTTTATACAGGACATTCAGAGCGGAGAGCGAAAAATGGTTCTAAAAGACGGCTTCCGCAATCCCTTTCAGGCAACGGATTATGACTATCCGATTATTGCCTGGAGCCCGACCGGTCAGGATATTGCCATTCTGTCCGAAAGACGGGATGCTCCTAAGCTATTGGTTTACAATATTCCAGGTAAAAAATTCAGAAGCGAAGACCTTTCCACCCAATTTCAGCGTGTCAACAGTGTGGATTATATTGACCCTAACGCGCTTCTGTTTTCAGCAACGGTACGCGGCTATTCCGATATCTACGTTTATTTTCAGAATACCCGCCAATCGCAGCGCCTCACCAACGACTTTTATGATGATCTGGACGCAAGTACGGTTACTATTCGCAACAAAAAAGGCATTCTGTTTGCGTCCAATCGCCCCGATTCTCTTCTGGCGCCGATGAATCTGGATACAATTTTGCCCACTGGAAGTTTCGATATTTTTTACTACGACCTGGAAAACCGCACCAACGAGCTAGTGCAGATCACGCATACACCGTTTGCCGACGAACGCCAGCCTGCTGCGGTTGATACGACGTTTTATTCGTATCTGAGTGACCGCGCTGGTATTATGAATCGCGAAATGGGATACCTGGAAGATTACGTCCACCATTTGGAACAAACTATCTACCTCAAGGATGGAACCGAAATCGTCATGCATGCCGATTCCTCCTTAAATTCGTTGGATTCTACCTTGATTGACTCGGTTATCGTTCGTCCGGTTATCAAGCAGCGAGCCATTAATCATACCAGTTCCAATTACAATCGAAGCATCGTGTCTCAGCACACTGCTCTGCGCGCCGGTCGCCTGGCAGAGCAAGTCATCATTCAGAACCAACCTCGTATTTTCTGGTCAGAAATAGATATGGATACGATCATAACACCATTGCTCACTCGCCACAAACAGCGCGAGATAACCCGACTGCGTCAGATGGGCAAGGAAATTACGACCATGTTACTGCCGGTATTGCCGCTCAAAACAACGCCGCCGCCTGTCGCCGAAAAGCCAGTAGTAAAAGAAGAAGTATCGCCTAAACCTAAACCAGAAAAAGCGGATACCAGCAAGATTGATATTGACAATTATTTTTTTCAGACCGAGTTTGAAGCAAAGGAAAAACCGGCACAGGTGGTTGTAGAAGAACCAAAAAAAGTAGAGCAGGCAACTGAAAAGCCAACCGAACAACCGGGCAACATCAGTATTGTAATGCCAGGAGAATTGCCCAAAATTACTATTCAGCCAGAGCCGATACCTGTTTACCGCTTTCGCCCGGGGCGCATTGTGCCATATCGTCTGCAATTCAGGACGGACTACGTGACTACCCAGTTGGACAATAGCCTACTGTTTGAAGGGCTGGAGACATTCGCCGCCAATCCGGACGGGTTCAATTATCCGCCTCCCGGTATTTTGATGAAAGCAAACTTTAAAGATTTGTTCGAAGATTATGAATTCGAAGGAGGCATTCGTATTCCAACTACTTTTAATGGGTCGGAATATTTTCTGGTTTTCAACGATAAGAAAAAACGCTTGGACAAAAGATATGCCATCTACCGTCGCAATAACCGCTATACGGAAGACAGCAATTTCTACGTGCCGGATCGCCGGGAGGTAAATATTTTGCTTGGGCAGGTCGGTGTGCGTTATCCCCTGGATATTTTCAGAAGTATTCGGGCAACGGGCACCATCCGTCGTGACCGCGAAACCCAGCTGGCTACTTATGCCGATACGCTTGGCGGCAATTATGTGCTGGGCGACCCAACGCGCACCGAGCAACGCCTCGGACTGAAAGTGGAATATGTTTTTGACAATACTTATGATGTTGCACTTAATATCAAAAACGGTTCTCGTTACAAGATATTCGCCGAAGTAGTGAAAAAGTTTGACCTCTCGGTGCGCGACGGTGTCAATCTCGACTTTGCCCGGGGTGCCATGGGAATTATTGGCTTTGATGCAAGGCATTACCAGCGTATCGGCAAATACGCCATTTTTGCTGGACGCTTTGCGGGCGCTACTTCTTTTGGCACAGAAAAAATGCTGTATTTCCTGGGAGGCGTGGACAACTGGCTTTTCCCTGAACAGGAAGACGACATTCCGATTCCGGCAGCAGGGAGCGATATTTCTTTCCAGACACTGGCAACCAACCTGCGTGGATTTGGCACCAACATTCGCAATGGTAATTCTTTCGCCGTGATCAATACGGAGCTGCGTCTGCCAATTTTCAGGATGATCTCAAATCGAATCAAATCACCTTTCCTGCGCAATTTTCAGGCAGTGGGCTTCTTTGATGTAGGTACCGCCTGGACGGGCAACGACCCCTTCAGCCAGGATAGCCCATTGAATACCAAGATTATTTCCAATGGCAACGACATTACAGTCAAAATCAATTACTTCCGCGATCCGATCGTAGCCGGCTACGGTGGGGGGTTGCGCAGTGTGCTTTTTGGGTACTTTGTACGGGTGGATTATGCCTGGGGCATCGAAACCCGGCAAGTACTTGATCCTCGTCTTTATATTTCAATTGGTCTCGACTTTTGACAAAAAATTCAGCGCGAAGGAGCATCCGCAGGGTGCTCCCTCATGGGTAGTGTTTCCAAATGTATGACGACAAGAAAATTGAATCTTGGTGAGCGCAAATTTACCAGAGAATCCAAGACTCGAACTATCTCAACAAATTAGAAAAAACTATCTATCATATATTTTGCCACACTATTCCCTCATGCCAGATTATACTAAAACGCCTGCCCTGTTCGTAATACTTTTGTAACAATTTAAAAACGTATGAGATTTTTCACATTTATATTGTTCCTTTTGGGAGGAGCACATTGGTTGTTTGCACAAAATTATACCACCAAAAAAACGGCAGATAGCAAAGTGCTGAAGCTGTGGGAACGCGTGGAACACTTCACGGCAGCCGAGCATTTCGATGAAGCGCTGGAAGATTTGGAAAAAATTTTTAATATAGACTCTACTTTCATTGATGGCTATATTCGTTGGGCTGCGATCAAGTACACCCAGGACGCTTTCGCGGAGGCAGAAGCTGGTTATAAAAAAGCCCTCGCCCTCGACGAAAACTACGATTCAGCTGTATTTTATCAGCTTGCACTGACGTTTTACAACGAAAATAAATTTGCCGATGCGGTACCCTGGCTGGAGCGGTTTTTACAATCCAATCCCCGCAATGCGCGGCAAAAAGCACGTGCTGAGAAACACCTTGAAAATTGCCGGTTTGCAGCTGAAGCGGTGGAGCACCCCGTGCCATTCGAGCCAAAGCGCCTGAATTCCAATATCAATACGCCCAATCCTGAATACTTGCCCGCGCTTACCGCCGACGAGCAATTTCTGGTGTACACTGCTTATGTCAACGGGCAGGAAGATTTTTACTTCAGTGAAAAAGTGAACGGCGAGTGGCAAAAAGGCAAGCCGATCGAAAACATCAATACCCCTCTGAATGAAGGGGCGCAAAGCATTTCAGCGGACGGGAAGCTGCTGTTTTTTACTGCCTGTGAGCGTCAGGGGGGCATGGGGCGTTGTGATTTGTATTACTCCGAATCCAGGGATGGTGTTTGGACGAAGCCCCGCAACGTTGGTCCGCCAATCAATTCTGCTGCCTGGGAGTCACAGCCTTCGCTTTCAGCTGATGGCAAGGCACTGTATTTTGCGAGCAATCGTGCTGGTACGCTGGGGGGCAATGATTTGTGGGTAAGCTATCGCCAGCCGGATGGCCGCTGGGGACAACCGGTCAATCTTGGCGCAAACATCAACACGGAAGACGACGACCAGGCGCCGTTTATTCACCCTGATGGACAAACGCTGTATTTCATGTCCAAAGGGCATCCGGGAATGGGCGGATTTGACCTTTTTTTCGCAAAAAAACAACCCGATGGCGGCTGGGGTAAGCCCCAAAATTTGGGTTATCCTATCAACACTCTGGCGAATGAGGGCGCTTTTATCGTAAGCCTTGACGGCAAGACGGCGTACTACGCCAGCGATGAAGCCGACGACGACAATAGCAATACTTCGATCATCCTCGCTCGAAAAAATTCAGATATTTTCACTTTTGAATTGGATCCCAAAGCCCGGCCAAATCCGGTAACATACGTGCGCGCAAAGGTTTTTGATGAGTCAACGAAGTTGCCGCTGGTCGCAAAAGTGGAATTTACCGATTTGAAAACCAGTCAGATATACGCTTCCGCAGAAACCGACAGCGACGGCGAATTCCTGGTATGCTTGCCTTTGGGAAATGATTTTGCGCTGAATGTTAATAAAGAAAAATATCTGTTTCATTCCGAAAATTTTGATTTAACGGAAGTGAAATCCTCTTCCGAACCAATTATGTTGGAAATCGGGCTTACGCCTATTCCGGAGATTGCTGCTGATGCCCAGCCACTTACAAAGTCCAGACCAATCGTGCTGCGCAACGTCTTTTTTGAAACTGCTTCCGCTGACTTGCGCCCGGAATCGAAAACCGAGCTCGATCGCTTGAAAGCGTTGCTGGAAGGGAATCCTGGTCTGAAAATTCGCATTAATGGACACACCGACAACGTCGGCTCGGAGGAAGCCAATCAACAACTTTCGGAACAACGCGCCAAAACGGTGTACGATTACCTTGTTCAAAACGGCATTGCCTTGGAACGCTTGGGCTACAAGGGGTTTGGCGAAAGCCAACCTATTGATACCAACGATACGCCGGAGGGCCGCCAGCGCAATCGCCGGACGGAATTTGAAGTGAGGTAGCTTTGTACCAAATTTGAAATGAGAAGGCGGAAATATGAAAAATTAAACAATTGTAAGGCAGTTTATTATTTAGTTTTTAGTACGCCATCATCCATTGAAATCGGTATTAAATCAAGCCCCGCGATTTTAATTCCAGGTATTTGTTGATAGTGTTAATGGACAAATCTTCCGGCGCGGTGAGCACCGCCTGGATACCGTATTGATTCAGAACCTGCACCATTTGTGATTTTTCGGCAAGAAATTTTTGCGCAATGGTTTGATGGTAAATATCTTCCAGCGTTTCCACTTTTTTGAAAGCAAAGTCGCGAATTTCGGTATTTTCAAAGAAAATGACCACCAACAAGTGGAAGTTGTTGATTTTGCGCAGCAGCGGCAACACACGCTCCAGGGCGTGCATACTTTCGAAGTTGGTGTACAGCAACAGCAAACTGCGGCGATTGACGAGCTTGCGCACGGCATGGTAGAGTAATTCGTAATTCGATTCCAGCGTACGTTCGCGCTCTTTGTACAGTGCTTGTAGAATTTTATTTAGTTGAGTAGGGTGGTTGTCAGCTTTGACCGTCGAGCCAATTTTATCCGAAAATGTGATTAATCCGGCACGGTCGTACTTTTTCAAAGCAATATTGGAAATCGCCAGCGAAGCGTTGATGGCATAATCCATCAGGCTCAAACCATTGAACGGCAGACGCATGACGCGGCTCTTGTCAATCACGCTGTACACCTGCTGTGCACGCTCATCCTCGTATTGATTGACCATCAGCTCTGAACGCCGACTGCTGGCTTTCCAGTTGATGCTTCGATAATCGTCGCCCCGAACGTAATTTTTGATTTGCTCGAATTCGTAGCTGTGCCCGATACGACGCATTTTTTTGATGCCCTGAAACTGTGCGGTTCGATTGAACGCTCTGAGTTCCAATTGCTTCATCTGCAAAATCGAAGGATAGACCGGCACTTTGGTAGCCGTATCAAAACGAAGGCGACGTTGCGCCAACCCAATGGACGTGCTCAGGTATAAATTGATGGCGCCGAAGGCATATTCCCCACGTTCGGTGGGGCGCAGTTCGTATTGAATGGTGCGGGTTTCATCGGGGTTGAGGGTAATTTTTTCTATAAAATCGCGGATTTGAAACTGCACCGGCAACTCGTCAATGATGGCGACATCCAGCTTTAGATTGGACAGATTTTCCAAATGCAACCTGACCGGGTTCGGATCACTGAGATTGAACAGCTTGGGCAAGGTTCGCACTGCCGTTACGTCTATGTTTTTATTGAACAACAACCAAATATCCAGCGCGACCGCTACCACGGCCAGCACAAACAACGCTTGCACGACCGGGAACAGCAGGGGTACGGCAAAGCTTCCTGCAAAGAGCACGATCAGCGCTCCGAGCAGCCAGAAAAAACGGTTGGTGAGGAAGAGGTTTTTCATTTGATTGCGTTCAAGTATTCATGTATCAAGGTATTTATGTGGGAAATGGGCAATGATAAATTTCCAATGATTACCTTGGCACTTCAATTTTTTGAATAATCTCCCGAATCACATCGTGGGTATCATAGCCTTCCATTTCACGCTCGGGCGTAAGGATGACGCGGTGATTGAGTACTGGGTACGCCACGTACTGGATGTCGTCGGGCGTTACAAAATCGCGACCGGAGAGGGCGGCAATTGCTTTCGCCGTGCGTAGAATTGCCAGCGAAGCGCGCGGCGAAGCACCCAGGAACAGGTCGCCGTTGTTGCGGGTGTCGTGCACAATCGCGGCAATGTAATCCAGCAAGCTGTCACGAATGAACACTTTTTCGGTCAACTCTTGGCACTTACGCACGTCCTCCGTACTGAACACCGGCTGTACCTCTTCCTTTTGCCGGATTTTGAAATCGCTGCGGAAGCGGTACAAAATGGCTTTTTCTTCTTCCAATTTCGGATACATCATGTTGATTTTCAACAGGAAGCGGTCGAGTTGTGCTTCGGGCAGTTTGTAGGTGCCTTCCTGTTCGATCGGGTTTTGCGTAGCAATCACAAAAAACGGAAAATTCATTGGGTAGGTCGTGCCGTCCACCGTTACTTGATATTCCTCCATCACCTCAAAGAGCGCCGCCTGGGTCTTGGCTGGCGCGCGGTTGATCTCATCAATCAGCACGATATTGGAAAAAATCGGACCGTGATTGAATGAAAATTCTGAGGTTTTCATATTAAAAACGGTGGTTCCCAGCACGTCGCTTGGCATGAGGTCGGGCGTAAACTGGATGCGGGAGAAATCGACCTGCATAGTTTTGGCTAAGAGCTTGGCAAGCAATGTTTTAGCAATGCCTGGCACACCTTCCAGCAGCACATGCCCGCCAGAAAAAATCGCCGCCAAAAGCAGCTCAATCGTTTCGTCTTGCCCTACGATCACTTTTTGCACCTCCGCTTTGATCGCATCTACGCCCTGTTTGATGTGGCTCAGATCCAGACGGTTCTGCAAAATAGCCGCTTCGGTCGCATCCGGCTGCGGTATTTCCGATGGGTGTTCTGCGTGTTCCTCGTTTTGGAATTCTTCGTTCAGCATGGTCTTGATATTTTATCAAAATTTTTCAATAAAATAAATAGTTATTCAAGCTGGATTGATGACTTGCAGGTTTATTTACACGTTCTATAAAATTCGTCCATCAACTGGTGGAATTCAATCAGCGTATTTTCGGTTATGATGTTGGAATTGTTGATATTGCGATACATTAGTAAAATTTTATCTATGAGCGCCGGAGAAACTTCCGATTTGGCGACCAGTTTTTCAATAAATTCTGCGTCCGGCTCGTGTCCGCGCAGATGATAGCGTTCTCGCACGAAGTTCTGAAACAGTTTCATCTTTTGTAACGCCAGCTTTTTGTGACTGTTTTGTAAAAAATACAGGCGCCCGATGGTCGCCACAAACTCAAGCGAAGTATTGGTATTTGGTTCCAGTACCGGAATAATGCGCTGCCGCCGCTTGGTGCGGAATAGCAAAAACAACAATCCCATCGCCAGTAGCAGATACCAGGCCCAGGCTAAGGGCGGCTGACTCAGCAAATATTGCACGGGGCTTTCCTGCGAGATGGCGCGATTGCCGCCGCCGTTGCGCGCACGCCCAATGGATTCAAGGGTTTTGCTGTATTCGTCCCAATAGATTTTGCCGGCGGGCAAATAGGAAAATACGCGGTTGGCATAGTCCAGACTACTTTTCTCCAGCATGTGATAATTGGTGAATGCCAACGGCACGGTGTGCAGGTAGAATATGCCTTCGCCGTATTGAATTTTGGCAAAATGAATAAGGGAATCGTTCAAAACGCCCAGTTTTTCCATGCCAAATTCGCCTTCACACAGGTAAAAATGGTCAATGTACGACCAATTGTAAGCGCGTACTTTGTTTCGGTAAACGAATTCGTAACGGAAATCTCGTTTTGCACGCAACGCCGGATCGAGCAGATTGATCGTCACCGCCGTATCACGCAGTGAGGAGTAGTCTGTCCATTCGCTGTAATCGCATTCATCATAGTACATAAAATCCATCAGCTCTTGCGGAATGGTGCGGCTGGCAATAAACGCCGTGTTGCCGTATTCCACAAACTTCAGCAGGGCATCTATATCGAGCGAATCCATATACAGCGCTTCGCCGATGAACACGTAGTTGGCGGCTTCGTTTTTGGCGGGCAGCATGCTCTTGACGCTGTCGCGCAATATCTCAAAACCCTTGCCGGGAAAATCGTTCTGCAGCAATTCCGCCATAATGTACGTGCCGAATGGTTCTTTACTTTGCGCCTCGTAAGTCGGATCCCAGTTGAAACGCGTGCGCGGCTGGCTCAGAAATGCGATGGTGAGCAGGGCAAGCACCAGGAGAATACCGGCAATGATGAGGAGTTGGCGTTTTTTCATTTGGCGGTGAGGGTTGTGATGGCGTTAATTTGATGCGCCAGTGCCCGGAATTTAGGCTCTAAGCGTTGAAATTCAAGGGCTTGTACCGGGCTTTCGCCGTACCAGATGCGCTCGAAAATCGCAGTAATTTCTCCGAAAGCGCCGGACAGCGGCGATGGTCGCATTTCGCGGAGGTAATCCTTATTGGTTTTGTCTTTTTTCCAGTGGATCAGTTTTTTTAGTGATAATTCTTTGAGAATGGCAAGGTAGTAGAGCCGGATCGCCAGGGCAAAGTCTTGTTGTTCAATAGCTTGGCGGATATAATCTTCCAGGTCCGCTTCGTGAATATTTTCCTCGATTTCTGCCAGTTTGGTCGCCGACAAAGGCGCTTTGATTTTTTTATTTCGCGGATTTCTTAAGTTTAACAGACTGATAATTAGAAAAATAAGTGCTACTGCCGCCAGTGCAATGATCAGTACTTTCATGATGCTTGCAGCGTTGCCACCCTCAAATATCGCGGGGCTTTGCTTACTGCCTTTACCTTTTTTCTCGTCGTTTTTCTTTTTCTTTCTGGTTTTCAGCACGTCCGCCGAATAGTCAATGCCTTCTTTCGCGCGCTGCCACTGGGCTTCCTGAAATTCTCGCGGCTGCACCACACTTTCGTCCGACGTTTGCGCATTGGCAAACAACGGCAATGTTAATAAAAAAGTAAGTTGTATAATTTTTTTATAATAATGTATAATCATCTATTTTTTTGAATTACAATCCCACCAAATCTGCTTTCCGTAGCTGCGAATTTTTTGCCGCCAATAAAACATATTTTTTCAATACATTCTTCTTTCTTTACATTGATATCATTGAAATGGTAATAAACAAGCAAACCGCCGGACAGACTTACGTTGGAAAAAGAGATTTTAATACCATTTTCATCCAATATTTCCAATTTGCGGCAATCCTTACAAATGTATTTGGGGTATCTCGGATTGTAGTCCGCTGGATTTCCACAATTGCTGCAAAACTGTTTGGGCGCTTCTTCCAATATTAAATAATTTTTAAAAAAATTTACAAAACTAAATATCAACACATTACCCCTCTTGTTCCAATCCTTTGATACGTTTCGCCAGCCCGATCTGCTGAATCCGCGCCCGCAGGTGGCTTGCTTCCGCAATTTCCTGCAATGTGTAATACAACAGCCCAAAGCCAACAATAAACAGTACAAACGCCATTTTCAAAATGAACATCACCGTAAAAGTAACAACGATTGTGCTCATCTGGCTCATTGTATCTGCTTCAAAATGAACGATCCAGCTCAGTAGGTCGAGGAAAAACCAGAAAATCATGGTGTCTGTAAGCAGAAACAACAGCACGCTCACGAAAAACAACACGATTAGCAAGCCCAGGATTGTGCTGAGGTTGCGCTGAATCAGCGACATTGCTCGCGCCAAGCCCCGGAATGGATTCAGCCTCTCGGTTTGCATCACGTAGCCCCAGAGCAGTAACGCCGGCAGGTACAATACCATTAAATAAGGCGTGTAACTGCTTTTGAGCAACAAAAAGAAACCCAAGGTGCTCACGGCGATCGCATTTTTGGCGAAGGCTGCCAGCATATTTCCTGCACCAATGCGCCGCCCAGGCTCGCTTTCTTGGTGTAACCATGCGAAGATGCCGGTGATCAGCGCCGCAAAGGTAAGGATGTGAATCCAGGGTAGCAATGGCACTTGTTCTGCTGTAAAAAACTGCGACAGGGTACTCAGGGTTCCAAACAGGCGCCCTGGAAATACAAATTTGCGCACCAGATCGAAACCCGACAGCACAACGGCCGTTGCCGTGAACACCGCCGCGCCAGCCAGCGCCAGCAGCGAGATGTTGCCAATGTGCCGGGTATAAAAATTGAACACATCCCCGAAGATTTCTCCTGAAGATTTTATCGTCGTGAAATCCAATTGTTGCTGTTGGGTGGGCGGAATTTTGGCATCCAAAACCGGTTTTGCCAGTCCGGTGCGAGCTTTGATATATGGATACCATACAAAATAAATCAGCACAAACAGCAGGCACACTATGATGAATAAGCCCCGAATAAGATCAGGCGTTTCGGTATGCCGCGTCAGGTAGCCTTCGATGAAGCCTGCCATGATAATGATGGGAGCGATGCCGATCATAATTTTTACGCCCCGCCGCGCCGAGCGCTGGAACGCTTGCGCGCGTGTGTGCGTGCCAGGGAATACAAGCCCTTTGCCCATTGTAATGCCTGCCGCGCCGGCTATAATGATCGCCGAAATTTCCAGCGTGCCGTGAATCCATATGGTGAGGAACGATTCCCAGAATAAGCCTTTTTCGATAAAAAAATACTGGAAAGCGCCTACCATGATGCCGTTTTGGATCATAATGGCGATGCTGCCAATGGCAAAAAAGACGCCCATCGAGAAAGTGAGAAACGACACCCAGAGGTTGTTGGCGGTGATGCCCAACGACATGCCAAACTTGCCGCGCTGCTTGTACACTGCCATTGGGTCGCCCGATTCGATATTCGCAATCGTCATATCTACATAGCTTTCGCCAAGGATGACGTTGACAAATTCCTTATCCATTGCACTTGACAGCACGCCGATCAGAAATGCCAGCGCAAATACCAGAAAAGACAACAAAAACTCACGTCGCGCTTCAAACACCAATTGTGGCAGTTCATCCAGCCAGAATTCGCCGAGGCGCTTGAGCGGCGAGCGGCGGCTTTTGTAAATTTTGAAAAAAATTCGTTGCGCCAGCCCGTTCAGATAAACCCGGACCGAGCGGTTGGGATAAAACGTGCGGGAGTACGACAAGTCGTCGGTGATTTGCACAAACAAGTCGTTAAGCTTGTCGGGATCCTGGTATTGCCCTTCCAGCACTGATTCGAACTCCTGCCACTTGTGTTTATTTTGCCGGATAAAACTGGTTTCGCGCATTTTTTTGATATCAGAGCAAAGAAAACAGACCGTTCGCGGTAATGTCTGAAAACTCTTATCTCACGTTTTTGTTCTCAGAATGCATTTTATAAAAATATTTCCGCAAATACAACAAGGTACCTCGTTCTTGCATTCTATTTTTCATAATTTTACTTTTATTTCAAAAAAGTCTGGCATCTCGCATCTGACTGCTGAAGGAGATTATGCAAACCATCGACATCCGCACTACGCAAAACGTGACCATCGAATACGAGCTTGCCTCCCTGCGCGAGCGCGCGCTGGCTTTTTTTGTGGATATGCTGATTGTAGGAATGGCTTATTTCATTTTATTGTTTCTTGTTTTGGGCGCTTTTGGCGATGTAATATTCGGCGAAAATGGCTTATTGACCAATTTTATTTTTGGATTATTGCCGGTTGTCGGCTTTATGGCGTATCAGTTTCTGTCGGAAGTACTGGCAAACGGGCAGTCCTGGGGTAAAAAAGCATTGGGAATCAAGGTGGTGCGACTCGATGGTGCCGAACCGGGTTTGAGCGACTATTTCTTGCGGGCGGTGTTTCACATTGTGGACACGATCGCTTCGCTCGGTGTGCTGGCGGCTTTGCTCATCAGTTCTTCGCCCAAAAATCAACGCCTTGGCGATATGACCGCCAACACTACCGTGATCCGCGTCCGGGCGCAGACGCGCTTTCGCCTGGAAGACATTCTGAAAATCAGTTCTATCGAAAATTACCAGCCGGTGTACCCCGAAGTACGTAGCCTGAGCGAACAGGACATGCTGCTCATCAAACACCTCATTGCCCGCTACCGGCAGTATCCGAACCCGGCGCATGCAAAGGCGGTCAACGAAGCAGCAGCGTATCTTGTGCAACTGCTTGATATTCAGGAAATACCTCGCGATAAAATCGAGTTTTTGAAAACGCTGATCCGCGATTACATTGTGCTTACCCGATAGAGGGAGAAAGTACGATTTGCGAAGCAAGAAGTACGGAGTGGGAAGTGCGATTTATGGTTGAATTGTTCGATCTTCGCACGTCGTAATTCATTTTTGTTAATTTTGGATGGAATGAAATCGAGGAAAAAGAAGATCTTGACCCATATTGCGATCACTGGTATTGCCGATAAGGGCAAAAGCGTAGGCAGAACGGCAAACGGGCAGGTCATTTTTGTAGAGGATGTTGCTCCAGGCGATGTAGTGGACGTGCTGGTGCTGCGCAAAAAATCTGGCTTCATGCAAGGCAAACCCTTGCATTTTCACCAATATTCTGCGGATCGGGTGGAACCGTTTTGCCAGCACTACGGACTTTGCGGCGGGTGCAAATGGCAGCATTTGAGTTATGAAGCGCAACTGCGACACAAACAAAGAGTGGTAGAAGACGCTCTCCAGCGCATTGGAAAAGTGCGAGTGCGAGATTTTCAGCCAATTCTGGGCGCTGCCGAAAAGATTTACTACCGGAATAAACTGGAATTCACCTTCTCCAACACGCGCTGGCTCACCAAAGAAGAAATCAATGCTGACGGCAATCTCGCGCATCGCAACGCGCTGGGATTCCACCGCCCCGGGGAGTTCGATAAAATCGTGGATATTCATCATTGCTGGCTTCAGCCGGATCCGTCCAACGAAATGCGCAACGGCATCCGCGAAATTGCCTTGGTACAAAATCTCACTTTTTTTGACAATAAAACCAAGCAGGGCTTGCTTCGCAGCGTAGTCGTGCGCGTTGCCACCACCAGCGAGGTGATGCTGGTTTTCAGCTTTGGCGAGGACCAACCGGCGTTGTTCAAGCCCTTCATGGACGCAGTATTGGCGCGCTTTCCGCAAATTACCACTTTGTGCTATTGCATCAATACCAAAGTGAACGACTATCTGATGGACTTGGAAATGATTACCTATTACGGGAAAGGCTATATCGAAGAACAACTGGGGCACGTGCGTTTCAAAATCGGCCCGAAATCTTTTTTCCAGACCAATACCCGCCAAGGCAAAGCTTTGTACGACATTGCGGTGGAATTTGCGGATTTGCAAGGCGGCGAAAATGTGTACGATTTGTACACGGGCGTTGGGAGCATTGCGTTGTACCTGGCTCAAAATTGTCGGCAAGTAGTTGGTATTGAGGAAATTGCAGCCGCAATTGACGATGCAAAAGAAAATGCTGCGCTTAATCAAATTGATAATACCGTTTTCTACGCTGGCGACGTGAAGGACATCCTAACTCCGGAGTTTGTTGCCCAATACGGCAAGCCCGATGTGCTCATTACCGACCCGCCCCGCGCGGGCATGCACCAGCAGGTGGTGGAGATGCTGCTCCAACTCGAATCGCCAAAAATTGTGTATGTGAGTTGCAATCCGGCAACACAAGCGCGTGATTTACAGGTGCTTAGCGCAAAATACGAGGTGCTTCGCGTGCGTCCGGTGGATATGTTTCCGCATACGCACCACATTGAAAGCGTGGCGGCGCTGCATTTGCGGTGATCAGCGCAATCCTCCGTGAATACTGGGGTCTCCTTCGTTTTTACGCAGAAATTGCCGAATCGCTGAGATGCGCCAGTCGCCTTGCTCCTTGGTTAAGGTGTAATGATACGTGCCATAAGAATGGAAAAACTTGCTTCGGTCTGCTGTAAATCGCTGAATGCGATACTTGCAATAACATTGTGCTTCCGAATTATTTATTTCAACCTGAAAATCAAAGTTTTCGTGAATCGTAATCAAATGAGACAGTGCCTGTTCACGCAGCATGGCGTATTCCTTTGAGCTGATCGTGGCGGGCGGCGTTTGCCGAAAACTTGAATAATCGGTGTAAATTGTTTCTGTCAGACAATGAGCTAATTGCGTCCAATTTTTTTGATCAAGGGCTAGGCAAAACCGTTGAATAGTGGCGGTAATCTTTGATTCCATTTTGTAGCTACACCTCAGCCAACCCCAAGACTTTTTCCAATTCTTTTTTCAACCCCTCGTAGGTGGCGTCGGAAACGGGCGTAAGCGGAATACGCAGTTCATTGTTACACAACCCCAGCATGGACATGGCGGCTTTGATGCCGGCGGGGTTGCCATCGGTGTAGAGCCAGGGATGCACGTCGAGCAATGATAGGTTCAGGCGACGGGCGGTGTCCAAGTCATTGTGGAGCGCAGCACGTACCATGTCAGAAAATTGTGTTGGTAAAGCGTTGGCAATCACCGAGATAACGCCGTCGCCGCCGCTGGCAATGATAGGCAGAGTGAGCGGATCGTCGCCCGACAACACGAGCAGATGCTCCGGTCGATTCTTCAGTATTTTCATGGCTTGCACTACATCGCCGGAGGCTTCCTTGATGGCTACGAATTTCTCGCTGGCGTGGGCAAGGCGCAGGATGGTGTTGGGCTGCACGTTGGAACTGGTGCGTCCCGGTACGTTGTAGATGATGATCGGCAGCGGCGATATTTTCTCAATCGCCATGTAGTGCTGAAAAATGCCTTCCTGGGAAGGTTTGCTGTACGCCGGGCTGCTCGACATGATCGCGTCAATGCCGTCGAAGTTGTAGTTTTGAATTTTAGTGACGAGCGCCTCGGTAAAATTGCTGCCGAAAAATCCAGCAACGATGGGCACTCTGCCGGCTACAGTTTTGATTGTAAAATCCAGCACATCGCGGCATTCCTGGGCGGTCAGCGTGATGGCTTCACCGGTGGTGCCGAGAGAAACGATATATTCCACGCCCCCTTGGATGACGTGTTCGATGCAACGTTCGAGCGCCGGGTAGTCAATTGCTTTATGGTTGAATGGCGTGATCAGGGCAACGCCGGTTCCTCTGAATTTATGCTGCTTCATGTCGGGTATTGGTCTTGGCTAATACGAATTCCATTTGTTTAATAAAATTCAGGAGATCAGGATTGTTGGTGTCAATCATAATGTCATAGCAGGAGGTGTTCTCCGCGACTGGACCTACGCGTAGCGATGCATTTGACATGGCGGCGATGTGTTCGAACTGCGGAGTAGAAACGGTGTCTAAGATCAGCAGCCAGTCGAAAGCTTCCTGGGTAAAATTCCGAACGTTTTCGCCGATGGGGCGACCTGCCCAATCCAGATTTTTGCGGTTGAAATATTTGAATGTAAAGTTGGGATCATCCAGTTTGCTGTCGAAGAAGCCCAGGCGTTTGATCCGTTTGCCATGATTGCGCAACTGGTCGGCGTATTCAAGCACTATGTGCCGCTTTTCCAGATCGGTGGCATCGAACAAAATACCGATGGACTGTGCCTCTTCAAAACTAACGGCTCGTTGTTTGCTGCGTTGCTGTTTGAGCAAATTTTGGAGCGATTGGCGAAAAAAGTATGTGCGAATGTTTTGAAACATCATTTTGGACATAATCGGCAAAATAAAATTATTGCCGAAGGATCTGATTATCAATGATAATAGTTGCGAATTCTGGTATTCTGCTATTCCTTGGTTTTTTCTTGTGGTTCTTTTTCTTCAGCTATATCATGAACGCCCATTGTCGCATATTTATTGATCCGGGCTTCGATTCGTTCTTCTGGTGACATTTCCTGCAGTTCGGCAATGGCTTTTTTGATCTGGCGTTTGAGGTTTTTAGCCATTTCTTCAGGGTTGCTATGCGCGCCACCGATGGGCTCTTTGATGATGCCGTCAATCAAACCGAATTCGTACATGTAGTCGGCGGTGAGCTTTAGCGCTTCGGCTGCTTGTTCTTTGTAATCCCAACTGTGCCACAAAATGGATGAGCAGGATTCCGGTGAAATCACTGAATACCAGGTGTATTCGAGCATATACACGCGATCGCCCACACCTATACCCAGAGCACCGCCGGATGCGCCTTCGCCGATGATCACACAGATAATGGGTACGCGGAGTTGGGCCATTTCAAACAGATTGCGGGCAATGGCTTCTGCCTGCCCCCGTTCTTCGGCTTCCAGCCCCGGGTAGGCACCTGGGGTGTCAATCAAGGTAATGACCGGAAAATTGAAGCGCTCCGCCATCTTCATCAGGCGTAAGGCCTTGCGGTAGCCTTCGGGATTTGCCATACCAAAATTGCGATATTGTCGCATTTTGGTGTTCACGCCTTTCTGATGCCCGATAATCACGACCGTTTGTCCATCCAGATTTGCTAATCCTCCCACGATGGCTTTGTCATCTTTCACGTAGCGGTCGCCGTGCAATTCGACAAATTTGCGGCACATCTGTTCGATGTAATAAAGCGTATAAGGGCGTTCGGGGTGGCGGGAAATCTGAACCTTTTGCCAGCCGGTGAGATCATTATAGAGTTCCTTGCGTTTGTTTTTGATTTTTGTTTCCAACTCTTTGATCATTACCGAGACATCAATCTCGCCTTCTTCGCCTACCTGCTTTATCTTTTCGAGTTGTTCGTACAAGCTTTCCAAGGGTTGCTCAAAATCTAAAAAGACCATAGGAGCCGATTTTTTTTTGAAGATTCAAACGGGTTTGGTGGGGTTATTTTGGTAATCAGGAAGCAAAGTTAGCAATAAGAGGAAAGGAAAGGAGGAGGGGGGCAACTTTTTTTAATTTTTTTTTGGTTTTACCCTTGTGTGATATAGAAATGTATTTTACATTTGCACTCGCATTGATCGAAAGCGATCAGCAAACGCATTGGTCTGGTAGTTCAGTTGGTTAGAATACGTGCCTGTCACGCACGGGGTCGCGGGTTCGAGTCCCGTCCAGACCGCTCGAAAGCCTGGAAGTTACTTCCGGGCTTTTTCATTTTTTGCAACAGCGCTTGCCTTTTGTGGAGGGCGTTCGCGGAGTTATTTCCAGCGCATCTTTTTCTGCGCGAATAAGGCGCTGCGTTATCTTATCTTTCCACCAAGATGCGTTTGGTAAAAATACCTTCTTCGGTGCGGATTCTGATCAAATAAATACCAGGCTGGAAGTTTTCGGTGAAAACGTGTACGTTTTGCGACCGGATGGGTTCGGTTTGCACCCGTTGCCCCTGAATATCAAAAATCTCCAGTGCTTCTCCGTGCAGGTTGCGCAGATTGATGTGCAGTTGGTCGCTGACTGGATTCGGATAGATTTCGATGAGACGTTCTCCGGCGCGGGCGCTGCGGGCGAGGATGTCGTTGATCAACAAAACCGTTTCGCCGTCTTCGTCGGTTTCATGCGAGAGTTGGTTGCCATTGGCATCCAGCAGGAGCACGTTTTCGATGGTGGCGTTGAAAGGTACTTCTTCCATTGCACGGCTACCGATGATGTCGCTCACTGTGATGAAGTGAACGGTACCAATTTTTCCAAAGCCGTTGATGCTTTTACCACTGGTACGACTAACTGCTATGTGAAAACGCCCTTTATCCAGTGCTTGGTTTTTTTGCGAAATGGTAATTTCGCTGCTTTGCCCCAGAAAGGACTGTGGATGATAAGTAAAATAGGTAGAGTCCGACAGAACAAGCTCCGCAGGAAATATAATTTCTAATCCAACTGCATATAAATTTTCGACAGGTTTGTCTGGCGATCCAATAAATACATCGGCAGTAAATTCTACTTTTTCATTATTCAATACATAAATCTTATCTTCTTTAAACTTCAGATAAACCGACGGCATTCCCGCCTGTGCGAAGGCATTGAATGATATTAAAGTAAAAAAGATAAATCCGATGTTTATAAAGATTACAGATCGCATTTTTTGATTTTTGAAGCTGCTGTTACTTTACAAAAATCAGCAGATTTTGCCTCTCTGCCAAATACAATAATCTAATTTTGTTCCTAAAGGTATAGCTTTTTCACTGTATAAAGTATTTGTTTTACAAGTTTTTGTAGCTTTTATCCGACATTTTTTGTTTACTGATTGAAAACTCAAATTATCTTTAGCTAATGTTATCACAAATAACTATTTAAAAATCACGAGTTCAGCCTATGCCGAGCAAAAAACTCATGACGCTCCTTCGTTCTTTTTCGGGATATGAACTTCAGCGTTTTGGAAAATATCTTCAATCGCCCTATTTCAATGAAAGCGAGGATTTGGTGAAACTCTTTGAATTGTTGGCAGAAGAATTTTATGAACCTAAAAATGAAGCCGAAAAAGATAATTTGGCAAAAAAACAGGCAATTTGGAAAAGCTTGTATGGTGAAAAAACATACAACGATGGTCATATTCGCCGGCTTTTCTCCGAATTGATTCGGCATGTACAAAGTTATCTCGCTCTGGAAAGGTTTCGCAAAGAACCGATTCAGGAGCAATTGCTGTTGCTCGAGATTTTAAATGAGCCTGATTTTGACCTTCATTTCGCTGGCGTGGTACGGCAGTCTATAATTTTGCTGGAAAAAATGGGGCTACGCGACGGAAATTTCCATTATTACAAATCGTTACTCGAAGAACACCTATATCAGTTCACCGAAAAATCCGACCGTAGCCCGGAGATGCTTCGAAGTCTTGAAAATGCTGATTTTCATTTGGATTGCTATTATGTCAGTCGTAAACTTCGACACTATTGTGATGCTTTAGGATATCGAAATTTCCTTTCCATAGAAGAAAATATTAATTTGCCCCCTGATTTTCTTCACTGGTTAGAGCGAAGCAAGTACCTCACCGAACCGATTGTAAATGCTTATTTTCTGGTTACACAAATGTTTTTGTACCCCGATGAAGAAAAATTCTATGATGAATTAAAAAAACTACTGAAAGAAAATCAAAGTTTTTTTCGGCAAGGGGAATTAAAATCGCTTTATATTCATCTTATTAATTATTGTATTGATACTAAAATCAATAAAGGGCGAATTAAATTTTTTGAAGAGCTATTTGGTATTTATGATGTAATGCTAAATTGTAATATTTTGACAGAAAAGGGAGTGATTGACCCGCAACACTATAAACTTATTATTTCGGTTGGCTTGCAGGTTAAAAAATTCGACTGGGTAGAAAATTTCATCCAGGGCTATACCGAGAAATTACCGCCAGAAGAGCAAGTAAATGCACGTATCTACAATCTGGCGAAGGTGCATTTTCAGCAACAGCATTATGAAAAAGTGATCGAGCTGCTACGCGAAGTGGAATATCAAAACCTTACCTATGCACTCGGCGGCAAGCTGATGCTGCTGAAAACTTATTACGAACTGAATGAATACCTGGCGCTGGATTCACTGATTGATAGTTTTCGGATTTACCTGCGGCGCAATAAGCTCATTTCCAAAGAAGTACGACAGCAGTATTTCAATGTGCTGCGCTTCGTGAAAAAGCTTTCGGCGGTAATGCCCGGCGACCGGGAGGCTATTGCTAAAATCCGACAGGAAATTGACGCATGCAAAGCCCTGGCGGACAAAGCCTGGATTTTACAAAAGGTAGCCGAGTTGGAGAAATAATTAATTTGAAGATGTTGATTTTTATAACGACACTTTTCTTCACCATTTTTTTGTTCTCGCATGCTGGATTTTACCCAAATAAAACCAAATTTGCTGCGCGTTTTTTAACAGACTAAAATGATGCTCACCGTTCAGACTGCTACGGACATTGTGTTGCAAAACAGCGTTTCCTTTGGTGTGGAAGCGATCCCGCTGGAACAGGCGATCCGACGGGTGCTCGCCGAGGCGCTCGTTGCCGACCGCGAATTTCCGCCGTTCGATCGTGTCACGATGGATGGCATTGCCATTCGTTTTAAAAACTTTGCCGATAGGGAGCGCGATTTTTTGATAGAAGGTTTGCAGCCAGCCGGTGCGCCGCAGATGAAATTGCGAAACCCCCAACATTGCCTCGAAGTGATGACCGGCGCGATGCTCCCGGAAGGAACGGATACGGTGGTGCGCTACGAAGATGTGAACATAAGCAACGGGATCGCTACCGTCTTGATAGATGATGTCCAACCGGGGCAGAATATACATCGCCAGGGCAATGACCGCCGGCAGGGAGATGTCATTGTGCCTCCCAATCGGCTGCTCTCACCTGCGGAGATTGGCGTAGCTGCAACGATTGGTAAAGCCGAAATAAAGGTGAAAAAACTACCTCGGGTGGTGATCGTTTCCACCGGCGATGAAATTATAGGAGTGAATGAAACACCGCTACCCCATCAGATACGTTCATCCAATCCGCTGACGATTCAGGCGCTACTTGCTAAATGGAAAATTCAGGCAGCGCGCATGCACATTCCCGACAATCGCAAAGTGATAATTGCCAAACTCGGAGAGTGCCTGGAGGCTTATGATGTTGTGATTCTGAGTGGCGGCGTCTCGGAGGGAAAAATGGATTACGTGCCGGATGCCTTGTCGGCGCTGGGCGTTAGAAAGCTATTTCATAAGGTACAGCAGCGACCCGGGAAGCCATTTTGGTTTGGCAAAACACAACAGGGCACTGTCATTTTTGCTTTGCCCGGCAATCCGGTGTCGTCGTTTTTGTGCTCCGTTCGGTATGTCGAGCCTTGGCTACGCAAATGCCTGGACCTTAAACCAGTGGAGAAAAGAGTTGCTGTTTTGGCAGAAAATGTGGTATTCAAACCCAACCTGACCTACTTTTTACAGGTTCAGTTGGAAATGGATGATACCGGCAGGGTGCTGGCAAAACCGGTGCCTGGCGGTGGTTCGGGCGACCTGGCGAACCTGACCGAAGCGGATGGTTTTTTGGAATTGCCCCTGGGGCAGGATGTTTTTAAAAAAGGCGACGTGTTTCCGTTCTGGATTTATCGAATTCTTCGGGATTGACGGGAAAGATGTGATACAAAAAGTAAATAAATTGATGTGCTGATTTGCTAATATGTAAATTTGCTGATAAGATATTGGTAATGAGATATTTGTGGGAAATATATTATGCTTAAATTAGAACAATTGCTCAAAACCAGTCGGCAACCGATAAATATGATATCAAGAAAATCATGGCAAAAAAATTCACGCATTTGGATGCAGCCGGTAATCCCACGATGGTGAACGTGGGCGAAAAACAGGCTACCCGACGCATTGCAAGGGCGCGCAGCATTGTGGTGCTGAATGACGAAATTCTGGCATTATTGGCAGGGGATGAAATTCATACCAGAAAAGGTCCGGTATTCCAAACCGCAATTATTGCTGGCGTCATGGCTGCCAAAAAAACCGGGGAATTGATTCCACTTTGCCATCCAATCGGCATGGAAAATTGCCAGATTGAAATTCGCATCAATGAACAACGGGAAGTGGTGATTGACTGCACGGCAAGCGTGACCGCTAAAACTGGCATCGAAATGGAAGCAATGGTCGGCGCAAGTATTGCAGCATTGACGATTTATGACATGTGCAAAGCTTTTTCGCATGATATCGTGATCAAAGAAACTAAATTGATGGAAAAGACCGGCGGGAAGAAGGATTTTCGTCGGGAATAGCGCTCGTGATCGCTTTTTAAATGAATCAGGGCAATCGCCCGACCGCAACTGCCCCTGAAGTCGCAAAAGCCAAATAATTGCTCTTGTATTTTTTTTTATTGAACCATAGTGGTCAAACCGCTTCTTTGTTTGCGGTGCAGTCTATCATTTTTATCAGATAAACACCGGTAATAGCACCAACTGAAACATCTGCCAATGTACCTGCAATTGCCGCCATCGGTATTATCGTAATAATTTGCCCGCTCGCGTCAGGAATGCCCGCCCCCAGATGATGGATCAAACCGTGCAGCTTCGGGTATTGTGTCATTTGACATTAATGTACCTGGCAACATCCCTAACCACCAGCCGGTAACGCCCGCAAAAACAGTATAGCCGATCCACGATTTTGTTGTTTGGTAGAATCTTTTATGCGTCATACCGCTTTGTTCAGGATCCATATTTTTCAATAAAAGCCTCTTCCGATGAAGCGCCTTTTCGGTTTTGTTCTGCCAGTGTCCAGTTGTCGGTGGAAGTAGTTTGCATCCACATGGCGCCGGATTTGCGGAATACCTGAACGCTCAATCCGAATTTTTCAAAAAAGCGCTTTTCAAAATCGGCAACTGTCATATTTTCATGGATCATAAAATCCCCCTCGTTGTGTACCGTCCGAACTTCACCGATGCTTTTGTCTTCGCTAAGCTGTTCTTTTGCCGAAGAACCTTCTCCTGTTTCATGGGGGGTGGAGTAAAAATGGATACGCAGATAAGGAAAGCGCTGCTGAAATTCCTCCTGAATCGTTTTGATTTTTTTGCTGTCATTAATAATCATAGCTTTGCGATTTGAATTGGGCGGCGTACAAAACGCTTAAAAACATTGTAATATACCTGCCCATTTTTTATAAAATGGCTTTATTTCACTACCAAAGTCGGGATAATGTCATTTTCTGAAAGCAGCCGCTCGGTGACGCTGCCCAGCAACAGCAGTTCCACTCTGGAGTGACCTTTGGCGCCGATAATGATCAGATCAGCCTTGATTGATGTGGCATAATCCATGATGTAAGTGCCGATATCGCCCACTTTGTTCTCGATCAATACGGTTTTGAGGCTTCCTATTTCGCTACCACCATACGTGCGCAAAAAGTCATTAAAAGAATCCATGCGATCCTGTTCCACCATTTTCTTCAATTCTTCAGTGGTTTTGCGGATGTAAACGGAAACAACGCTGGGCATTTCAAATACATTGAGGCAGATGATCTCAGCCGGCTCTTTCAGTTGCTGATTGATACCTAAAGCAATCTGCAGCGATTTGACTGATGAAGGAGAGAAATCAATCGGCACCAGAATTTTGCGTAGGCTTTTCGGGGATGCTTCCGGCACGATGAGGGCATTACTTGCTGTTTTTCGTGCCAGATTCCGGGCAAGGATGCCATGCTGACCAGCGGCGCTCTTTTGACCGATGATCGTCAGGTCTGCTTTGGTTTCTTCTACTTCTTTCAGCAACTCTTCCAACGGATTGCCCTCGCGCACATCAAATTCCACTTTGCCGATTTGTTGCTTTTCCAGTTTTGCTTTGGTTTCTGCTTTCATTTCCCGGATCGCCTCTTCATTCAACTCATAATTGCTGACAATCCCTTCGCTTTCTCGTTTAAACAAGGTGTTAAAGAGATCAAACGTAGGCAACACGTGCAAAAACTCAGCCTTGGCAATGGGTATTTGCCTGGCAAAAAAGTCAAGATAATCCAGCAATTCGTCATCTGACTCGCCCAATCCAACTGCTACAACTGCTTGTTGTACACTAAAAGGATGAATGGTTTTGTTTGGATCGGGCATTAGAGAAATTTTTAGATTTGTCATGGCTTTTGTTTTTCAATTAAATACAAAATATCCACCTTCTGAGATTTATTCAATGATAATCCTCAATCTTCGGTCTGACATTCATCATTTTTGCGATCGGGTTATCACTCTGTCACGTGCTCAATTGTGGCGGTCTTCATACCATTTTTCATCATCAGAATCATACTGGCTTTCATCCTTAGCACGCAGTACGATCCATGCCTGAAAGGCAATCAGTACAGGAAGCCCGATTATGCTCAGCCAGATGATAAATGGCGACGGATAAATAAAAAGCAACGCCACCATTAACACAAGCAGAACAAATATCAATACAGTGAGAGGTTTGTAGTGCATTTATTAACTTTTTTATGCAAAGTGCAATATACCTTCTCGCGGAGCAATGAGAAAAGTCAATAAATTTAGGAAGAATATCTTTTCGGCACAGCGAAGAAGAGGCACCAAATCACGGCGGTTTTATTTCAAAGGTTTTACCGTATAGCCTTCTGCCCGCAGGAGCGCGATCACCCCTTTTTCACCGGCGAGGTGCCCGGCGCCTACGGCAAAAAAAGTAGGATGTTCTGCCATCATTTCTGCCATCACCGGAATCCAGTTCTGATTACGCTTTACCAGCAGTAGGTCTTCATATTGCTTGGTTTCGCTGTTACTTTCCAGCATTTTTTGTAACCCGACGAGGTTTTGCTGCTTGTACAGTTGCACCATTTCGTCGAACTGATCGTCGCTGTCACCCTTGTCCGATTTGATGCTTTCCACCAGCATTTGCGCCTGAACTTCATAAGGGATACTGTCGAACATACTCATTTGGAATTCAGCGGTTTCCAAACCGGCAATTTCTTTTTTCTGATTTTGCGCGATTTTCATGATTTCGATTTCGTATGATACCGTTTCGCCGTTCGACTGCATCTCGCTCAGATCGCCGGAGCCCATAGCCGAGAGGAACATTGGTTTGATCCGTTCGAGCATCATCATGGGCAAGCCTATTTCTTCAAAATGTGCTTTCACCAGTTGGTAATCCTCTTCGCTGACGAGGTCGCGCAGGGTTTTGCCATTCGCCATAAATGCCTTCATCATTAGCGGCATGAGCACGGAAAAGTCATTCATCTCTGCCATATTGATTTCAAAAGTCACGCGTTTCGTTTTGTCGAGAGCGGCTTTGGTAGCATCGGTCAGGACAAAATCTTTTTTGCCAATCATGTGAATGGTACCAAAAAGGTAAGATGGCTGCGGAAGATTTTTACCATTGATTTCCCAGAGCAATGAGTTTTCCTCGGCCGTGGGGGCATGGCTGGCCGCCGGTTGGGCAATTACCCTCAAAACCAGAGCGAAGCTTATGATAAAGAATGAAAACAGATGTTTCATGTTGATTTGTTTTACAGTCGGCGAAGCGATTTATTTTTATAAAAAAATGAATAAATAAAAAATGAAAACATTATATTTTTTGATCAAATTCATGTACAATGCGCAGCACCAGATTGATGTCGCGCATAAATTCCAACACCAAATCGTAACTCAGATTGGAACGTAGAATATAAGGTTCGAGCAGGTCTTTTGGTTCAGTTATTGCCACATAAAAGTCCTGATTATGAAAAGAAAAGTAAATCTTTTTCTTCGTTTGTTGCTGATAACGCACAATTACCTCCTGCATGGTGTCGGGCAGGATGCCTTCCACATAGGTGTTGGGCGTGGCGTAAGTCATGTACAACGCTTTGAACTCCGGGTTGTTGATCTCGTCATCCACGTTGATGCCCTGATATTTTTCGCCGGTAAATTGTTTGATCGGACGCGTGAGAAATTTTCGTTGCTCTCGAGGCCAGACGATCATCCTGCCCCGAATTGGCGCGGTAAAACGGGCGTGCAGAAAAATACCCTTGAAGATTTCGTCGAGATCATTGCGCACCGTCGAGATTTCCCGCACATCCAGTTCGCATAATTCAAATTGGATCTCGCCGATTCTGCCGCGGATGGCATCCTCTGCTTCAAAATATTGCGCTGGTGTCACAAAAATACCGCTTTGCAGAAAATCAGCTTTGGAAAGCCCTCCATTTGCATCATATGCCAGCGGAAAATTGGCATCGAAATTGGGACCATTGTCAATAAAATCGAGTAAAAGCTCGACCACGTTGGGTTTGAAGGTGTTTTTAAACTTCCGGATCTGGTAGATTAAATATGCGATAAAAGCGACGTGCGGAATAGTTAGCATCAGCGTGACGACCAGAACGCCAAGATAAATTTCAAAAACAATCATACCGGCGAGTACCACAACGGCAAAAGCAAGCAGCGCCAGCAGGCGCATTCGCTGGCGCTCCATCCGCAACAATTCGGGATAAATCGTATTGTTGTAAAAAAAACGAAAATCTTCGAGTCGTTCCATGCCAAACTATTGCAAAATACCAAATTTAGAAAAAGGCAGCCAATCGGCGCTGTTTCATACAACCTTTTTCAGGCGCCGGCTTTCTTTAAAGCGTTACAGCTGAATCTACTTTGGGGCATTTGTGTTATAAGCTACTGTTTTATACTCAATTATCAGCAAAACAAAATTGCTT
Source organism: uncultured Saprospiraceae bacterium (assembly GCA_964596135.1). Taxonomy (GTDB): domain Bacteria; phylum Bacteroidota; class Bacteroidia; order Chitinophagales; family Saprospiraceae; genus JADJNW01. The sequence goes on along the minus strand of CAZQTF010000006.1, from coordinate 10,883 downwards.
CCTTTTCAAAAAAAATGTAACTTTGCGTCCCTATGAAAAACAAAGCTTTCGTATCGTTTGGTATGGTAATGGGCTTGATGCTGTTGTTGGCATCCTGCAAAAGCGAGTTCGAACGCATTCGCATTAGCGGCGATGTGGATTTGATCTATAAAAAAGCCAATGAATATTACGAAAAAGAAGAATACCAAAAAGCGCAAACGCTTTATGAATTGATTATCAGCAGTTACCGGGGGCGACAGGAAGCCGAAGAAATATATTACAAATACGCTTACACGTATTATCATCTGGAGCAATACGTCCTGGCATCTTATTATTTCAAAAATTTCTCCCAGACGTACACGAGCAGTTCGCTGCGCGAAGAAGTGGACTTCATGAGTGCGTATGCCAATTATCAGATGTCACCGACGTTTCGTCTTGATCAAACCTATACGAATCAAGCCATTGACGAGTTTCAGTTATTTGTAAATACATATCCCCGCAGCGAGCGCGTGGAAGAATGTAACAAACTGATAGACCAGATGCGTGCCAAGCTGGAGCAAAAATCATTTGAAACGGGCAAACTTTATTTCGACTTGCGGCTTTACCAGTCGGCAACGCATGTATTTGAAAACCTGCTCAAAGATTTCCCGGAAACCAAAAACGGGGAAGAAATACGTTATATGATTATTCGGTCGGTGTTTCTGCTGGCGCAAAACAGCGTAGTGGATAAACAGGCGGAACGTTATCAGGATGCTCAGGAAAAAGCCGGCGTTTTCCTCCAACGTTATCCCAACAGCCGTTACAGCAAGGAAGTCGCTGGTATGCAAAGTGATTCGTCAAAAAAAATAAATCAACTCAATAATGTCGGATATCAAAAATAAAGTTCAGGGATTGGATCCCAACGTCAGAGCACGCGACGTACGCGAAATGGCAGCCACAACGGGCAATATTTACGAAGCGTTGGCTATTATCACCAAGCGTGCCAAACAACTTAATGTAGAACTGAAGCACGAACTGCACAACAAGTTGGAGGAGTTTGCCGTATCTTCGGAAACTATCGAAGAAATCAACGAAAACAAGGAGCAGATTGAAATCTCCAAGTTTTATGAGCGCTTGCCCAACCCGGTAATTATTGCCGCTGAGGAATACATGAACGGCTAACTGTACTATCGTTTTAACGACAGGAGTAAAAAAAAGAAACAACAGTAACTCACTGCCCAAACCTCGTAGCGCCTCGAAAACTACGAGGTTTATTCTTTTCTGATGGCAAACCTGCAAGGTAAAAAAATTCTGTTAGGCGTCACCGGAAGTATCGCAGCTTACAAGGTTGCACACCTCACCCGTTTGCTGGTCAAATCAGGTGCCGACGTAAAAATTCTGATGACTAAAGCTGCCGCTTCTTTTATTACGCCACTTACCCTGTCCACGCTTTCCAAAAATCCGGTTTTTTCGGAAGTCAGCTCGGAAGAAAGCTGGAACAACCACGTAGCCCTTGGGCTTTGGGCGGATGCAATGATTGTCGCACCCCTTAGTGCAAACACGTTGGCAAAACTGGCGCATGGTATCTGCGATAATATGATTGCTGCGGTCTATCTCTCCGCGCGGTGCCCGGTATTTTTTGCGCCAGCTATGGATGTGGACATGTGGCATCACCCCACTACCCAGGAAAATGTGCGGCGCCTGCAAAGCTTTGGCAATCATCTGATTCCGGTGGAACATGGCGAGCTTGCCAGCGGGCTGGTGGGAGAAGGGCGTATGGCCGAGCCGGAGCGCATCCTCACTTTTCTGGAAGATTTTTTTGCAAAAAAACAGGATTTTACAGGAAAAAAAATGCTCATCACGGCGGGACCTACTTACGAACCTATTGACCCTGTGCGTTTTATCGGCAACCGTTCTTCAGGTAAAATGGGAATTGCCATCGCCGATGCGGCGGCACAACGGGGCGCGGATGTGACTTTGATTCTGGGCCCGTCCCAACACTTGCCGGTGCAGCCCTCTGTGAAAATCGTTCGAGTAGAGACCGCTCAGCAGATGTACGAAGCAGCAAGGCAATATTTTCCGGAAACGGATATTGCGGTGCTGGCGGCGGCGGTTGCCGATTATCGTCCGGCGGTAGCAGCGCCGCAAAAAATCAAGCGAAACGGTGACAGCCTTACCATCGAATTGGTGCAAAATCCTGATATCGCGGCAACGCTTGGCAAACAAAAACGCGCCAATCAATTGCTCATTGGCTTTGCTCTGGAAACTCACAACGAAGTGGAAAACGCCAAAGGAAAGCTGGAACGCAAGAATTTTGATCTGATTGTGCTCAATTCATTGAACGACCCGGGCGCGGGTTTTGATCTCAATACCAATCGCATTATCATCATTGGTAAAGGCAATAAGTTGCGTAAATTTGAGTTAAAATCAAAAAACGTCGTTGCCGAGGATATTCTGGACGAGATTGCCCAGCTTTGACATTTTTGCACGGCGCCCTAAGTAAAGTTTTGATAATCTTTGTTTTATGTATATAGAACTTTTTGGAATGAGAAAACTAATCACCATACTCGCATTTTTACTTATCATGCCGGAGATGTGGGCACAGGAACTGAACGCCACGGTAAAAATCAATATCCAGAAACTACAAACTGTGGATCCACGTGTTTTTGAAACGCTTGAACAATCGGTGCGCGAATTTCTCAGTAGCCAAAAATGGACTGATGATGTGTATGAACAGGAAGAGCGTATCAACTGCAATATTTTGCTCACCATTCAGGAGGAACGCTCGCCGACCGAATTCAAGGCAGAACTGGCAATCCAGGCGTCGCGCCCCATTTACAACAGTTCAGAAGAAACCGTTTTGTTCAACCATATTGACCGGGATGTGACTTTTAGTTATGAACAGTTTCAGCCACTGATTTTCAGTCGGAATTCCTACAACGACAACCTTTCGCATGTACTTTCTTTCTACGCATACGTGATTTTGGGCATGGATTATGATAGTTTTGCTCCGTTTGGCGGGGATCGGTATTTTCAGGTTGCTCAGGAAATTCTGAATAATGTTCCGCAAAACGCTGCAGCCGCCAATCCAGGCTGGCGCTCGCTGGATGGCAATCGCAACCGCTTTTGGATGATCGAAAACATTCTCTCGCCGCGGGTGCGCCCCTTCCGGCAGGCAATGTACGACTACCACCGGCAGGCGCTGGATGTGATGGCGGACGATGTCGCCAAAGGCAGAGAAGTAATTGTTGAGGCGCTGGCAAAAATTGCCGAGGTAAATCAGGCTTACCCCAATTCGATGATTGTGCAAATGTTCAACAATACCAAGTCGCAGGAGATCGTCGAAATTTTCAAAAGAGGCACACTGGCAGAGCAGGATAAAGTCATCCAGATCATGTCGCGCATTGATCCGGCAAATTCATCTAAGTATCAGGCGATCAAATAATTGCGGATGGAGCTGCAATGCGAAGCCATTGATTTAAAATCAAAGCGTAATAGGTTGTGATTTTATATAAGGTAAATGCCGGCGAAGAATCGCGCTGTAACATACGAACGAATGAAAAACCTCGCCATCTTTGCGTCGGGTACGGGTTCCAACGCAAAAAAAATTATTGACTATTTCCGTACAAATCCGCATATTAGGATCAAATTGATTGTATCAAATAAAAAAGACGCCCCGGTGCTGGATATTGCCCGCGAAAATGAAATAGAACCCCTAGTACTTAATCGCCGTGAATTCTACGAAACCGAGCAACTTTTACTTCAGCTTCAGGAACGCAACATTGATTTTATTGTTCTGGCGGGATTTCTCTGGCTGATCCCGGATTACCTGGTAAAGGCTTTCGATAGAAAAATGATCAATATCCATCCGGCGCTGCTGCCCAAATACGGCGGCAAAGGGATGTATGGAATGCACGTACACGAGGCAGTAAAGGCTGCGGGAGAACACGAATCGGGCATTACGATCCATTACGTCAATGAGCATTACGACGACGGCGACATTATTTTTCAGGCAAAATGTGTCCTGGAGGCAGAAGATACGTCCAAAGAAATAGCCCGCAAGGTGCAAATGCTGGAACACCGGTATTTTGCGCCTGTGATCGAGCAATTGCTAATTTAATCGTGCCAGGCAGTTATTTTGGGATGGAAATACTAAAAAAGTATTTGACAAGCGTTAATGAATCGGTTATTATTTATTGTTAATTGTTGAAAGTTTAAACGCTTAACAATCAATGATTCGTAATTTTATCATTTGCAAACTTGAACTGGTCTGAATTTTTATAAAAACTAACTTAAGCATCATGGCAACAAGAATTCTCTTTCTGGTTGTTGGTTTGAGCATCACTTCCCTCCTCAGTGCGCAGGACAACCTAAGCTGGAAAAAACATGCCAAACTGGCGGATGATTTGTACAAAGAAGGTAAATACGCCGAAGCTGCCGATCATTATGAACAAGCCTGGAAGAAAAAAAACAAGAAAAAAGACCTCATCTTCAACGCCGGCGAGTGTTATTACTTGGTCAAAGATTATCGGAAAGCTGCCGACGCTTATCGCAATGTGAAAGATGATAGCAAAGACTTTCCGCTCGTAGGTTTGAAGTACGCCCGCAGCCTCAAGCAGGATGGTCAGTATGATAAAGCCCAGACTGCTTTCCAGGAGTTTTTTGATAAATACACCGGTGAATCTAAAAATATTTTGGAAGAAATTATCAAAAATGAGATTGCCGGCTGCGAACTCGGCATGAAATTGCCCATGCAAATTGACAAAGACTTTAATTTGCGTCATCCTGGCAGCGGCATCAATTCTTCTGCTTCGGAGTTCGCACCTTATTCCTTCTCGGAAGATGTGTTGTATTACTCCTCCACGATGGGCGGCAAAGCGCGTATTTACCGTTCGCAACGCCAGGACGACCAATGGTCGAAAGGCACTACGCCCGAAAACTTTCCGGTGATCCAAAACGACCAGCATTTTTGTAACGGCGTGGCTTCACCCGATGGCAGCCGCTTTTATTTCACTATTTGCAGCGGACTGCAAAACTGGGGCGACCTGACTTCGCGTTGTGAAATTTTTGTAATCAAGCGCCGTGGAAATACTTGGTCGCAACCAGAACGCCTGCCTGACATCATCAACATGGAAAAGTCCACTGCAACGCATCCCAATGTTGTACATCAAGGAGGGCGGGAAATTTTGTACTTTGCCTCTAACCGCGAGGGAGGACGTGGCGGAATGGACATTTGGTACACCAGCCGCGATCTGGCAAACGAAAATTCCGAATTTTCATTCCCAGTCAATCTCGGCGGTATTGTGAATACGCTTGGCGATGAGATTACGCCTTATTACGACGTGGTGGAAGGCACTCTTTACTTTGCTTCCAACGGTCAGGTTTCGGTCGGCGGCTTTGATATTTTCAAAAGCAAAGGCGATGGTACTCGCTGGACGCCGGCACAAAATGCTGGCATGCCCATTAACTCCAGCGCCGACGATTACTTCTACGTCAAAAACAAGTCGGGACTGGGCGGCTTTCTGGTTTCCAATCGGGTTTTTGGCAGCCAGAAAACCAGCACCCGCGATGAAGATATTTTTACGTTTGGCGAAACTGGTCAACGCCAGCTCAGCCTGCGGGGAAACATCTACGATCAGGCTACCGGCGCCGCGGCTTCAACGGTCACTGTGAATCTTTTTGAAATACAGGGCGTCAGTGAGGTTTTGGTAAGTCAGGAAGTTTTTTCCGACGGTATATATGTGTTTGATATTCAATCTGGTAAGAGTTATAAAGTAACAGTAAATGGCGAAGGCTATGATCCCTACAACTTCCAGTTCACGACAGATGATCCTGAGTTGTCGGTGTACGGGCAGCCGGTTTATCTGATCAAATCCATCAACCGCCCGGTGAGTAACGAACCGAAAAAAGAACCGGAGGAGGTCGCGATGAAAGAAGGCGAAAGCTATATCATCAAGGATGAGGCTTATAGCATTGTCACTTCGGCGCCGCGGCATAAAGGGGTTTATTATCGGGTTCAAATGGTCGCTTTGAAAAAATACAATCCAGATGACAAAGCCTTTAGTGTGGTAAAGGAAATGGGTACGATTGTAACGGAATTTATAACCGAGCGAGAACTGACCCGCGTACTGCTTGGCGATTATTTCACACAGGGAGAAGCCGTTGCTGCCCTTGATCTGGTAAAACAACACGGTTTTAAGGGAGCTTACATTATTCAGTATGAAGACGGCGTGCGGCTCGGACGTGTAAAGTTATAATGTTTTGTGATTGTTATTGTAAAATAGCTTCAACCTCGTAGGTCTATTGCGATCTGCGAGGTTGTTTGTTGGTATGATGTTTTGTTTTGAAACTAGTGCCCGTTTTTTTATGTTTATAGCTTCATAAATCCAACATTTCACTATGATCGAAACGCGTTTGAAAAACTACACTTATCAGACTGTCTCCAATGACCCGTTTGACGTCAGAATTTATACCTTGTCCAACGGTTTAAAACTTTTTTTAAGCGTAAACAAAGAAGAACCAAGAATTTATACCAATATCGTTGTGCGCGCCGGCTCCAAACAAGACCCCGCGGATACCACTGGGCTGGCACATTATATGGAGCACATGCTCTTTAAAGGTACCAGTAGAATCGGCACGATTGACTGGGAAAAAGAAAAAATACTGCTGGAAAAAATTTCCGACCTGTACGAACAGCACCGCCAGACAACCGACGATGAAGAGCGCAAACGCATCTACGCCGAAATTGACCGCGTGTCGTACGAAGCGGCAAAACTCGCAGCGCCCAACGAATACGACAAGCTCGTGACGGCAATCGGCGCTAAGGACACCAACGCCTACACCTGGGTGGAGCAAACAGTGTACGTCAATGATATTCCTGCGAATGAACTGGAACACTGGATGCAACTCGAATCTGAGCGCTTTCGGATGATGGCGCTGCGCCTGTTTCATACGGAGTTGGAAACGGTGTATGAGGAATTCAATATTGGGCAAGACCGCGATTTCCGTAAGGTGACCAATGTCATGCGGGAAGAACTGTTTCCCCGACATCCGTACGGTACGCAAACCACGATCGGTAGTGCACAGCACCTGAAAAATCCATCGCATATAAAAATTCAGCAATATTTTAGCACTTATTATGTACCCAATAACATGGGTATCATGATGGCAGGCGATTTTGATCCTGATGAAGTGGTAGCAATGGCAGAGCGTTATTTCGGCGATTACGAGCCCAAGGAAATTCCGCCGTTCACCTTCGAAGAGCAGCCGCCAATCGCCGAGCCCATCCGCCGGGAAGTGTTCGGGCAGGAATCGCCCTACGTACAGATTGGCTGGCGTTTTGACGGCGCCAAAAGCAACGAAGCGCTGATGTTGCTGATGATCAATGGGTTATTGTACAATCAGCAGGCAGGATTGATAGATATTTTGCTAAACCAAGAACAAAAAGTGCTGGAAAGCCAGGCTTGGGTTTGGCAATACGAAGACTACTCGCTGCTGGGCTTGCACGCCGAGCCGCGCGAAGGACAATCGCTGGAAGAAGCAGAGCAACTTTTGCTGAGCATGATCGAAAAACTCCGCCAGGGCGACTTTGAAGACTGGATGATGGAAGCGGTGATCAAAAACTACAAACTCGATGAACTGCGTGACATGGAATCGAACCGCGCCCGCGTGAGTGCTATGACCTACAACTTCATACTCGGCGTGGACTGGGGAAAGTATGTCCGACAGTTGGAAGATTTGGAAAAAATTACCAAGCAGGATATTGTGCGTTTTGCCAATGAGCATTTGCATAATAATTTCGTGACGATCTACAAACGTCAGGGCGACGATCCGAATATTATTCGGGTAGAAAAACCTGCGATTACAGCCGTAGAATTGAACCGCGATGCCATCTCGGATTTTGCGGTCGAGTTTCTATCGAAAGAAGCTACGCGCCTCGAGCCGGTTTTTCCCGTCTTTGAAGAAATCATTGAACCAATGACTTTGCAGAACGGACTTCCGTTCAGCTATGTCTATAACGACCAGAATGAGCTGTTCCGTTTGGATTACATTTTTGAAATGGGTAAAAACAGTGATCCGCGTCTGGCGCTGGCGCTGCAATATCTGCCATATCTGGGTACCAGCCGCTACACACCGGCTCGCCTGCAACAGGAATTCTATCGCCTTGGCTTGAGTTTTGACGTGCAGACAAACGACGAACGTTCCTATGTATCGCTGAGTGGTCTGGAAGAATCGCTGGAAGAAGGTATTCAACTGATGGAGCACATCCTGGCGGATGCCAAAAGGAATGAAGACGCCCTGCGCAATATGATCGCCGATGTGCTGCTCAAACGCGCCAACGCCAAGCAGGATCGGGGTATCATCCTTCGGGATGCAATGGTGAGCTATGCCCGCTACGGCGCCGATTCGCCCTTTACCTATCGCTTGCCGGCAGCAGAATTGCAAGGCTTGAAATCAAAAGAATTGACCGATCGGATTCACCAACTGACTTCCTACGAACACCACATTTACTACTACGGTCAGAAACCGGCACAACAAGTAGCACAAGTGCTGGAAAAATATCATCGCGTGCCGAAGCAATTGCAACCGGTGTTATCAACCCGGTCGTTTGTGCAGATTCCGACCGAACAAAATCGTGTTTTTTTCCTGGAATTTCCGATGGTGCAATCCGACATCATGCTGGTATCGCGCGGTACGCCTTATTTCAATCTCGAAGAGCACCTGCTGCGGGAGTTATACAACGAATACTTCGGCTATGGGCTTTCTTCGATCGTTTTCCAGGAAATCCGGGAATCGAAAGCGCTGGCATATTCGACTTATGCGTTTTACAGTTCGCCTCGCCGGCAGCACCTGTCGCACTATCTGCAAGCTTATGTGGGTACCCAGCCGGATAAAATTTCGGACGCTGTGCCTGCACTGCTCAATATCATCGAAGACATGCCGCTGGTGCACGGTCAGATTGAAAATGCCCGCCAGACCATTCTGAAACAGATAGAAAGCGAACGATTGTCGCGCAAGCGCGTGTTCTGGGAAGCAATGGCGGCAAAAGACCTCGGCGTGCACCGGAATCTTGGACCTGAATTGTACCAGACCGTCCAGGATTCAGACGCTGCAACGCTGGCAGATTTTCACCGCCGTTTTGTAAAAGCCAGGAATTTCACTTTTCTGGTGCTGGGCGATAAGCAGCACGTGAATCTCGATTATCTCGCGCATTTCGGCGCTTTGCAAGAACTGACGATGGAAGAGGTATTTGGATTTTAAATAGATCAGTGTGCCTCATCTTGAAGATGAGGCACACCTGAATACCTTACGCTATTGCAAAACAATTTTCTCGGAGAAGACTTTTTCGCTCTGACGAATTTGCAGGATCAAAATGCCTTTATCATAACTGCTCAAATCGATTATTTCATTATACGTTCCGTTGAAATTAGTAAGACGGGTGGTAAAAATGCCCTTGCCGCTGATGTCAATGACCGAAATAGTGGTCGGTTTGGCGTCGCCTTTGAAATATAGGTTCAATAAACCATTGGTCGGATTTGGATTTGCCCGAAATTCCTTCAATTCGAGGGTGTTGGCAGGTAAATCCAGTTTCGTCGGGGCTTGTGTTTGAGGGACTTCCTGCTTGGGTTGATTATCCAGTTTGAAGCGAATGGGTAAATTAAACTGCACCTGTACTGCTTTGCCGCGCTGCTTGCCCGGTGTAAAGTGGATGCTTTGTTCTTGCATTAAGTTGATGATCCGCAGTGCCTCTTCATCACAACCACCGCCGATCCCGCGGATCACTTTGGCATTGCTGATCGAACCATCTTTTTCGATAATAAAGCTCACTACGACTATCCCTTCGGTGCCTGCATCGCGAGCTTCTTTCGGATACTTGATGTTTTTGTAAATAAATTCCAGCATATTCTTATCGGCGCAATTTTTTCGTTCTTTAAGATCAGCAATATCCTCGCAGCCCGGGAAATGCGGCATTTCTTCTACCACTTTGAAGATTTCTTCTTTCCCACTTCGCAAATTATATTTCAATCCATAATACTCAATTGCTCCGTTTTTACCCTGTTTGCCATATTTTTTTATGGCTTCTTCTGGAGCCAGGATTGCTATTTTATCTGCTATTACCCCTTCCGCTTCTTTGAGCGTTTTAATAAATTCAAGCGCCATTTCAGTCGTGTAAATATTGCCATTTACAATGTGCAGCATATTCTCATCTTGAAAAGATGCCGAGGGAATTTTATCAGCGCCGTAACCTACTACTGTAATCTTATTCTTAGCCCAATCTTTTACCTCCATTTTTTCTTCGTAGGTATCCGGATTAAACTTAATGATGGTATCTCGCAACGCATTATCCGGTAAAAACGAAGCGCTTTTTTCGTCGCCCTCCAATTTGTAGTTTACAGGAAGTACTTGGTAGGTGCTGACGGGCTTGCCTTTTTTGTAAGCGGGCGTCCAGCGGGGCATGGAGTTGACTACGCGCAACACTTCCTCATTGCAGCCACCGCCAATGCCTTTTTCAATCGTGGCTTCTGTAATGCGCCCCTGCTCGTCAATACTGTATTTCACATACACGGTACCCTGAATGCCTTTTTCACGCGCTTCCGCCGGATATTTAATGTTTTTGTAAATAAACATCAACATTTCTTTATCCGAGCATTTTTTTCGCTCCTCCGGATCGGTAATACTTTCGCAACCGGCAAAGACGGGCGCTGCATCTTGACCAATAAGAGCAGGGTCTTTCATATAAATTTTTACAACATTCTCACCATTTCTGCGATCTACCGTAATGCTTTCAATTTGCTCCGGCTTTATCAAACTGAGAACTTCACTATTTTCATTTGCCTTTTTTGTGAATTTTTTCACTTCACCATTTGGATAATGAATTTCAAAATTGATCACCTCATTGCTCTTATCACCGTCAAACATATTTG
>CAZQTF010000005.1:0-44399 GCA_964596135.1 uncultured Saprospiraceae bacterium | reverse complement strand
TCTAAGGCTTTTTTGTAAGGAATTTACAGCAGAATACATCAAAACGTAATCGAATGATATCTGAAACATAATGAGGGGAATATCCAAAAATTGTACACACTGCTCGCTTTTGACATCCAGAATGCGGCTTGTTTCGGATAATTATTGATGAGAAAATCCTGCAAAGTGCACCTGCGGAGAAAATACAGGATACTTACAGCGCCAAACCCGATTGCAAGTATACCCTGAGATCCTGATTGTCTGCGGACCCAGAACGAGCCGGACTTTCAACCCGAATTGATCTATCAAGTTTTAGCAGGCAAAATTTACACTCGCAAAGCCAGTTCACAGGGGCAAATTACCATGTTGGTAATTTGCATGCCCTGACCCACTAGTGGAACATCTTTCATCCCAATGGGCAAAAAAATTAAACCGAACCCGCTCCATATGTGGCACCCCAGCCCATTTTAAATCTTTCTTTTTATTCAAAGAACTGACAAAATTAACACAAATCTTTGTCACATTTTTAACACAACTTTGTGTCGCACATCAGATTTACGAAATCTCATCCACCCATTTATCCCAGCCGCTATTTTTATTAAATCTTTAGATTTTTATTTTTTTGCTTTGAGATTCAGGTGAATGTAACGCCGCTATTTGGCAACGCAAACCAATAATAAGCATTTGTTTTTCCAAATGAAAAAAGGTAAAATACAAAGCAAAGTTTATACCTTTATCGCCAAATTAAAGTTAAGCTTGCGACTTTTCATCCGATTTTTTTTAAAACACTTATTTTCAACTATTAACAAATAACTAAAACTCTCATGTCAACAAACACTGAATCTTGGGGCTCGCGCGTGGGGCTTGTGCTGGCGATGGCGGGCAACGCAGTGGGGCTTGGTAATTTCCTCCGCTTTCCGGTACAAGCCATTCAGAATGGCGGCGGCTCCTTCATTATTCCTTATCTCGTTTGCTTTTTATTGATGGGTATTCCTTTGCTGTTTGTCGAATGGTCCATGGGACGCTTCGGTGGCAAGTATGGACACCACAGCACGCCTTTTATCCTCGATTCTATGACCAAACAGCAGTTTTGGAAGTATATCGGGGTGTTTGGTATTTTCACCAACCTGGCGGTGGCATCATATTATTGTTATCTCGAAAGCTGGACGCTGGCTTATATTTGGCATTCTATTGTCGGAACATTTAGCGGTATGGATCAAGCAACAACAGCTAGTTTTTTTGATAATTATACCGATATTACCACTACCACTACAGGTATTCCTTATGAAGCGGTGATTTTCTGGTTACTCTGTTTATTTCTCAATACCTGGATTTTGTCGCGCGGATTGAGCGGCGGCGTAGAGAAGGTAGCAAAAATTGCTATGCCGCTATTGATTGTATTTGGTATTGTGCTGGCGATTCGTGCGATTACTTTGAAATCAGGTAGCGCTGGCGCTGTCAATGATGGCACGGTGGGCTTGAATTATCTTTGGACGCCGGATTTCAAATCTATATGGAATCCTAATGTGTGGTTAGCAGCTGCAGGTCAGATTTTCTTTACTCTTTCGGTGGGGATGGGGAGTATTCAATGCTATGCTTCCTATTTGAAAGAAAAAGATGATGTAGCGCTCAATGCGATGAGTGCCGGCTGGATGAATGAATTTGTAGAAGTGGTACTGGGTGGCGCTATTGTTATTCCCATTACAGTAGGTTATTTCGGCATTGATGGTATGCAAAAGCTGGTGAGCGAAGTAGGTGGCTTGGGTTTGGGCTTCCGCACCTTGCCTTATTTATTCCAGCAGTGGGGACCAGTACTGGCGGTCATAGCTGGCGTTTTCTGGTTTGGGCTGCTATTCTTTGCAGGTATTACTTCTTCTTTGGCGATGGGTACACCTGTGGTAGGCTTTTTACAAGACGAGTTTAGGTGGCGCAGAGAGCCTGCAGCTTGGGCGTTTGGTAGCGTAGTATTGTTGCTTGGCTTACCCACGGTGTTGTTTTTCAAGCAAGGTGTTTTTGATGAATATGATCACTGGGCGGGTACTGTTTCGTTAGTGGTATTTGCTTTGTTTGAAATTATCCTGTTTGCCTGGATATTTGGTATGGACAAAGGTTGGGCGGAGATCAACAAAGGCGCGGATATTAAAGTGCCGATTATTTTCAAATCTATAATAAAATTTGTCACACCATTATTATTAGGACTTGTGTTTTTTGGCAGCTTACCTGGCAACTGGAAAAGAATTACCAATCAAGATATTTACGAAAAAATTTCTAAAACAACGGATCCTGCGGTAATTGAATCCTTACAAAATAGCATTCTTTACGTAAATGCCTCTAGAATTCTGCTATTACTGGTTTGGGTCGGTGTCGCTATCTTAGTATCCATCGCTTATCGCAAACGTATAAAAGAAGGGAGGTTTACATCATGAATACATCCGCATTAATCATGTACCTGTTTGCCAATATTGTAGTAACAGTATTTATGGTTTACTTTTTCTTCAAAGTGCTCAATACGCCGCACAAAGAAGAGGAACTGGATCATGAAAAAGGACTCTACGAGCACGAAGGACCGAAATCGTTTGATGCCACTTAGCATTGCCGAGAGACTATTGATAAGCTAATGTGCCAATTTTATTAGCCCCGTTTTATGGGTTGTGCTCATGTACTGAAAGCCAATCAATACATTGTAAATAAAATGGATATTATATAAATTTAAATAAGCGCATAAACGGAATTATCAATAGTCTCTTGAAAATAAGCTACTTGCTTGGAAATCATCCTCCAAGCCCGATACAGGAGTTGAAGTGTAAACTCCTGGCAACAAAAAACATCCGCCTGATAGTCAAGCGGGATGATCTGCTTCGAATAGGTACTGCGAATGACGCTTTTTGTGGCAACAAATGGCGAAAGTTGAAGTACAATCTCCTCGAAGCAGCTCGCTTCCAATACGATACGCTTCTTACCTTTGGGGGCGCTTACTCCAATCATCTCGCTGCCGTTGCTCGGGCTGGTCAATTGTTTGATTTTCAGACAATTGGCGTTGTTCGGGGCGAAGCCTCGGAAGCATTCAACCCAACCTTGCGTTTCTGTGTCCATTGTGGCATGCAACTGCATTTTGTGCAGCGCAGCGCTTACCGCGAAAAGAACACTCCAGATTTTATTGGCCATTTAGAAAAACGTTTCGGCAGGTTTTATCTGCTGCCCGAAGGCGGCACCAATGCCTTGGCTTTGCAAGGTTGTGAGGAAATCGTTTCAGAAATTGAAGAACAACATGGACATGAATTTCCCGGCTACATCGCCGTCGCTTGTGGCACGGGCGGTACGTTGGCGGGCATCGTGCAGGGTTTGAAAGGTAAAAGTGAAGCGATCGGTTTTTCGGTCTTAAAAGGCGATTTTTTGCAAAAAGAAGTTGAAAAGCTGCTATCAAAAAAGAGCGAAAACCCTTTGCCCAATTGGCAAATCAAAAATGATTATCATTTCGGCGGCTACGCCAAATTCCAGCCGGAACTGATTGATTTTATTAATCAGTTTAAAAAGGAACATCATATTCCTTTAGACCCCATTTACACCGGAAAGCTCTTTTGGGGATTATTTGATTTGATTAAAAAAGATCATTTCCTGCCAGAGACAACCATTGTTGCCGTTCACACCGGTGGCTTGCAGGGCATTGCCGGCTTCAACGAGCGATTTAATGGTATTATAGATTGTTAATTATTGGCATTTTTCGCTGTACAAATCTTCGTCGCCTTTTTCACTTGCTGAAAATTTCTTAACATTACAAAAAAATCCAATCATAATGCGCATTCTATTCGCCGTTCTCACGATCGCGTTTTTTGCAAGCTGCGAAAATGCTGTGCCGACCTCGCAGGCGCAGACGGATACCACAAAACCTCAGGCAATATTGACGGCCAATAATGTTTTGAATATTCCTCATAAGCAATTGCACGATGCCTATGAGAACTTCAAAGAACCGACCATCAAAACCCGACGCTTCAAGCACGCCGACATTGTGCCACTGATTCAAAAACTAAAAGCGCCATTCAAAGTGGGCAAAGCGGGGCAGTCTATCGAAGGGCGCGATATTTACCGGGTGAGCATTGGGTCGGGCGCTACGCAGGTACTGCTCTGGAGCCAGATGCACGGCGACGAATCCACCGCTACAATGGCGATCATGGATATTTTTAACTTTTTTTCTGTCAACGGGGATGAATTTGACGAACTGCGACAAAAACTACAACGCGAACTGACCATTACTTTTATTCCTATGCTGAATCCCGATGGCGCCGAACGTTTTACCCGCAGAAACGCACTTGGCATTGACCTCAACCGCGATGCGCTGCGCCTCCAGTGCCCGGAATCACAGACGCTGAAAAAAGTACGCGACGAACTCGACGCCGACTGGGGCTTCAATCTGCACGACCAGAGCCGGTATTACAGCGCCGGGCTGCATCCAAATACTGCCACGATTTCTATGCTGGCACCAGCATATAATTATGAAAAAGACATCAACGAAGTACGCGGCAACGCTATGAAAATGATCGGTATTCTCAACGGCATTTTTCAGGAGTATATTCCTGGCAAGGTCGGACGCTACGACGATGCGCACGAACCCCGCGCTTTTGGCGATAATATCCAGAAATGGGGTACAAGCACGATTCTGATCGAGTGTGGCGGTCTGGAAAACGATTCTGAAAAGCAATACATCCGCCAGCTTAATTTTGTCGCACTGCTTTCCGCGCTTGACGTTATTGCTTCCCGTACGTATGAGCAGGCGAGCATGGATGCATATGAGCAAATTCCGTTCAACGGAGGCAACAATTTTTTCGATCTGATCGTGCGCGAGGCAGAAGTAGAGAAAAGAGGTAAATGGTACACTGTGGACATAGGTTTCCGCCGCAATGAAGTGGAATTCAACGACAAGCGAAATTATTATTACAAAGCGTCTATTGCCGAATTTGGTGACATGTCTATTTTCTTTGGCTACCATGAAATCAATGCCAGCGGCTACCGTGCCGTTCCTGGCAAGGTCTATCCGACCGTCGTGCAAAATATGGAGGCTCTGAAAAAAATGGACATCGCGGGCATCCTTGCGCAGGGGTACACCGACGTGCGCGTACGCGAATTGCCCAAAAGCAAAAAGGTTTTTCCAATAAATCTGATTGCTGCGGGTAAATCAGCGAATAATTCAATTTACATATACGGCAATCCTTCCTTTGTATTGCAAAAAAGCGGCAAGGTTCGGTACGCCGTCATCAATGGCTTCGGCTACGATCTGGAAGAAGATCAGGAATTAATCCAGCAGTTGGTGGCAGCTTTTTGATATTGGTTGTTGGTTACTTGGCAGGTTGGTAACGTCCAGGCTTAAATAACCAATAACCAATTTTACCGATCCCAGGTGAAGCCAAACCGCAGGTCAATCTGGGCAAACGGAGCAGAAATGTCTTCTGCTGTTAAGCCGGCGATATTTTCATTGCCCACGAGGCGATAGCCTCCTTCCAGCCCCAGGCGAAACCACTGAAAAACATTGATCTCCAGACCCGCAGATGGTTGGAAGACAAACACCTGGTCGTCGTCGCCATCTTCAAGAAAGACCTTTCCGCCGCCGAGCAGCATCGCAAGCCGGGGGTGAATGGCTTTGCTGGCATTGGGGGAAATACCAAGAACTACGCCATTATAGCGCATCCGAAAATTGCGCAGCCCTTCGGGGTTGGCTTGTTCTTTAAAACGGGACCAGCCATAGCCCACAAAAAAGTTGTTGCCGAACTCCAGCCCGAAATTGCCGCCGCGATTATAAACGTAATCTTCATCAAAAAACGAATAATTGTAGGTGGCGGCACCCCATGCACCGGTGAGCCCGAAGCCATTTCTTCCAAACAGGGTTTCTTCGCGTTGCGCCATCAGACTACCGCTGAAAAACAGACACAACAAAGGAATCAGAATGCTATTTTTCATCATCTTTACTTTTGTTGTTAAGGAAATGAAATCTGTTTGTAGGATGCTTTCTTTATAGTTGTTCCCCCATGCCTTTAACGGTTTTTAACCTCAGAGACAAGATTTTAACGACCAATTAAGGTCTGACCACGACCAATCGCTTGGTGACGAGCGTCTTGCCGCGTTCGTCTTGCAGGCTGTATAGGTAGGTTCCTTTCCGAAGGCTTGATATATCTACTTTTTCGATGCGCTGCCCGTTGATGTAATAACGCTCACTCCACACTTCCGCACCTAAAATATTGTAAATCGTCAGCTTGTAATTCCCTGGGCGCAGATTGGAAAATTCAAACCGTGCGTTCACAATCGCCGGATTTGGAAAGGCATAAACGCCAGGCTTCATGGATGCTACGTTCTGCACATCCGTTGTCAGGTCGTTGGCTTTATATTCTACGCGAATAGCCTTTTCCTGCTGTTTGTCCATCGTCACGATGGCGATGGGTTCTTTGGCTTCATTGCTGAAAAAGTAATAATAAACGGTCGTGTCTTTTTTAACCAGATTAGAGTTTGGAATCAGATCGGTAATGTCCTGCCAGCCGAAGAAGCCGATTTTCGAATCCACTCGCGTTTCGCGTATTTCGGTGCGTTTCTCACGCAAAACATTGTAAATATCGCCGGGAATGATCAGTTTGCCCCAGGCATCCACTATGTCGCGGCGTTTGGAGGTAAAACGAATGCGGAGCGAATCAGGGGTAATTGGTAGTTGATCGAGGATTGCATTGGGCAGATCATCGGTTGAAAAAGGGTAAGCAAAGGCAGATTCGGTTTGTCTATCATCGCGGTAACGCATCGGCGAGCGGCGTTCGACAATGGGTGGATCAAACCGGGTGCTCAGCTCGATACCGAAATTCAAAGGATCTTTGCCAAAAATCCCAACCATTTGGTACGTCGAATTGGTAGCGCGATAGTAAGCTTCGCTTTCCTGGGATAAAGGTATCATTTGGTTGGCGTTGCCAAAATTGTAAACATGTTCTCCTTCTGATGCTGCACGCACTACTACTTCGCGAACAAAGGGAGACTGAAGGCTGGAAAAATCCCATCGCAGGTTGGTGCCGCCGGGCGTGATTGGGATGTTTCCAGGGAGGTTGTCCACCGCCACGCGAAGCGTATCGCCAATGGAGGGGAAGTTTTCACTGGTTATGGTGATCTGTGCAATAACTGAAGCTGCACTGAGCAACAGTGCAAAAAGAAGTGTTTGTTTCATGCCTTTTGACAATTGCGTATAAGGGATTGTGCTGTAAAGTTAGTCTTTTCGCTGCAAAGTGACAATTGCCAGGTAGATGAAGTCGGTTCAAAAGCCTGGTATTATCAATTTTCGAAAAAATTCCGATCTAACCCCAGCCAGTCGAGGGTATTGTCGGCAAAAATTTTTTGGACGGTTTGTGCCGGTAAATCCATTTGCTCAATAAAAGCGCCAATGTCCAGATCGCCCAATGGGAAAGGGTAATCGGAGCCAAGCGTGACTTTGTCTTCACCCACCAGATCGAGCACGTATTGTAGTAATTTCGGATCATGAGTGATGGAATCTACCCAGAATTTGCCGAGATAAGCTCGTGGATTCACGTCGTTGTCAACTGCCACCAGGTCGGGGCGGCAATGGTAGCCATGCTCAATGCGCCCGATTGTAGGCAGGAAAGAGCCGCCAGCGTGGGCGAAGCAAACGCGCAGCAGGGGTAATTTTTCAAAAACACCGCTGAAAATCATCGAGCAGATGGCGCGGGCAGTTTCAGCAGGCATACCCACCAGCCAGGGGAGCCAGTATTGGCCCATGGAATGAAACCCCATCATGTTCCAGGGGTGCACCAAGATTGCCATACCCAATTCCTGGCAAGCTTCAAAAACAGGGAAGAACTGTGGTTCGCTTAAGTTGTAATCATTGATATTGGAACCAATTTGAATACCCGCCATGCCTATGGTTTTGCAACGCTCCAACTCCTTGATTGCCAGATCTGTATCCTGCATAGGGATAGTACCCAAACCAACGTATTGCTTTGGATGATCGGCGGCCAACTGGGCAATGTGATCGTTCAGAAACTCGGAAATCGTCAGTCCGTCTTGTGGTTTTGCCCAATAGGAAAACAGCACCGGAATGGTACAGACCACTTGCGCCTGAGTGTGGTGTGAAGCGTATTCGCCAATACGCTCGATGGGATCCCAACAATTGGAGGAAATCTCACGGAAAAACGCGTCCCCTTTCATCATTCGGGCGCGCCCGGGCTGATGGTGTTCGAGGTGTATAAATCCGCTGTACCCAAACTGGGCCGACCACCGCGGCAGGTGCTGCGGAATGATGTGGGTGTGCATGTCAATTTTGAGCATGACTGGGTTTTATTTGGTAATCTGTGAATTTAGTGATTTGACGAAATGTTGGTGGATGTTTGGAAAGAGAATTTTTCCAAAAAAAACAAAGTGCAAAGAGAACATTTCCCTTTGCACCCGAACAGATCACAGATCAATAAACGATCAATTACTTTTTCAGTCCCGGTTGACGATTCAGGAATTCCTGATACAACTGGATGTGGCGGCTATCAATCGGCACTTCCCAACCGTCAATAAACAGGTGCTCGACTTTGGTTTTTGTCTCGAACGGATCACCTGTAGAAACGAACAAAGTCGCGCTCTTGCCTACTTCGATGGAGCCAAGTTTATCCGCTACGCCAAAGATTTCCGCTGGCGTGATGGTCACTGCTTTCAGTGCGGCGTCTTTATCCATGCCGTAAGCTACTGCAAAACCAGCGTGGAAAGGCAGGCGACGGGAGTTTTCAGTGTCGTTGGAACGAATGGCGACTTTGACACCAGCCTTGTGCATCAAGCCGGGATTAGCGTAGGCTTTGTCGTAACGATCAGACGGGCGTGTCGGAACGGCGATCACAGGACCCGTAATGACCGAAATTCCTGCTTTTGCAATCTGATCGGCTACGCGCCAGCCTTCCGCAACGCCTGTGAATACTACTTTTTTTACTTTTTTCTCCTGGACCCATTTGATGGCAGATTCAATCTCGTTGTAACGATTTACTTCGATGAGCAGGGGAACTTCGCCGCGCACGACCGGCGCCAGCGCTGCCATTTCGGGGTTGTAATCTGGCGTTCCGCCGCTTTTCTCAATATTGCTGTACAATTCCGCCTTTTCCCAGATATCATTTAATTGCTTGAGTTGTTTTTCGCCTTCTTTTTTTAGTTCTTCTTCCGAGCGAGTATCGCCAAATGGACGCCGACGCACCGACGGAAAATTCATTACTATGCCTTTGAACCCTGCGTACATTTGGTCGGGCGTATAACCAACCAAGTTGATCAATGCTGCTGTACCCGGAAACAAGCCGCCGCGCGGAACCGTCAAGGCCGTGGTGACGCCTTCCACGCGCGTAACGGGGATCGCCGTAGCATTTGGATTCACCGCGGTCAGCGCCTGCATTTGGGGCGTCAATTCGCCAATTTCGTCGGAATCTACGGTTAGCGAAACCGAGCTTACTTCTTCCAAGCCCATGCTATTGCCACCATCAATCATGCCGGGATAAATAAATTTGCCGGTGCAGTCAATGGTTTTAACGCCTGCCGGAACGGTTACATTGGCGCCTACACCGGTGATTTTGCCATCCTGAATGAGCACGGTACCTTGCACGATGCCTTTCGTGACTGTGACAATGGTGGCATTGGTCAGAGCGAAATTGCCTTTTTCGGCTTTTTCCACAATTTGGGCGCGCAAGGGGAACGCCATTGCACAAATCACCAAAGCCAGGGATATTTTTAGACTATATTTCATGATATTTTGCTTTTCATGGATATTGGATTGTGGCAAAAAGTAATGTTTTTATTAAATTATGCTAAAAAATTGCATTTTAACATAAAAACAAATGGATTTATTTAGCGCCCGTGTTCCAAATCCAGTTTTTAAAAGATAAAAAACAATTCAAATTAATGCTTGTGTTCTTTGGATTCGCCATAAAATAATTGTTCGAAGACTCCCTGCATACAACGATCAACGGACGTGCCTTCCTCCTGCTCCGAAAAAGCCGGAAATGCCTCTTCCGGGTTTATGTCCACGCGCATGTCATCGGGATCTTTGCTGATGTCGAAATAAACGATGCCGTCCACGATGGTTTTTTGCGGAACGCCATAAATCGAAAGCGGATGATTTTTGAAAATAGCAATATCGCCGTCTTTACCGACCTCGATAGAGCCAACGCGATCTTCGATGCCAAGTTGTTTCGCCGGATTGATGGTGATGAGCGCCAAAGCCTCATCGTCGGTCAGGTCGCCAAAACGCTGGGTTTTTGCTGCTTGATGATACAGATGACGAATGAAGTCGCCGGAGTCGGAATTGATGGAAGTGACCACACCATTTCGCACCAGGATTGCAGCGTTGTAAGCGGTTGAATAGTACACTTCAAATTTGTACGCCCACCAGTCGGCGAATACCGATGCGCCCGCCCCAAAAGCCGCCAGTTCCGGCGCTACTTTGAAGCCTTCGTTTACGTGCTGAAAGCAGAGTTTTTTGATTCCAAAATCCCTGAAGACATTGGTTAGCATATAGATTTCATCAGCGCGGTAGGAATGGCAATGCACGATGATGTCGCCTTTCAGAATGGCTGCCAGTGTTTCCAAACGGCGGTTGTATTGCGGTTGTAATGCATTTGGATTGGAAGCCTTTTCCTGGGCATATTTGTCCCACGCAGCGCTATAATCTTTCGCTTCGGAAAAAGCCTGGCGAATTACAAATTCCACGCCCATGCGGGTTGCCGGCACCTTGCCGCTGCCTTCGCCGTGCACACGCATGGGGTTTTCACCCAGCGCAAATTTGATGGTGCGCGGTGCGCCCGCCATGCGCAGATCATTTGGATTGGTCGTTCCCCAGCGATGTTTGATGGTTTCGCATTCGCCTCCGATGGCATTGGCAGAGCCGTGCATCGCATGGGAAGAGGTACAGCCGCCCGCCAGCGCGCGATAGATGGAAATATCGTAAGGATCGAGCGCATCGCCGACCCATACTTCGGAGGTCACAGGATTGGTAGCTTCATTAACTGCGTCAATTGCGATATGCGAGTGGGCATCAATAATACCGGGCATGACGTACAGTCCCGTAGCATCCACAACCTCCACGCCTTTGGGAGCGGCGATGTTTTTGCCAATGCGCGTTATTTTGCCATTTTCGATCAGCACGTCGCTATTTTCCAGTGTTCCTTTGGTAATAGTGAGCACTGTGCCATTTTTGATGAGCATGCTGCCGGTTTTAGGCTGGGTAAAGCCAATCTGAAGACCAAGCAACGAAATTATAATTAATATATAATTTTTCATGTTTAAATGTTTTGAATTCAGTTGATTACAGTTTGTAGCTAAACAGTCGGATTTAATTGGGCACTCTCGTTCCTTCTACGGGAAAAGAGCCATTCGAGCCGGCATTTGCCGTACCTTCGATGGTATCGCCTTCGATGGTCAGGTCGAAGTCTACCGTGATAAAGCTGCCATCTACGCTGAAATTAACCGTAAAAGTCAATTGATTACCTTTTAATTGTACATTATTCATGGCTCCAACATCCCCGGTCATGGGGTTGGAGATAGTACCCGAAAAGCTGCTTCCATCCTGCTTAATTTCCATTGATCCTTGAGAAATCTGCCCTTCTACCTGAACGGAGTAAGTCCATTTTCCAGCGGGTCTGACCGGAGCATTTGTGTCGGTTGCTTTTTTGCCAGTCGCTTCATATTCGTAAAGCTTGCCATCCACAAAAACGTAGCGAATGTTTGATTTTTCTGCGAAATAAGGTTTATCAGTCACTACGAGATTGGCGATTTTGCCTTTTTCTACCGTACCCATGATGTTGGAAAGTCCGAGCAATTTAGCCGGAACCGTTGTCAATGCTGCCAGTGCTGCTTGTTCGCTCAAGCCATTTTCAATCATTTGACGGAGATTTGCCTGCACATCGCCAGCTTTTGCATTCATTGCCGAAAAACCAAATTCGATACCTGCTTTTTCAAAAGCACCGGCTTGCGTTACATACTTTTTCATTTCCTCGGCGCGTCGCTGCTCGAGTTTTTCCATCTCCATTTCGGTAAGCGTTTTGGGCTTTTGTTCTTCGGCTTTTTTTGCGCCTTCTTTTTGGTCTGCATTCGATTTATCATTTTGCTTTTCTTTGGGCAAGCTCAGAGAAAGAAAAACCGGCACATTTTTCGACTTGATCATGTCGGTTACTTCCCAGCCATGTTTTACGTTTGCAAGTACAAGTGGGAATTTCAGGTCTTCCTGCAGCGCAAAAATGCGATAGACTGACTTGAGGTCATCGGCAGCAAAGAATACCGGCATTTTTTTGTCAATCACGGGATAGAAAGCTTGCAAGGAGGCATCATAATTGGGACGCGTCATACCTGCTGGGTTTTTGGCGTACATGGCTTCGTGCGCTTTGGCTTGCTCGGCGCGCTTATATAATTCACGGTACTTCGACATGACAGCAATCACCGTAGAAGGATACACCCGCCCTGCGCCAGCCAGTTGGCTGAATAAAGACGTTTGATCGCGCAAAATCATGTCATTGGTGGATTTTCCGCTGAGTAGCACAATCGCACCGGAACCAGGCAGCATATTGCCACGAGGTACCACATGCGCTGCGGTAAAACCTGCTTTGCGCATCTCTTCGATGGATTTGTCGTCGGCTTTGAGGACTTCTTTTACCGAGCGTTCAGGTTGGATACCTGCGAGTTCGTTGCTGGGATTGCCTCGGTCAATTCTTTGCTGCCCTCCTCGTTGCCCTTGCTGCTGCTGTTGAGCATTGTCGGGGACGGGCACGCCAGTGCTGGACAAGCCATCAATAAAACCGGCATAAACATACATCGAGTCGGCGTCAATAAACTGGGCATCTACCGGAATTTTCACCTCCTGACCCGCTGCCAGGATTAGCCCGTCTTTGATGATTACGGTACCCTGTTCGATCATTTGCCCTGGCTTGGTTATGATATTTACATTTTTGAGGGCAAAGGTACGGGTGACCGGCATTACGAGCGATTCCTGGGCATGTAGTAGCCCGGCAGTCATTACCAGTAGTGCCATTTTGAGCAATAGGGAGCGATACTTCATTTTTTTAATTCAGATTAGTGAACGAAGTGATTTTTATTAAAAACAAATTTAGAAAATGTAACAAACATAATTGCGATCAGACGCAATAGTTCAAAATTTTCATCCAGTTAGACAAGCTCAATGCCGTTTGTTTTCATAAAAATTTGCGGAAGCTGGCATCTTTTTGTGGTTAAGAGACAGAAAAAAATTTTTCCAAAAACAGAAAATCAATATTTTGGCTTTTGGAATAGCGTGAAGCGGCCTACAATTCGTATTTTATTCAAATCAACCTATGGCAAAAAAACAATCTAAGGCTAGAACGACGAATGCCCCTCCAGCAAAAGCAACTACTGCTCTGTCTTCGATCAGTGCGCCGGCCTGGTTCACCAATGTGCGCCTGCACGCATGGATTATTTTTGCAATGGGTTTTTTGTTGTACGTCAATACTTTTTCGCACAACTATGCCCAGGACGACGCCATCGTGATTACGCAGAATATGTTCACAACCGAGGGCATCAAAGGCATTCCGGGCATTTTACAATACGATACTTTTTATGGCTATTTCAAAGACCCGGCTAAGGCAAATCTCGTTGCCGGGGGGCGCTACCGCCCTCTGACACTGGTGCTGTTTGCGATTGAATATCAAATCTTTGGGCAAAATCCATTCGTTGGGCATTTAGTCAATGCGTTGCTTTACGGATTTTCGGGTTTGATGCTGTATGGGCTGTTGCTGCAGTTGTTTCCACCCCAAAAAGATGCGATCAAGGCTTATTTTATTGCTCTCGCGGCGAGTCTGTTGTTTATTACTCATCCAATTCACACCGAGGCGGTTGCCAACATCAAAGGCAGAGACGAAATCGTAGCTTTGCTGGGCAGCCTGGCAGCGCTGTATTGTTCAGTGCGGGGTTACGCGTCCAAGAAAAACTGGCTGAATATCCTCGGCGGTGTGATTTTTTTCCTGGCGTTACTGTCCAAAGAAAATGCGATCACCTTTGTGGTCGTTGCGCCACTGACCTACTGGTTTTTTACCAAAGCAAAAGTCGGGCAAATTGCTTTTCAAACGCTGCCTTTCGTAATCGCCGCGGCGCTGTTTCTGGTGCTGCGTACTTCAGTCATCGGGTTGGGCGTAGGTGATCCGCCGACGGAGCTAATGAACAATCCTTTTCTAAAATTGCAGGGCAACGGGTTTGTGCCATTTTCTACCGCCGAACGCCTGGCAACAGTATTTTTTACCCTGGGCAAATATCTGCTGCTGCTGTTTTTTCCGCATCCGCTCACGCATGACTACTACCCACGCCAGATTGGCATGATGACCTTCGGCAACTGGCAGGCGCTGCTGAGTTTGCTCGTTTATATCGGGTTGAGTGTGTATGCTTTGCTGGGCTTGCGCCGCAAGGATCCGATTGTTTACGGCGTCTGGTTCTATTTGCTGACCCTTTCGATCGTGTCCAACATTGTTTTTCCGGTGGGCACCAACATGGCAGAACGCCTGCTCTTTATGCCTTCGGTTGGTTTTTGTATTGCCATTGCAGCTTTAGCTTTCCGCTTGACTTTTAAGAAAAAAATAACGAGTTTTGAGCAATTGTATCCGGTACTTGGTGTGTTATTAATGGTAGCGTTGCTTTTCAGCGCTAAAACCATCACCAGAAACCCAGCCTGGAAAGACAATTTCACCCTTTTTCAAACGGACATTCATTCATCGCCCAACAGCGCCAAGCTGCGTAATGCATTGGGTAGCGAATTGGTGACGAGATCGGTGGAGGTAAAGGATGAACAGCAGCAACTGCAAATGTTGCGCGAAGCAGCAGGACATCTGCAAGAGGCGATCAAAATTCACCCATTTTACGCCAATCCATATTTGTATCTCGGCATTTGTTATCGCTTGATGGGGCAGTACGACCAGGCGATTGCTTACAGCCAAAAGGCAATGCAATACGACCCTGAAAAAGGAGCAGCAGAGTTGGCAAACGGGTACTTCGAAGCGGGGCGATACTATGCCCAACAAGTGGGCGACTGGCAGAAAGCCATCGGCTATCTTGAAAATGCGCGGCAGCTCCGCCCGAATGATTTCGGGATCATCCAGGGATTAGGGGCTGCTTATGGCAATTCCGGTAATTTGGCGAAAGCCATCGAGTTTTTCACCCAAGCCGTAGCGCTTAATCCGAATGATGCCGACGTCTGGTTCAATCTCGGCAACGCGTATCTCAACGCCGGCGACGCTGCTAAGGGGAACGAATATATTCAGAAAGCGGTGCAGTTAGAACCGGGCATTATTCAACGAAGTCAGGGAAATTAGATACTGGAGATTAGTGATTTTGATCTTGGCTCGGGCATTCCTGAATTTTATGTTTCTCAATCCAGCGTTAAAATCCGGAATTTGTTGTCTAATATCGCAAGTAAATTGAAAAACAACATGATCAAGACGACCACAGCCTCGGTTTTCAGCGGCAGCAGCAAGCTGCTGTATCCCGTTTTCGGCTTCGTGCTGATGCTTAGCACGCAGAAATGCATTCCGCAGGACCGCCCGGTGGCGAATGGCAGCAAAGCAGAAAATAAATGGGTGGACTCACTGTACAACACCCTAAGCGAAGACGAGCGGCTGGGACAATTGTTCATGATCCGCGCACATTCTGACCTTGGCAGCGATCACATTGCCAAAGTAGAAAACCTGATCCAGAAATATCACGTCGGGAGTATGTGTTTTTTTCAGGGTACTCCCGAAAAACAGTTGGAGTTGGTCAACCGCTACCAGGCGTTGAGCAAGATTCCGCTGATGGTAGCCATTGACGGAGAATGGGGCTTAGGAATGCGCATGAAAGAAAGCACGATTAGTTTTCCGAAACAACTGACGCTGGGAGCCATTCAAGACAACAAGCTCATCTACGACATGGGCGTGGAAATCGCCAATCAACTGAAGCGCACTGGTGTGACGGTCAACTTTGCGCCGGTGGTGGATGTCAATAACAATGCCAAAAATCCGGTTATCAATACCCGCTCTTTCGGCGAAAACCGCGAAAACGTTGCCGCGAAGGGCTTTGAATACATGAAAGGAATGCAGGACAATGGCGTGCTTGCCTGTGCCAAGCATTTTCCCGGGCACGGTGACACCGACGTGGATTCACACCTCGATTTGCCTGTGATCAATCACAGTAGGGAACGCTTGGACAGCATCGAACTGATGCCCTTCCGCGTGCTTTTTGAAAAAGGCGTAGGCAGCGTAATGGTGGCTCATCTGCACGTACCAGCGCTTGATCCCCGACCGAATCGTCCGACGACGCTTTCGCGCAATACCGTGACGAATTTAATGAAACAAGAACTTGACTTTCAAGGCTTAGTGTTCACCGATGCCTTGGAAATGAAAGGCGTGACCAAGCACTTCCGCAGCGGGCAGGTGGAAGCAGAAGCGCTCATGGCAGGCAACGACGTGCTCGTGCTACCAGAAGACATTGAAGCCGCTTTGCGTGAAATTAAAGCCTACATAGCCGACGGGCGTATTTCGCCAAAACAAGTGGAAGTCAGTATCAAAAATATGCTCCGCACCAAGTACCGCCTGGGGTTGACCAAGTACGAACCGATTCCGGTGGACAGCATCCGCGAAGACCTGAACAACAAACACGCACTGGCGCTAAAACGCAAACTATATGAAAATGCGATCACCCTCGTGCGCAATGAGGAAAACCTGCTGCCTTTCGGCAAATTAAATATCAAAATGGCTTCGCTGGCTATCGGCGCCGAATCAAAAACACCTTTCCAGCAACGAGTGGATTCCTACGCCAATGTGGAGCATTTCAACACCGGGAAAGAGGTAGCGCCGGGCTTATTCAATCAGCTTAAAGATAAGGATATAGTGATTGTCAGCCTGCACGACATGAGCGCGTTTGCCAGCAAGAACTACGGGCTTACCCAAAGCGCACACGATCTTATCGGTAACCTCAGTAAAGAAACAAAGGTAGTGCTGGTCGTATTTGGCCCCCCCTACAGCCTGAAAGACTTCGACTACGTCAGCTGGATACTAGAAGCCTACGAAGAGGATCCAATGGCGCAGGAAGCAGCGGCACAGGCTTTGTTTGGTGGTATTCCGATCAAAGGCAAGCTGCCGGTTACGGCTTCTGCGAAAAGCCCTTACGGAACGGGTATTCAAATTGAAAAGGCAACGCGCCTCGGCTACGCTAATCCCGAAGAAGTGGGTTTGAATCCTGAAACTTTAGCCCAAATTGACCATATTGCAAATGAAGCCATTACAGCGAAAGCGACGCCAGGCTGTGTAGTGCTGGTGGCGAAAGACGGACAGATTGTGTACGAAAAAGCCTTCGGTACGCACACCTACTCCGGGCGCGAGCCGGTACAAGTCAGCGATTTATACGACCTGGCTTCAGTGACAAAAATCGCAGCTACCACACTGGCAATCATGAAATTGTATGATGAAGGTAAAGTGGATATTGATAAAAATCTGGGATTCTACCTGCCCGAACTTCGAGGCACCAACAAAGCCAATCTCTCCATCCGCGATGTGATGACACATCGTGCAGGATTGATCAGTTGGATACCATTCTACCAGCAAACAGTGGTGAAATCCCGCCGGAAATATATTCCATCGAGCAAGTATTATCGAAAAGCAAAGGACAGCCGATATAGCGTACAGGTCACGGAGAAGCTATTCATGCGCAAGGATTTTGTAGAAACCATGTGGAAGCAGATTTACGATTCGAGATTGCATACCAACAATAATTATCGCTACAGCGATCTCGGGTTTTATCTACTAAGCAAGGTGATACGGCAAGTATCCGGCAAACCGATTGACCAGTACATGCAGGAGGAATTTTATGAACCACTGGGATTAGCCACTCCGACCTACAATCCTGCGAAGCGGTTTCCGCTCAGCCGAATTGTTCCGACCGAAGAGGATCGTTATTTCCGAAATCAGCGTGTGCACGGCTACGTTCACGATATGGGCGCCGCTATGCTGGGCGGCGTGAGCGGGCATGCCGGCTTGTTTTCCAATGCCAATGATCTGGCAGTTTTGATGCAAATGCTGCTCCAGCATGGGCAATATGGCAACCAGCAATTTATAGACTCTAGCACCGTGCGCATTTTTACTCGCCGCGAACCGATGAGTACCCGCACCGGCATTGGCTTTGACCTGTTCAAAACCAATCCGAATATGAAGCGGGGCATGCCGGAACAAGCGTCCGGGCGCACTTTTGGTCACATTGGTTTCACGGGCACCTGCACCTGGGTGGATCCGGTGAACAACATCGTGTATGTTTTTCTTGCCAATCGTACCTATCCTTCCAAAGACAATTACAAAATCAACCGCCTGGGCATTCGCTCGCGTATTCTAAGTGTGGTGTATGATGCCATGGGCGACAACATTAAGCCCGACCAGCCGGAAGCGCTGCCCACCGAAGCGCTGCCCACCGTACCAATGCCTGCAGTCATTTCGTCCAATCATTTGAGCAGCGCCGCCGGAACGCTGAACTAATACAATGAAAACGCCTAAAATAGCAATCATTCACCCTGAGAAAGCATTCCTGCCTGAGGTTCTGGTATATCAAACTTATTTCAGCAAACATGGGTTTGAAGCCAATGTGTTCTATCATGTATCAGCACAATCATTACAAGATTATGATATAGAATGGCATTTTATGGGCATGGACCACTTGCCCAAAGCGCCGGGGCGCCTGAAGATTCATGAATACGCTTCCTTATCGGTTCCGCCTTTCGCCAAGGGTAAGAATTTTCTAAAAAAAAAGCTGAACGTCCAGCCGGATCTGAGGATCTTTCTTAATTCTTCTATTCGGGAGGCATTTGGCTTTACCGACCATGTCCCTTCTTTGATCCGCGCGCCCGGCATCGGCGAACATTTTTTTCAATCCCGACCAGCCGAAAAATATTACGATTTTGTGTACATCGGCGCAACGGACAAGAATCGCCGGATAGATATATTGATTCATTTTTTTATGAAAAGATTTGGCAATCAAAAGCTTTTGATTGTCGGAGCGCCAGCGGAGCGATTGCAAAAGCAATTGATGGACGCCGAAAATATCCATTTTACCAGCAAAGTAGCTTACACGGAGGTTTCAGCCTATGCCCGGCAGGCAAAATATGGGTTGAATTATCTGCCGGCAATATATCCTTTTTTTCTCCAGCCTTCTTATAAGCTGTTGGAATACTGTGCTTTAGATCTGAAAATTGTTACAACTGATTACGACTGGGTCAATCAATTCGAGCAGGTGAGGGGCGGGCGCTTTTTCAAAATCAAAAGCGACTGGAGCAATTTTTACCCGGAAATGATTGCGGATTTTGATTTTAAAACCCCCGATGTTTCTGATTTGCAGTGGGATCAAGTGCTGGATCAATTCGGCATCCTACCTTTTATTCAGCAGTGGCTTGCAATAAGCTAAAATATTGATTAGCAATTTTTTCTAAAGTGTAAGGTTCGATCATTTCTGTCAAAAGTATTGGTGTAACCGTCCTTCCCCGATTTTCCAAAATGAAATAATAAAGTTGCCCGATTATCTCCTGATTCCAACCCTGCGTCAGGACGAGATTCAACATCAATGGATAATGTTCCATAAACTGGACAAATGGATCGTTGGCAACATAAGACAAGTTGATAATCGGCTTGCCACTCATCAGATAATCTACACATTTGCTGGGCAAATGATAATCCGTTGTGTTGCCTACGTTCACCAGAAAATCCATCGCGCGGATCGCGGCGGCTATTTTCTCGCGTGGAACCAATCCATGCAAACGAAGATTGGGCAGCAAAGATTGATACCGAGCAAACACTGCCCGAAACACGGGCGGGATTTCTCCGAAAACATGAAGCACAAGTTGACCAGCAAAATCGGGCTGTTCCCGGTACAATTGATAAAATAGCCGAAGCAAAGCATCCGGTGTGCGAATGGGATGATAAAACGCCCCAAAGTAGCCAAGGTGAATTTTTGCTTTTTCCAACGGAAATACTTCCGTAGTGTCTGGCAGCGAAAACAAAGGCGGTATCACCGACAGTTTGGCTCTCACATTTGGGAAATTCTGTATGTATTTTTGGCGGGCAGTTGCTACCGTTACACTTGCCGCGTCGGCTTGCGCGAGCAATTGCTCCTCCCGGTGATAATTATATTGTCGGTACAAAAAGCGATTGTTGATGAACACTGCTTCCGCAAAAGCAAATGGATCTTCAATGTCCATGAGCCAGCGCACCTTCGGAAACCGTCGCTTGATCGCAGCAGCAATCAGGTGAGGGGTGTAAGGCGGTGTGACGCTAATAATGGCCTCGAAATGATATTTTCTCTGAAGCTCGAGTGCACGCTTTCTCCCTGAAAAATACCAGATGCAACTCCCATCGGGCCAATAAATGCTTCGCCAGGTGAGGTTTACCACCTTTTCGAGCCATGGCCGGAAATTACTTTTTGGGGCGACACCGACTCCACCTGCCTCGCCACGTCTGTTTTGGGTGCCCAGCATACCCAAGAGCGCATCCAGCAACGACGCATGCCCGGCCCGGTGTACCTGTACGCCATTTAGCACTGTATCATCAGCCCATCCGTGTCGCCGGGAGCACAGCACGTGTACATCATGCCCCTGGCTTGCCCAGTACGCAGCTATCGCTCCCCAACGAAAAACATTGGGATTAATCACAGGATGATATTGTGTGTGAATAATGAGAATGCGCATTAATCCTCGCTTTTGAGTGTAATTTTGAAACCATCTTCCACGCGATTGCCTCTCGGCATCAACCCCGGATGATAATATCTTGGTACACACGGCGGTTCCAATCCCCGACAGAAGTTATCCTCGGCTACTTTTATATGAATTCCATTCCATTGCAAGTTTCGATAAATCTGCCCTTCGTCAACTGCTACAGGATAAATGATATGTTTCGTTACATTAGGAAATTCTATGATAGAAGCGACACTACTTCTGATAAGCCCCCCCAGCAGCATGGCTATCAATGCAATTTTAAAAGAAACTGAATATTGTAATAACCATTTCTTTAAAACTAATAAAAACGGCAGTGGTAATAATATTAACAACCAACCCCAGGCAAAACGAATCGCCGGAGCACGGAAGAACCACATCATGGTGATAAGTATTAAAATAATCAATAGCCGCAAATAATCGCGATAATCTTGCCTCCATTGTTTTTTCAAAAAAAATAGTAAATAACTACTGAATAAAATGCTAAACGGAGTACCTATGATGATTACTTTGCCAAGCAGTTCGCTCCAAATTCGATCAAACCAAATAGGAAACCAGACACTCCAGGGATATTCATGATTGACATATTCATTAAATGGCTGAGTAATTTCCATTTTCGCGTATTCCAATACATAATGATATTGCCCTTCGGCTACTGTACGCGGTACTTTCCAATCAGGTTTAAATAAATCCCAAAAAAAGAGTGGATAAACTAAATATCCAGAAATAAAATAATTGCGGATCATCCAGCTTCCAATAATCCAGCATCCGGCTGATAGCAAGATGATTACGAATGATATTGTTTTGTCTTTCATCCAAATAAAGCCCAACCAGAAAAGTAAAGGCGATAGCAATCCAATAATAAATTTATTTGTAACAACAAAAGCAAATAACATTACAAATAAAAGCGCATCAATATCGTTATCCCTCAGGGAATCTGACTCGATTTTCTGCAGGAAGATAATCAATAGGTAAATACTGCTATACATATAAATAAAGTCAGCATCCATCGTGGTCAGATATGCTCTGAACAGGAAAAATAAAGCGCTGGTTTGAATGATGCCAGAGAAAATAAACTGAAAATTATTTTTTACAAGCCGATCAAATCCATTCAAAAAAGACAATGAAAATATAATAAATAAAAAACTATTCAATTCATATAGCCCGCCACGAAAAAGCCAGGTCATATTAAAATAGGCATTGGTCATGTAAATTCCCGGATTGAAACCCAGGCGATCCTCAATATTGGCAATGCCTGGCACCACTCGAAAATGCTCGATCCAGCGAATGAGCGGCAGATGATAGCCTCCCTCGTCATCTACGAGCGACGGTCCGGTTGTTTTGATCAATGCAATAAAAATAACTAACAGCCAGGCTAATTTAGTCAGCCAGTGCCATTGCATTATGTTGTTTTTCCAGTCATTTACTTTTTTTGCAGCATCACTTCGTACAGAAAGCAATCCAGTTATGATGATCACAGAAAACAGCACATTGATAACATAATTAATTGGTGAAAACAAAGAAATGATATTGCAAATAGTGGTCAATACTACTAATCCGAATAAAACAGCTTTGTCAATGCTAAGCAAGGTTGGCTTTACGATACGAAATTTTTCAAGAAAAAAAGAAAAGATCAGCCCCAGCGCGGCAAGCGTTGCGAAAATAAACAGCCAATTGACAAGAACGAGTATCATGTTTAGCGTTTTAGCAATTGAACAATTACATAAAAAAAGGAATAATTATAACGAAATGTCAAAAAGCTGTATGCAATCGCAAAAATAAGCAAAGCCAGAATCATGCCTGTATTTAGTATCACAAAAATAATCGGCAAAGCCAGGCATGCCGAAACGAATGCAATAAAAACAGGTGCGCTTGTTTGTTTGAACAATTCATACAGGCTGCTTTGCAAACTTGGTAATATTAGTTTTTGATAGGAAAGCCAGGTAAAGCATGCGTAAATTATTACATTTCCTGCTACTGCACCTGTGAGTCCCCACTGGCTCCCTATAGCTATAAACAGCCCTTGCAACGGCAATAACAATAAATTGGCAAAAAACCATTTTTGAATCTGCCCCTGCGCCAGTAAGAGCGTATCAACCGGATTCAGTAGATAATGAAACAGGCAAAATCCGCACAGCAACCGAAAGATCAGCACTTGTTCCGTCCAATCTGCACCGAGATACCATCCGAGAAGCGGACGGGCAATAATGGTCAGTCCGATAAGAATAGGCAAGTTGAGCGTATTCAAATGTATCAGCAATTGAAAAAACAATTGTCGCTGGCGATGGACGTTTTTTTGCAGTTGTGACATCACCGGAAATGTAATTTTTTCCAACACATCATTTATTAAATTAAATGGTCTAATCAAAATTCGTTTAAAAATATCGTATATACCTAACGCTTCACTACCTAGTAATTTTCCGATTAATAAAACATCGAGCTGTCCACCGATCTGAACAACGATCCGCTCCGACCAATGAAACCCGCTGAAGACCAGATATGATTTAATTAGCTGAAAATCAAAAAAGAATCGTGGCGCAAACAATTGTCTGCCTGCCATCATTACAAATATCGTTTCAGCAAGTGCCCGTCCTAAATACCCAAATACCAAAGCATAGGCGCCCAAACCTTGCACAGCGCTCCAGCAGGCGACCGTAAATCCAACGATGCCCCCGATAAGATCGCCGATGGATAAAGCACTGAAAAAGAGATTTTTCTGAAAAAGGGCTTTATATTGTACGTTCAATGCATGCACAAGTAGAATGGCACTGTAAATAATAGTAATATGTAATAATTCAGGAATCTTGTAAATTGCAACAAGTATTGGCGCTAATATTAACATGATCAAAAAAAGCAGCACGCCGATGCCCAGATTCAACCAAAAGAGCGAAGACAAAACCTCGCGTGCGTTTTCCTGCTTTTGAACAATGGCTGCGTTGATGCCGGCGCTTTGTAACTGTAATCCGGTATTGACGAACACACCGGCAATAGCGACCCAGGCAAAATCGGATTTACTCAGAAAACGAGCCAAAACCGCTACCTGAATGACGCCAAGGGCAAAATTGGTAAATGATGCCAGGCTGGTCCAGCGAATACCCGCGAAAAAAGTTTGGCGCAACAACATACGTGTAATGGATCGAAAAAGTAAATATATCGAATTTTGTGAAAAACATGAAGTGCCATTGCACGTACAGCCCTGGTGGCTCGATTGCGTCTGCGGCAAGAACCAGTGGGATGTGGCGCTCTCCTTCGATGCTGGGGGCAACCTCACCGGAGCGCTGCCGTATCATTTTTCAAAAAAAATGGGGCTTACGCTGATCAAAATGCCGCCCTTGACGGATTATTCCGGCGTAGTTTTTAATTTCGACAATCAGCAGCAGATGAAGCCCTATGCCCATGAGGCTTTCCGGCAACGCGTGCTTACCGGGCTGGTCGCGCAGTTGCCTAAGGTCGCGCTGTTTCATCAACAATATTATCCGGAGCTCGACAACTGGCTGCCTTTCCTGTGGGCAGGCTTTCGCCAAACGACCACTTATACCTATCGGCTGGAGGATTTGACGGATTTGCAAAGGGTATTTGACTCCTTCAAATCGAGCGTGCGCACCAATATCCGGCGGGCAAAGTATTTAGTCAACGCAAAAACGGACGGGAAAGCGACCGATTTTTATCAGCTTTATCTTCAATCCCTGACGCGCCGTCAGCTAAAACCCTCGTTTGATATCGGACAGCTTCAGCAACTGGACGAGGCGTTATCAGCAAGGGGGCAGCGCAAAATTTTATTTGCCTATGATAAAAATGACGGTGCGCACCACGCTGCGCTATACACCTGTTGGGACGCTGAAACAGCATATTTCCTGTTTTGGGGAATCAATCCAAAACGCAAAGACAGTCACGCTATTCAGTTGCTTTTCTGGGAGGCGATTCAGCTATTGTCAGCTCAGGTAAAATACATTGATTTTTGCGGCAGCATTATTCCTGAAATGGAGCGTATGATCCGCAGTTTTGGTGGGGTACGGCGCCCTTGCTATGTTATTTCCAAAACCGGAAGTAAATGGCTACAAATTGCAAGCATCATAATTAATCGAGGTTATTTCTGACATGATAGATAAATCTGATTTTTTGGAGCAGCCCGTTTTTGAAAAACGGATACAACGGACGCTGAACTGGCTGGAAAAGAGCATTCTCGCTGGCGGAGGAGGCTCTGCGGCTTATTTTCATCTGTGGCGGGGCTGGTCAGCACCTTATCCCGAAACCACCGGCTATATTATAGAAACATTATTTGATTACGCCGAATATTTAAAAGAAGATAAATGGAGACATCTGGCTATTTCCTGTGCGAACTGGCTGTGCAGCATTCAAAGGGCTGATGGCGCTTTTCCCGGCGGGGCAGGTGTTGATGGACAGCCTATTATTTTTGATACTGGGCAAATTTTATTCGGGCTTACCGCCGCCTGGCACCAAACAAAGAATGAAAAATATCGGACAGCGCTTGCTAAAGCGGTGAGTTGGTTGTTGAATCACCTCGCAACAGATGGTAGTTGGCCGCAATTTGCCTATGTGCCCGGCTACGTACCCGCCTATTACACACGTGTAATCTGGGCAGTTTTGAAAGCCAATCAAGTGCTTCAGCGTGAAGAGGTTATCAACAAAATGCAACAAGCATTAGATTATCATGTCAACAAAATCACCTTTCGGTTTTCCGTTGAAAACTGGTCGTTTGCTCCCGGAAAAGCTGCTTTTACCCACACGATTGCCTACACGCTGCGCGGATTATTGGAAAGCAGTTTTTTGCTGAATAACAAATATACATTAAGTCAAACTATTAACATTATTAATAAAATTATTGATGTTTTTCAAAAAAAAGGCAGATTTGCCGGAAAATATGATGAGAATTGGCAGGGTGATTACGCATTTCAATGTGTGACTGGCGATGCACAACTCAGCCTACTGTTTGCCAGAACTTATCAAATAACTGACAAGCAAATATATCTTGATACCGCAAGGGCTGTTTTCAGTCAGGTGGCACCGAAGCAATGGACATTTCCGGTAGCCGGACTTTGTGGCGCTATTCCAGGATCAGCGCCCTTTTGGGGCGAATATCAAGGCTTTCGCTTTCCTAACTGGGCTGCAAAATTTTATTTGGACGGTTACCTCCTCCTTCGAAAAGTATCTTAGCGGCGTTGATAAATAAAATAATTGCCAACTGAATCAATTGCTTGATAACCAGATAAATTTGCTTCCATGGCAAAAATATTTTCTGGCGTATTGGAAGATATGATATACTTTACCCTCCCATTTTTAAAAGAATTCCAAAAATTTTTATAACTAAAAGGCGATGTCATGTAAATATCGTCCTGCGGAAGTAGAATATTTCTGAATAAATACAACTTGAGCAATTCATCATCGGTATAAATCCATTCATTTTTACCCAATGCCAGATTTTGCTGTGCATAATTTTTTACTTCGGCGCAGTTTGCAAACCAAAGCGGATCCGCTAATTTAAAAGGCGCAATCAGATTTTTGTTGGATGTTTGAACCGGTATTAAAAATAGCAAGCCCAAGAATATAATAACCTTGAATCTTTTTATTACTTCTTTATTCATTAAACCTGTGATGTCTCGGTAATAAACGGGCATTGCAATCAGCGTCAAATTAACAAATTCTGTAAAATAGCTTGGCGTGGAGCCAGATTTTAAACCGGTCAGGTTAGCAAACAAAAACGTTCCGAGCATAGAGAAGGCAGTAATTCGGCGAAGATCATCCTGGGTTTTTGTAATGAAAAACCAGTCAATAATAATTAAAAAGCCAATAATAAAAAAAAGTGAAAATTTTTTATAACTGCGGTTGTAGATAAATTCCCATGCCCAGGTGAGGTCTATGCCATTTTGTACGCCTTTGAATACATTGGCTGTAAAAACTGCGGTATCCATACCGGGGAGTGCAATAGTAAGCAGAAACATGATGCCTAAACCAGCAATAAATACGCCTCCGAAAAGCAAAACACGTCGGATATTTCTTTCAAAAAACAGAATAAACCCGCCACATAATGCTGGAAGTATGATGCCGCTTTGTTTGGAAAACATAACAATAGCGCACATTATTGCCGTAAGGATTAATATCCATGATTTTTTTGCTTCAGAAATTGGATTTGTATAATGCCACAGCAGCGCAATTGTAATCAAAAAAAGGAAGCTATACAGACTATCGGGGCGATCGTACATATGAGGTTCATAACAAATAAACATCAGGGCGCAGATGGTAATGGCGACTTTAATACTTGTACTGAAAAGCCGGCGCTGTATGAAATAACCGACTATAAGCGTACACAAGCTTAAAATAAGTGACGTCCAGCGATTGAGCAGGTAAACTTCGCGGGGCTGGTCAGGGGAAACCTGGAATATCTTGCCTACTGTCAGGCAGAGATAATGATATAGCGGCGTTTTTTGAGTAATACTGAATGGTGGTTGTTCAGGGTCTTCGTACACTGGAAAGCCCGCCAAAACTCTTTGAATGGTGTAAATTTCGTCCTGCTCCACGCCTTCCAGGTCGAGGGAGTAGGTAAAAATTAAATTAACCCGAATGAATAATAATCCAACAAAAATGAATAAGGATATTGCCAGCGCGCTATTGCCAAGCCAGTTGGAAGGTTGATCATTTTGTTTCATTTATAATGTTAATTTTCTATAATACACTACCTTAATATCACCAATTTTCCAAAGTTGTTTTTAAAGAAAACACTTGTACCATTATCATATTTACCAATATCATTACCATTGCGATCTTTCGCGATCAGGCGATACAGATACACCCCATTGGCGAGGCGATCGCCATACTGGTCGGTGCCATCCCAGGCAAATTCCGTTTGGTGCGTGCCTATCCTGAGCGGACCAAGATCATCCTGAGTAAGTTCGCGCACGATCCTGCCGGAAACGGTCATGATCTGGATGGTAAAATAAGCCGGCGCTTCCGAGCCGGTGAGCGTATAAACGAAGCGGGTGGATGAGGAAAATGGATTCGGATAATTCAAAATATTGGAAATCAGCGTTTCTGTGATCACTTCAAACCGAATTTTGAGATCCACATTGCCGGCTGCATTGCCAGTGGCATCTCTTGCCTGAATCCGCAGTGCATAACTTCCTGACGCTGTGAACTCTGGTGTCCATTCGAGCGTTGCCTTGTTCTTTTTGTCACCCGTCTGAGCCGGATAAAATTGAATTTCCTCAGATTCGAGACTGACAGGCGTTTGGATTGGATTGAGCGGGTCGTCAGGATTGGGGCTTTCCAGAAAGAGGCTGAAGAGACCGGGAGCATCCAATGGCAAATAGCGGTTATCGTCCTGCAAAGCAATGATAATCTGCGGTTTGGCTGAAACCAGATCGCCATCCATAATGCGGATACCATCGAAAGTGACATCCAGTAAAGGATTACGGCGATCTTTTTCTACAAAAAACTCAAAAATGCCGGAGTTGTTAAACCGATATTGTTCTGGCTGATCGTTGTCGGGGTTTGCTTCCACCACCATGCGGTAAGCCCCGCTCAACGGTCGGGTATCCAACGCCCATGCAACGACCAACGTGTCCTGATTAAGGATTGGTTTCAAACGAAGGCTTTCCTGGCGGATCGTGACACCATCTTTTAGCAGGGTAAATTTCATTAGCAGACTATCCAGATCGTAATTGCTGGGGTTGGCAACTGCAATGCTCAGTCGTAGCACCTCACCTTGCTGGAGGGTATCCTGGCTCATCTGAAAAAACAAATTAGGCGCCAAAGCCGCATCCGGCAAACCTTCGTATAACACGCGCCAATATTGAAGTTGAGGAGCAGTGCGATTTTGTGCATCTTCTGCCCTAAAATTTAAGCGGAGCATCGGAAATTCGGTCGCGCTGATCTCAGAAATATCTACATCGAGGTCGGCAACGTTTTCAAGAAGCAGCACCGACGAAGAGTCGCTTTTGATGCCATAAACATCCACGCCAAATTTGTCGTATGTATCATTGGGCACGACATCCCACTGCAGGCGCGACCAATTACGGGCGTTTCCGATAATGCCTGAACGGACGGCCCCGGTAAACCAATTACCATAAATCTGATAGGTGCCTTCGATAATTTGATTGATGCTATCCGCCAATATTTCTATCGGTTGAAAAGAGGGGTCATCTTTTTTATAAATAAAAATATAAGGACGTGCGCCGGTAGTTGCGGTTTCGCGTATACGCGTAGCGCCTTGTTTTTCAAGCACCTCAAAAAGATTAGTGCCCAGGTTATCTGTATCGGCTGCCCACTCTTCCGGTTCGTAAGTAGCTGAGCCCCGTTGAAGCGTGAACATGACAACATAATTGCCCGAGGGAATGGTATCTTGCAAAAAGCGAACCGCCGCAGCCCTTTTCTCAGGAATTTGTGTATTGAACGGGAAAGCTGTCGTTCCCCATTCGATCTGGCTGCCGAACTTGCCCGGAGGACCGTTGCCCCAGGATTCCCCGGTAGCGCCGTCCAGGACATAAATGTATAAACCACCATTGATGCGATTGCTATACGCCTGATAAATATAAACGGAACCATCAATCTCGGCATAGGGCAGAAAGCTCCCTGTATAAGTAGTATTACCAATTTTCACTTCTTTCACGTTGTCAATAAACTTCCAGCGTCGGGTTGTTTCGGGCAGTTGCATGTTGATGAGTTGGTTCTGAGCAAATTGAAACAAGTGCGATTGGCTCCAGCCGGAAGGGCTATCTTTGATGTAAACAAAAGAACTGCTGTTCCAAAGGTAGCCGAATTGCTCCGTACTGTCCGGGCTGATGCGCCAGTAGTACACCGTGCTGTCGTTCCAGGTAATTTCTGGCTGCCATTGAATTAGCCCGCCCGATTGTTCCAGTGCTTGCCGACGTTTGAAAGGGCTGTTGAAATTTGCCGTTGTATCAATTTCGATCAGGAATTTCTGAAAAGGCGCGGTACTATTGGAAGTAGAAGCAGCCAATTGCAAAGGCACTTTATTCACGATCGAAAATGCCGGTGGATAAACCGGTTCTACTGTGTTCGAAAAAACATAAAAATCAGCGCCCCTGCCACTGATGGCATCCCGCAGTTCATTATTGGTTTTAGCTTCCGGAATAGGCAGTTCCTCAATTTTTTCATCGGCATTCAAGCGGATAAATATTTTATTAAAACCAGTACTTCGCTCGCCAAATAAAGGAAGATTAAGTGACACCTCCTGCCGGAAGCGTGGCGCGGGAACGCGGATTTCGGCGGCTATGTATTCAATCCCATCCGGAAACGCCCTTGAAATTTCGATGGTCAGGCTATCCTGAACAGCGCGACCAATATTGAGCACATTAAATTGCAGGGTAAAACTATCCTGTTGTGCGTTGATCACATTCGGAAAAAATTGTACGCTTCCCTGTTCGATCAGGTAGTCGGGTTGCCCATAAGGCAGAATCACCAGCGCGGGGTCGCCGTGTAATGCAAATTGCTGCAGCAGTGCCCGGTAGGAGATACTGCTATAACTGGCATTGTCAAGCCTCTGAATAACAGACTGTACAATATTACCAACACCTTGACCATATAAATTACCGCCCAACAAATCGTAAAATGATCGCTGGAACGTGTAAAGTGGAAAAATACTGCCTCGCTCGGAGGAGCCCAGAAAAGCAATAGCGCCACGATTTTCCTGAAAAACAAATTGCTCCGTTACACTCTTTTCCGTTCTGTTGCTGGCGTTAAATAAAAAATAGTCTCCCGTTTGGCACCCCAACGAAAAAATGGTCATGTAGCGCCCAATATTATCATAATTTGCAGGATCATCGAGCGTAAAATCAAAGCCGGTAGGGCTGGAATGCCCGAAGTAGGTAATAATAGAGACCCCTTTATTAATGCGTTCCAGCAGGGATGTCGTCTGGGTCTGTTGAATAGGATCGGTGCTGGTTTTGAAGAAGGAGGTGACGGAAGCGCCAAAATCGTTACCCTCGAGCATGGATTTCATCTGGTTCAGGTAATTCCGTATCTGGGTTTGCTCGCCAACGTCGCCGCCGCCGCCCATGTGCAGCACCTGTTTGCGCCAGGCGCGGTTGACATCGTCATTGGAAAGCGGGTTTTCATAATCGCGCACTTTTTCCAGATACATGCGGATTTCCTCATCCGTTGTTGCTGCCAGCCGCCCGGTCGGAATGACCGGCGTTTGCGTTTCAATGCTTGCCATTAGCAGATTATCGGAACCCGGTGCCCCGAATGTGGGCACATGTGCCACGCCCGCGTTCACTCTGATATCCAGTGCATTTTTGCTTCGGATCGAAGGATAGGCTTGCCCTTTTCCAAGCAGAAAAACGTAACGCGGATTCTCCCAGTTTTTTACCGCAAAATGTCCAAAATTGCGAATTGCCAGCGGATGCCGATGAATACCATAGGAAAACTGATCGTATAAGTCTTCTACATTTACAACGATTGTTCGGTAATTGCCGCCCGCCGCCGAAGCACGATAATCGGCGTATTCCTGTACGCCGGAGCCGGCATCGCGCAATTGTTTGCTGGTAATAATGATATATTCGACATTGGCATCCGAAAAATCAACAAAGGTGAACGGCGCAGGAACGTTGACGTTTGTAATGCCCAACTGGTTATTGATCAGTATCAATTCTCTTTCATTTTCAGAAGGTGGCAATTTGAACTTTACTTTACCGCCTTCTACCACGGTCACTAATCGCAGTTGATTGGTAAGATCGTACAAAACCGGCGCCGCGTTGCCAGCATTAAAATTTTCTATTTCCAGATATTTGGCTTCTGCCGAAGCTGCTATTTTGAACAGAAAAGAATTTTTATTGTCAAAGTTGAAATACCGAGGATATTTCAACTGCACCGAAGCTACGGCGAACCGTCCGCGAGTATCCTCGATGCGCAGGCGAACGGTATCAGCCGGGTTAGAGTCAGACAATTCCAACGCATAATTCCTCATCAAATGTCCACCAAACTCATCGGTTTTTAAGACCTGTCCGTTCGCACTCACGGTCATGGCATGCGGATTGGCACCGATACCTGCCAGCCGAATATCAAGGCGGTTGTTGAGGGCAGCATCGGCTCTGTGAGCCGGATATAATCTGGTATCAAAGGGTTTATTTAAATCAAAAGAAACCGCGTAACCTTCGCCCTGATCAAAAGCCGATTCGCTCAAGTCGCCGGACGCCCGTTGCACCACGCCATTGGTATAAATTCTTTGCTCCTCCCACCAAAACCAGGGTTCGCGCAAAGGGAGGTTAGTCAGATCGTTTTCAGCGGCGGTAAATCGCTTTGCGGGAACATCGTCATTGGCTGCAATCGTCAAAAAGTAAGCGGAGGTATCGGTAATCAGGCTGTATTCAGGATTGAGCATATCGGCTTCGCCGCCCGGATACAGGAAGCGATCAAGCTCACTACGGTTTTTCCGACCAAAAAACTCAATGTAGTCGTCGCCAATGTACAATGGCACCTGCTCGCCCCAGCAATACAACTGCACCCGCGACAAAGCGTTCACATCTACGCCCCGCGTTGCCAATGTCTGGAAAGAAATGCGGTACATGCCATCCTGCGCCACCAGGATTTTGAAATATGGCTGATCGTAGCGAATCCACTCGTTTCCGAATTTACCGTTCGGCATCTGGGCAACCGCTTTTGCAAATATTAGAACGATAATCCCCAGGCTAAGTACAAATTTTTTCATATGAACTACGGTTTTTGATGGGAACAGGGCGTTGGCTTCGTTTATGGTAAGTTTGTGTAGTGATGCAAATATCGGAATTTGTATGTTTTATTTTGCCTGTATAACTCAAAATTAACCTTTTTACAAAACTCAATTTAATAAGAATGTCATTCTTTTTACGCACTTTTAAACCCTGATAATGACACATTGATCGAAAGTTTGGAATTCAAGTAAATGTTTATCTTCATTTTGTTGTTAGAATAGAAAAACGAACCTATGCTTTTTCCAATTGGAGACGATCAGGTGCGCGGGGGGCACTTCCCGATTTTTAGCTATGGGCTGCTTGCCCTGAACGTGGCAGTTTTTGTGATGCAGGTGAATATGCCTCCAGGGCAACTGAACGCTTTTATTTACGATTATGGCTCCATCCCGGCGGAGACACTGCGGGGGCAGGATTTGTACACGCTGTTTTCCAGTATGTTTTTGCACGGCGGCTGGATGCACCTCATTGGCAATATGTTGTTCCTTTGGGTCTTTGCCGATAACATCGAAGCTACCATCGGCAATGTCCGGTTTTTGGTATTCTATCTCCTTGGTGGGCTGGCAGCGCATGCCGCGCATATTTACTTCAATATGGGTAGCGAAGTACCGACTGTTGGCGCTAGTGGCGCTATCTCGGCGGTGATGGGGGCTTACTTAGTAATGTTTCCGGCTTCGCGAGTCAAAATGTTATTTTTTATTTTCACCTTCCGAATACCGGCATTTCTGTTCCTGGGTTTTTGGATTTGGCAGCAATGGATGAGCGGCACGGCGGCACTACAGATCGAAACTGCCCAGAGCGAAGGTGTCGCCTGGTGGGCACACATCGGCGGTTTTGCTTTTGGACTGCTTGCCGGATTATATTATCGCGTGCAATTCAGCCGACCAAGAAGAGAATATTATGACAATAGCAATTATTTGTGACATCCTGAAACTCTTTTGCTTCCTGCAGGGGTTGTTTTAAAAAATCGTTACTTTTGCAGCTTGAAAGCTTCCAGCCAAAGAAACAATAAAACATTGAAACCATTGAATATGAACGCATTCGACCAGCTAAACGCATTTCTGGAAGAGAT
The DNA here is from genome assembly GCA_964596135.1 of uncultured Saprospiraceae bacterium. GTDB lineage: Bacteria > Bacteroidota > Bacteroidia > Chitinophagales > Saprospiraceae > JADJNW01. The sequence goes on along the minus strand of CAZQTF010000005.1, from coordinate 10,915 downwards.
TGAAGATACCCACCCGCAAACCGCGGAAGAGGTAGAAAAATTTCGCATTCGCTTTTTGGGTACCAAAAACGTGATCAAACCCCTCACCGGCGAAATCCGCAACATTCCCAGCGAGCAGAAACGCGACTTTGGGCAACTGATCAACCGCGTGATGACCGCTGCGGAAGAAAAATTCAATGCCCTGAAAGCCGAGTTGGAAGCGGCCGCCGAAGAAAGTGATGCTCAAAATCTCGATCTGACTGTCCCTGGCGAGCCCCTGGAATTAGGCTCCCGCCATCCGATCGCAATTACTATGAACCGCATTGTGAGTATTTTTGAGCGTATTGGTTTCGTGGTAGCCGATGGCCCGGAAATCGAAGACGACTGGCACAATTTTACCGCCATGAATACGCCGGAAGACCACCCGGCCCGCGATATGCAGGATACTTTCTACCTGCTCCATTCTACTGAAATGCTGCTGCGAACGCATACTTCGCCGGTGCAGGCGCGCGTGATGACCAGCCAAAAACCGCCCATTCGCATCATTGCGCCCGGGCGCGTGTATCGCAACGAAACGGTGTCCGCCCGCTCGCACTGTCAATTCCACCAGGTGGAAGGTTTGTACATTGACGAAGGCGTTTCCTTCGCCGATATGAAGCAAACTCTGCTCTACTTCGCCCAGGAAATGTTTGGCGCGCCAAAGATTCGCCTGCGTCCGTCGTTCTTCCCGTTCACTGAACCCAGCGCCGAAATGGACGTATGGATCGGCATAGATAATGAACGCAACTATCGTCTTTCCAAGGGTACAGGCTGGCTGGAAATCATGGGCTGTGGCATGGTGGACCCCACCGTGCTTGAAATGTGCGGTATTGACAGCAAGAAATACTCCGGCTTTGCCTTCGGAATGGGCATTGAGCGGCAGGCACTGCGCTTGTACGACATCGGCGACATCCGCTATTTCTTCGAAAATGACGTACGCTTCCTGCGGCAATTCGCTTCAGCGATGTAAAAAGCTCGTCGAGAAATTCTTTGAAAATAAATACAAAATCAAGCGCCCACGGAAACCTTCGGAAGCAAGATCGGGATGGCAAAGCGTCACCATTGCAGGTTAAAAAAAATAGCGACGAATAAGTCTATTTTCGTCGCTAAATCTCTCACTACATCCTATTGAGCCAATAGCATAAAGCGGAACAAAAAAGCCCTTGATTGTGAAGTATTCAAGGGGTTTTGCTGTGAGGGAAGGATTCGAACCTTCACAGGGAGATTAGGAGCAGAACAAGTTTTGGTGGTCAACCCCTGTCGGCCGTTTTAGGGCGTACCGGCTATATTCTGTCTTTATTTCGGATTCCCTACCCCCGAGACGAGAGGGCATGGCTGCCTAAAGTTTCATCACCTCACAATGTTTTGATGGTTATATTTCTACTTTTAGAAATCTTTCGATACAAAGATAAAGAAACGGGCTTTTTTGTGCAAATTTTTTAATTATTTTTTTAAAAAATTATATTTTTTATAATTTAAATGAATCTTAAGTAGAAGAAATGCAATTTTTAAAAACAAACTACGCTTCTATTTGAAAATTTTACAAAAAGGACTTTGATCCGTGAAAATTGAATATTTTTCGACTTTATTTTGAATAGTTATTAATGAATAAAGCTGATTGTTGTGAAAATGAAAAATACGACACTTTCGCCGGAAGCTTTTTTACATGCAAGTCCTTACCCTGTACTGGGGCAGGCGTGGCTGCCGGAAGCATATTGCCCACTTGACCTAAGTATTCACAATCCTGATTTTCGTACAACCGACGTAACCACATACGAGGGGCTGGACGCCTACGTGCAGGCTGTTTTGCAACGGGGTGGTGCACCACGGGTTGGCTATGGCGGTTACGGAGAGCACCGTATTTTCTATGCCCAAAGCCCGCTGTTCAACGATGGCGCGAAACCGGCGCGCTGTATTCATCTGGGGCTCGATCTTTGGACGCCGGCGGGCACGCCGGTATATGCGCCTCTCGATGCCCATGTGCATAGTTTTCGCTACAACGATCAGGTGTTGGACTACGGCGCAACGATCATCCTGGAACATGAATTGAACGATTCCATATTCTATACACTTTACGGGCACTTGTCGCTGGTATCCCTGAAGCCTTTGGAAAAAGGGAAGGCTATCTCCAAAGGAACGCAATTTGCAACGCTGGGCGCGCGCAACGAAAACGGCGGCTGGGTGCCGCATCTGCATTTCCAGATTATATTTGACATGGAAGGGCGCCAAGGTGACTTTCCGGGGGTAGCAACCCAGGCGGATGCCCCGTATTTTTTGTCTGTTTGCCCCGATCCATTGCTCCTTCTGCCATTTTTATTGCAAAAATGAAATTGCCGGATGCATGTCGTTTCCGTTTTTACCGTTACTTTTAGCATCATTCTTTTACTTCAAAACAGCTTTATGAAAATAGCGCCCCGTCTATTAGGTATTTCCATGCTGGGAATGGTTGCCTGCAAATCAAGCCCAACGGATAAGACGATTGCCAGAGAGCTTTGTTCCTGCCTGGAACCTATGATTGAAATGTATCATAAAATGGAAGAATCAGACAACCAACGCGGATGAAAACGCTATGATTGAGGCAATGGAGGAATTGGAGCGCTTAGCTACCCAAAGCCAGGATTGTACCGACCGCATCACCGAAAAATATGGCGATCTGGCAGAGCGGCAGGCAGGTTTGGAAGACGCCATGCAAAAAGCCTGCCCTGATATCATGCGTACCCTGAGAGAATTTGGTGGTTCAGAATGATGTTATAATTTTGCCAATACTTCCAATTCGAATATCAGCACGGTATTCGGCGGAACGAGTTTATTCCCTTTACCGTCATCCAGTCCTTTTTCGCCGTAGCCGAGGTGCGAAGGCACGATGAAGATTGCCTTGCTGCCGGGCTTCAGCATTTGCAAGCCTTCATTCCAGCCGTCAATCATATTGCCTACGTAGAATTCGATGGGTTTGTTGCGTTTGTAGGAAGAGTCAAATTCCTGTCCGTTGAAAAAATAGCCGCGATAATGTACCCGCACTTTGTCTGCCCAGCGGATGGAATCGCCCGTTCCGGGTTGATTGATGAGATAGTACAGCCCGGAATGGGTCGCCTTTATGTCGAGAAGGTGGTCAAGGGCATAGTTAATGATGTCATTGCGTTCTTGTTCCCATCTGGTGCGTGGCTCGGCGACCAGATCACCTGAAAGGCGCATGATCAGCTCATCTTCATTTACTGGTTTTTCCGGCAAAGTTTGTTTTGGGGCAGCATCGTTTGGTTTGGATGGTTGGCAGGCAAATGAAATTGCCAGTAGGACGATTAAAACAGATAGATTTTTCATCAAATTAAATTTTTCAAATACCCCCAAAATAGCAATATTTTCAATATTTGTAAGAAGTTGCTTTCAACGAATTTTTCCCCGTTTTGAGGACAACCTTACTGCAAATAGGGTTTTTGCTATCTTTGTTTTTTCTAATTAGAATTGCGGATTTTTAGATTGTCTTGGAAATACCTTTAAACATTGCATTTTAAGTAATTTCAAGCAGTAAAAAATCAACAAATTTAAAAGAGGGAGCACACCAACCATGATTGAGCAACTCACACCGGGTATCCTGCTGACCGTCATTAGCGTTTATTTTATAGCGCTGTTTGTCATTTCCTATTTTACTGGAAAAGATGCAAGCAACAAGAATTTCTTCCTTGCAGGAAAACGCACCCCGTGGCCACTGGTAGCTTATGCTATGATCGGAACTTCGATTTCGGGCGTGACGTTTATTTCCATTCCGGGCGTAGTGGGCGGCGACGGGCTGAACAAGGATTTTTCCTACATGCAGGTGGTTTTCGGCTATATGCTGGGGTACGCGGTCATCGCACTGGTGCTCATGCCTATTTATTACCGCCTGAATCTCACTTCCATTTATGGTTATCTGGAACAGCGGTTTGGTTACAATTCATACAAAACCGGAGCGGCTTATTTTCTTCTGTCGCGCAGTGTCGGGTCGGCGTTTCGTTTGTACCTCGCGATCATTGTACTACAGGAATTTGTAACCGGCTACTTTGGCATTCCCTTCTGGCTGACGGCGGTCATTGCACTGACGCTGATCTGGCTTTATACTGTGCGCGGCGGCATTCACACCGTGATCTGGACAGACACTTTCCAGACGACGTGTTTCCTGCTTGCGCTGATTATCACCATTATTGCCATCGGGCAAACCCTTGGCATGGGCTTCGGCGATATGATGGTGATGGTGCAAAAAAGCGATTATTCGCAAATGTTCTTTTTCCAAGGCGGCTGGAGTGATCCCAATAATTTTTTCAAGCAATTTATCAGTGGCGCCTTGATCACCATCACCATGACGGGTATGGATCAGGACATGATGCAGAAAAACCTGAGTTGCCGGAACATACGCGATGCGCAGAAGAATATGTTCACCTTTAGCGTGACCCTGCTGGTGGTGAATTTGCTGTTCCTGACACTGGGCGCCTTGCTGTATATTTATGCTTCCAATATTGGCATCGCCATTCCGGAGAAGACCGATTATCTGTATCCGACCATTGCCTTCCGGCACCTGCCGCCAATCATGGGTATTGTGTTTGTATTGGGCTTGATTGCTGCGACGTATGCCAGTTCTGACTCGGCGCTCACGGCTTTAACCACTTCTTTCTGTGTGGATTTTCTCGATTTTGAAAAAAATGGCGATTCGGAAGAAAAACAATTGAGCAAACGATTCTATGTGCATATTGGTATGACAATGTTGTTGTTAGTGATGATTATCATTTTTAATATTATCAGTGACGAAGCTGTGATCAGTCAACTCTTTGTGGCGGCGGGCTACACATACGGTCCATTGCTGGGGCTTTTCACGTTTGGCATTGTGACCAAACGCAGGATCAATGACAAGCTGGTCATCCCAATTTGTTTGGCGGCACCGGTCATTTCTTTTTTTCTCGACCGGTATTCGGTGGAGTTGTTTGCCGGCTTTAAGTTTGGGTTTTTAATCTTGGCGATTAATGGCTTGTTGACCTTTATCGGCTTGTGGCTGATTTCTCACCCGGCTAAAGAAACCGCCGAAGGAAATGCCTGATAATCATGATCCAACGCTTCCGAAGTTTTTGAAAATGTCGGAAGTATAGAAGGTTTTTTATACCTTCGCGTCCGATTTTTAAAACGTAAAGTTGAAATGTCGAAAATCTTAGCAGCAATTACGGGAGTTCAGGGATATGTACCCGATTATGTGCTTACCAATAAAGAACTGGAAACGATAGTGGATACCAACGATGAATGGATCACCACTCGCACTGGCATCAAGGAGCGCCGTATATTGAAAGGGGAAGGAAAGGGTACCTCTGTGCTGGGCATCGAAGCGGTCAAGGGTTTGCTGGAAAAAACCAACACGGATCCGATGGATATCGAATTGGTGATCTGTGCAACGGTTACACCGGATACCGTTTTCCCGGATACTGCCAATACGGTGTCTGATGCGGTGGGCATGAAAAATGCTTTCGGCTTTGATATCAATGCGGCTTGCTCAGGTTTTCTGTATGCGCTTACCACCGGTGTAAAATTCATAGAATCAGGTACTTACAAAAAAGTGATCGTAATCGGAGCCGACAAAATGTCTTCAATCATTGACTATACCGATCGTACGACCTGCGTGATCTTCGGCGATGGCGGCGGCGCAGTTCTGCTTGAGCCTAACACCGAAGGGCTGGGTATTATTGATTCGCTGCACAAAAGCGATGGCTCGGGGCGCGCCCATCTGCACCAAAAAGCGGGCGGCTCGGCACGGCCGGCATCCATAGAAACAGTGACCAACCGTGAGCATTTTGTTTTTCAAAATGGAAAGCCGGTGTTCAAAGCAGCGGTTTCCGGCATGGCAGATGTCGTTTCAAAAGTAATGGAACGCAATGGCTTAACCAATGACACGCTCGACTGGCTGATTCCGCATCAGGCGAATATTCGCATTATCGAATCGGTGGCAAGCATGTTGGACTTCCCACTGGAAAAGGTGACCATCAACATTCATAAATATGGCAATACCACGGCGGGCACGCTGCCGCTCTGCATGTGGGAGTGGGAAAATCAGTTTAAAAAAGGCGATAATATTATGCTCACGGCATTTGGCGGAGGCTTTACCTGGGGCGCTACGTACCTGAAATGGGCGTATTGAAAACTGGTTTCACGGTGCCATTGTTTTAAGGGTTTATAGTTTCATTATCAACATACAATGGGACCAATAGACAATGAAACCATAAAACAATATCATTATCTTTGCAGCACGATTTTTTTGAACTCATAAACTTGACCAAATAATGGCAGATACTTCCGATATTCGAAAAGGCTTGTGTATTGAATTCAATAACGGCATATATGCAGTAGTTGAATTCCAGCATGTAAAACCTGGTAAAGGCGCTGCTTTCGTGCGTACCAAACTCAAAAACGTGATGGATGGGCGTGTGATTGACAACACCTTCCCTTCGGGTCACAAATTGGATGTTGTTCGGGTGGAGCGGCGTAAATTCCAATTTCTCTATGCAGACGATTCCGGATATAACTTCATGAATCAAGAGACTTTTGATCAGGTGACGATTGATGGAGATATGATTGAGCGACCGGAACTGCTCAAAGAAGGCATTGAAGTGGAAATCCTGTTCCATGCTGAAAAAGAAATTCCGCTGACGGTAGAAATGCCGCAGCACATTATTTTGCAAGTGACTTATACCGAGCCTGGGCTAAAAGGTGACACAGCGACCAATACCTTCAAACCTGCGACTGTGGAAACCGGCGCTGAGGTAAAAGTGCCCTTATTTATCAACGAAGGCGATTTTATCAAAATTGATACCAGCACCGGCGCTTATATGGAGCGCGTAAAACAATAAGATATGACGTTCAAGGAAATTCAGGAACTTATCAAACTTGTCGGAAAATCGGATCTCGCGGAGTTCAAAATGAAAGATGGCGAATTCGAGGTTTCTATTCGCACCAAATATTATGGGACTCACCGACAATTGGTTCAGCCCATAGCCGCACCGCCCGCTGTGGTATCCATGCCAACTTTGTCGCAGGAAGCCGCACCAGCGCCTGTTGCTGCTGCACCCAAGCCGGAGCCGGAAATGAAAAAAACAGAGGCGGCTCCAAAGGCAGATAAAAAATACCTGGAAATCAAGTCTCCGATTGTGGGTACGTTCTATCGTTCTCCATCGCCCGATAAACCGGCTTATGTAAAGGTAGGAGACCGGATCGAAGCGGGCAACGTAGTATGTATCGTAGAAGCTATGAAGCTTTTTAATGAAATCGAATCGGATGTGACCGGCACGATTGTAAAAGTCATGGTAGAAGATGCGCAACCGGTAGAATACGATCAGGTATTGTTTTTGGTAGAACCTTAAGTTTTAACCGCAAAACCGAAAAACTCAAAATGTAAAATTTAAAAGTGGATTATATCTTTTACAATTTACGGTTTTATGGCAAAGCCATTCCTTCGGGATATTTCACATTTTGCGGTTTCAATCAGGAGTTTTTATGTTCAACAAAATATTAATTGCTAATCGCGGCGAAATTGCACTAAGAATCATCCGTACCTGTCGCGAGATGGGTATCAAAACGGTTGCCGTGTATTCCACTGCCGACCGTGAGAGCCTGCATGTGCGCTTTGCCGACGAAGCGGTGTGCATCGGTCCGCCGGCTTCTTCAGAATCTTATCTGAGCATTCCGCGCCTCATGGCTGCTGTGGAGATCACCAATGCCGATGCCGTGCACCCAGGCTATGGCTTTTTGGCAGAAAACGCCGATTTCGCAGAGGTTTGCTCAGAATATGGCATCAAATTTATCGGTCCGACGCCAACCCAGATTCGCAAGATGGGTGACAAAATCACCGCCAAGGAAACCATGATCAAAGCCGGCGTACCGGTAGTGCCTGGTTCGGATGGCTTGGTCAAAGACCTCAAGCACGGTCTGAAAGTCGCCAAGGATGTCGGCTATCCAGTGATGATCAAAGCGACTGCGGGCGGCGGTGGCAAAGGGATGCGCATCGTCTGGGAAGAGAAAGACTTCGAAAATGCCTGGAGTATGGCGCGTCAGGAGGCCAAAGCAGCTTTTGGCAACGATGGCGTTTATATTGAAAAATTTGTCGAAGAACCACGGCACATCGAGTTCCAGATCGTAGGCGACCAATATGGCAAGGTTATTCACCTTTCCGAGCGGGATTGCTCTATTCAACGCCGACACCAAAAACTGGTCGAAGAATCGCCCTCTCCATTTATGACGGATGAACTCCGCCAGAAAATGGGCGAAGCAGCGATCAAAGCCGGACAAGCAATCAACTATGAAGGCGTAGGCACCATCGAATTTCTGGTGGACAAGTACCGCAACTTCTACTTCATGGAGATGAACACCCGCATTCAGGTGGAGCACCCCGTGACGGAAGAAGTGATTGATTATGACCTAATTAAGGAACAAATCAAAATAGCCGCCGGCGAAAAACTCAGCGGACAAAACTACTTCCCGGAAGTGTATGCTATGGAATGCCGCATCAATGCGGAGGATCCTTTCAATGGCTTCCGTCCCAGCCCGGGCAAGATTGTATCGCTGCACACTTCCAAAGGGCACGGCGTGCGTGTGGATACACACGTGTATGCGGGCTACGTGATTCCGCCGTACTACGATTCGATGATTGCCAAGCTGATTTGTCGGGCACGCACGCGGGAGGAGTGCATCAAAAAAATGGAACGCGCGCTGGACGAATTCATCGTCGAAGGTGTAAAAACCACTATTCCTTTCCATCAACGATTGATGAAAGATGAGAATTTCCGGGCAGGAAACTTCCACACTGGTTTTTTAAATAACTTCAATCTGAAAGAGGAGTGATTCACATTGACCATTGATAATTAACCATTTACCAGATTTTCTTTTTGAAAAATAACCAGAATGGCTGCTCAATGGTTAATGGTAAATATCAAAATGATCAATGTGATATGAAAAGTTTCTGGCGACTCTTAAGCTACATTCAGCACTACAAGACCAACGTGGTGTTGAATGTGCTGAGCAACATCCTTACCGCTCTGTTTACCGTCATCAGTGCGCCGCTGCTGATTCCTTTCATCAATATTTTATTTGGCAAAACCGAGCTGGTCACTGTCAAGCCGGCATCCTGGTTCAAAGATGTGGAGTATTCCATCAATTATTTTACCAGCCAGATCATCATTATTTTTGGCAAGGAGAAAGCCCTCGTGTATATCTGTGGCGCCCTCGTGCTGATGTTTTTTTTCAAAAATCTCTTCCATTACCTGTCCCTGTTTTTTATGGCGCCGGTGCGCAACGGCATCATTCGTGATTTGCGTAAGCAATTGTTTGACAAGATGTTGCACCTGCATTTGGGTTATTTCAGCGAAGAACGCAAGGGCGATCTGATGTCGCGCATCACCGCGGATGTGCAGGAAGTGGAGTGGAGCATTCTCAACGTGCTGGAGGCGATTTTCCGGGAGCCGCTCATCGTGGTGGGTTCGTTGATCACCATGCTTTTCTTGAGTCCATCGCTGACGTTGTTCGTTTTTGTACTCATGATTTTTACAGCGGTGATCATCGGCGGCATCGGGCGAACGCTGCGCAAAAGCTCGCATCAGGTACAGGAAAAGCTGGGTACAATCGTCAGCATTATTGAAGAAATGCTCGGCGGATTAAGAATTATCAAGGGTTTTAATGCGGAAGTTTACCAGCAGCATAAATTTCAAAAAGAAAATAATGAATATCGTCGCATCCTCACCAAAGTGCTGTGGCGGCGCGATTTGGCTTCGCCCTTATCGGAATTCATGGGCATCGGCGTAGTAGCGATTTTGCTGTGGTATGGCTCGCGGCAGGTATTTAACGGCGATTTGCAGGCAGCGACCTTTCTTACATTTATTTACGTTTTTTATAATGTGATACAACCTGCCAAGCAGTTCACCCGTGCGTTGTACAATGTGCAGAAAGGCGTGGCGGCGATGGTGAGGGTTGAAAAAGTACTGGACGCTGAGAGCGCCATCCGGGAAGTACCCAACGCTTTACCAATTCAGACTTTTGACCGCGATATTGAATACCGCAACGTTACTTTTGGCTACAAACCCGAAGAGGGCAACGTGTTGGAAGACATCAATCTTCTGATTCCCAAAGGCAAAGCGATCGCGCTTGTGGGCGCATCGGGCGCCGGTAAGTCCACTTTAGTAGATTTATTGCCTCGATTTTATGATGTACAACAGGGTGGCATATTTATTGATGGCGTAAATATCAAAAGCTACAAGCTGCATGATTTGCGCTCCATAATGGGCATTGTATCACAGGAAGCAATTTTATTTAACGATACTATTTACAACAATATCGTGTTTGGTATGGAAAATGTCACCGAAGCCGATGTGATTCACGCGGCGAAAATCGCTAATGCCCACGATTTTATCACAGCAACGGAGCACGGCTACCAGACCAACATTGGCGACCGGGGCAGCAAGCTTTCCGGTGGGCAACGCCAACGCCTGACCATCGCAAGGGCGATTCTAAAAAATCCACCGATTCTTATCCTCGATGAAGCCACCTCCGCCCTCGACTCTGAGTCGGAAAAATTGGTGCAGGAAGCCCTGCTGGAATTGATGAAAAATCGCACTTCGATCATCATTGCTCACCGCCTGAGCACTATTCAGCACGCCGACGAGATTGTCGTCATGCGCAATGGACGCATCATGGAGCGGGGCAGCCACCGCGAACTACTCCAACGCGCCGGCGAGTACCAAAAATTAGTGGAATTGCAGGCATTTTAACAACAGTTTTGTGCGCTCATTAGCTCCCACGTTGCGCTTCCGGCTAGGAAAGTCGCTGTTTTGGATGAAAATATTGTTTTGCTAAGTACAGGACAAAAAAGAGAGTAATTGAAAGAAAAGGTAAATTGTTGTTG
>CAZQTF010000004.1:0-47843 GCA_964596135.1 uncultured Saprospiraceae bacterium | reverse complement strand
TTTTTCCCTTCATCCAATTCCCGCAAAAAACTGCCAGCGGTTACATCTTTTTTCTCTTCTATGTGTAGCGTCAGCAATAACACAAAAAACTAGTCATTTCATCTTTTCACTTTCCAGATTTTTACCATATCTTCGCTTATCATTTTTAGGAAAAATTACACTTCCGTTTCTGAATTGCACATCGCTTAGGACTTGCCAGCAAAATCTTTCAAATTTTCGTTTTATTTTAAGATTTCAATACGTTGTTATGTGTCTTTTTGTACAAAACTGCGTCAAAAGAAATAAAATCGTAAATCAGGTTAAATTTTACCTGACAGATACTTTTTTACACAATTTGCATTTAAAATTAACACCTACAAACCTTGAGAGCTGGTTGTAATAAAGACATGAGGGATTATGAGGTAATCAGCAATTACCTCAAAACACAGGCTTCGAAGTGTTTTAATTTGCTGTACAATAGGTACGCCTCTAAAATCTATGGAAAGTGTTTGACAATACTCAAAGACGAGTCATTGGCAGAAGATGCAACGCAGGAAATTTTTATGAAAATATTTATCAACTTGTCGAGATTTGAAGAAAAAGCAAAGTTTTCGACTTGGATATACTCTATCACCTACAATTTCTGCATTGACTATTTGAGGCGAAAGCATAAACAGGATAATATTTTTTCCGATGATGAGATTGAAAAAGCACCCGATCTGGCGGATGAGATACCTGATGAAGCTTTGATCGAAATGGAAGTGCAACAATTGAAAAAGGTACTGGACACTATGCCGGCAGGCGATAAGGCAATACTTCTGATGAAATACCAAGATGACATGTCGGTAAAAGAAATAGCCGATATACTGGATAAGTCGGAAAGCGCCGTAAAAATGAAGATAAAACGAGCAAAAGAAAAGGCACAAAAACTCAAAGAAGAACTTTTTACCCACAACTAAGGCAAGAAATGCAAATAAACAACTTTAAGAGGCTACAGGAAGAAGAGGAGCGGATATATGCGGAAAGGCATGAGGAAAAGGTACGTTCGGGCATTGAGAATTCGCTCGGTGCGTTCCGTTTTATTGGACAAGTCGTAGATATGTACTTGCCCAAGATCTTCGATTTGCTCATTGTGGTAATGGGCGGGCGCACGCAAGGTACTCCACCTCGGGCATCTTCTGTGCCACCGTCTCAGGCGCCCAACTATACTAATGGTAAGCGAAGTCCGGGTGACACGATAGAGGACGAAATTTTGGGACGATAACAACCTAAAACTGTAGAATAGTAAAAAGCACCTAAAATGAAAATTGATGCACTGAAAATCGTTGAAGAATTGTTACTGAAATTCGCAGCATTTGTACCCAATTTTTTTGGGGCGTTGCTCGTATTTCTTATCGGATGGCTGGTTTCAAAACTGGTTGCCAAATTTGTGCAGAAACTTCTGAAAACAATAGGCGCTGACAAACTGGCTGAAAAACTGAATCAAATAGAAATCGTCTATAAATCCAAGTTTAAAATCGTTCCCAGTATTTTGCTTTCCAGAGTACTGTACTACATTCTGTTGTTTATTTTCATCATTGCTGCAACAGATGTGCTTGGTATGGAAGCCGTTTCTAAGCTTATGGGTGATTTGCTAAACTATATTCCCAGCTTGCTTTCCGCATTTCTCGTGCTGGTCATCGGCATTTTTCTGGCGGATTTTGTTAAAAATATCGTGCTCACTGCCTGTAATTCGCTGGGTATTCCTGCTGCTAATGTCATCGCCAATGTCGTATTCTACTTTTTGTTTTTAAACGTTGCCATGATTACCTTATCGCAAGCAGGAATTGATACCGAATTTATACAGGATAATCTTTCGATCATCCTGGCAGGGGTTGTACTGGCTTTTGCGATTGGGTACGGATTTGCCTCCCGGCAAATGGCTGCCAATATCCTTTCTTCCTTTTACAATAAAGATAAAGTCAAAATTGGGGATGTCATTGGTATAGAAGGTGTAAAAGGGGAGGTGATAGAAATTGATACTTCAACATTCACCATACAGACAGAAGATCGGCAAATCGTTATTCCTTTGAGCAAACTAACCACAGAAAAAATTGAAGTCTATAAAAGCAGCGCACCTGAAATACCATCAGAAGGATAAATGATGCCAATTTCTACATGTATTATTTTCGATAACCTAAGCCGAAACAAAATGAACAAAAACTACTTACTATTGCTTTTTGCTTTAATTTTTGTGGTCGTCAACCTGCGCGCACAGGAAGCCGAAGCACCTAAACAAGGCTGGGAAACAGGCGCCGGTTTGGGGCTGGATTTCGTGCAGCTTTTTCAGTTGAATCCGCGCCAAGGCGCAGGACAAAACCGAATCGGACTTGGGGGTGCGACCAACTTTTTTGCCAATTATAAAAAAGAACGCTTGGCCTGGGATAACCTGACAACGTGGCAATTTGGGCTACAACGACTTGGTTCAGGGGTGATTGCTCAGGGGGCTATTGAAAAAATTCCTTTCCAGAAAGCGATTGACGAACTGCGACTCAACTCGAAAGTGGGTTATAAAATTTCGGAAATGTCTAAGTTTTTCTATGCCGCCAACTTGTCTTTCCTAAGCCAGTTGGTGCCAACTTACAACGACCCTGGTCTGCCCGGCAATTTTCCGAATTCATTGAGCGATACGAGCACCTTGCTTTCCCAATTCTTTTCTCCGGCAACGATCACAATCTCCGCAGGTATTGATTACAAACCCACCGACAAGCTCTCGATCTACTACTCCCCTATCGGTGGTAAGTTTATTATCGTCGGCAATGATGTCATTGCTGCTACCGGCGTGCATGGCAACCCCGTAGACAAAGACCCGCAGGGTAATATTATTGGGTTTGATAATGTGTTGTCGCAAATGGGTTCGCTGCTACGCATCAATTATGCCAATAAATTTATGGAAGACCGCCTGGCATTTACCTCGGCAATACTTTTGTTTTCCAATTATCTGGAGAATCCGCAGAATATAGACGTGGACTGGACCAATGAACTGGCAATCACTATTTTCAAGGGTTTCCAGCTTTCCGCAACGGTTAATGTTTTCTATGACGATGAGGTACGGGTGCAAATTACAGACTACGACGCACCCAACGGCGTCAGCGGACTTGGCAAGCGGGTGAGCCTCACCCAGCAGCTACTGCTGAAATATAATATCGTGTTTTAAAATGTGGCTACCAGCAGTTGAAAGGTGAGTGGGCTGATTTTACCAGAACCTTACCTTTCAATTTTATCTGTCAATCCAGGTTATAATTTTGTTGTTTACTGCAAATTAACGTTTTTTCTCACTCTCTCATCCATCACCCTAAACCAAACCGGCGGCACGAGCGACGCGATGATCGAGGCAGGATAGCCCAGCGGTAGTTGCGGGCTTTCATCGAAGTGGCGCAGCACCTGATATTTGCGGGTAGCTTTGTAATGATGATCGCTGTGGCGTGTGAGTTCATAAAGAAAAATTCTGCCCAGTTCGTAGTCGGAATTCCAGGAATGGCGAGGGCTGACGTTTTCGTAACGCCCGTTGGGCAACAACTCGCGGCGCAAACCGTAGTGCTCGATATAATTCACCGACTCCAACATCAGGAAGCCAAAAACGGCAATCGCAACGGTGTAGCCGATCATGTACCAATCCCATGCCAGCCCTACGCTAATCAGATAGCCCAACTGAAACACCTGAAAACGCAGCATTTCGTTTGTCCAACTGAACACAGGTCTGCCCAATTTGTGCAAGCGCTCCGCCTCCAGTTTCCAGGCATTGGCATAGCCGCCGAAGACCGAGCGAACCCAAAAGGTATAAAGGCTCTCACCCAAGCGCGCCGAAGCAGGGTCGAGCGGCGTGGCTACGTTTTTGTGGTGCCCACGATTGTGTTCGATGAAAAAGTGCATGTACAGCGCCGGTAGCAGCAGTATTTTTCCGAGGGTTTGCTCAAAAGTATTGGTGCGATGCCCCAGTTCGTGCCCGACATTGATCCCGCTGGTGCCAATTACTAACCCGACATTGCAGATCATACCAATGATTTCTCCGGTGGACAAGCCTCCCTGCGACACACGATAGAAGAAAAACGCAATCAATCCGTATAAAATAGGGATGTTCAGGTACAAAAGCACATCAAAAAAGCGCGCCACTGCTTTTTTCTCTTCTACTTCCGGAGGAAAGTTTTCGTCAGATTTTGGTAAAAATTGCTCGATAATCGGAATTAGCACAAAACCAACGTAGATGCTGCCTGGCGACCAGATGCCACCGTAATAAACGCCCAGATAGCCCGCCAAAGGGGCGATGTAGGCAATCAGATATTTTAAATCTCGAAGCATAAATGGAATATTTTTAATGCTGAACGCCCGACGCCAGATTTTAGTACCGGTTCGATCTTATATCAATGTTCACTTCTGATATCTTTTCCTTTAATTTGCAACCGAATATAGCGAAAACTGTTTCAAGTTATGACAAAATTGACATTTCAGCAAATTTTAGCTACAAATGGATAAACAATTTCATACGCTACGAGTAAAAGAGGTTCGCTCAGAAACACACGATACCGTGACGCTGGTTTTTGATCTGCCGGCTGATTTACAGGAAACGTATTGTTACAAACAAGGACAATATCTTACGCTAAACTTCACGATCAACGGTAAGGAAGAGCGCCGCTCCTACTCGATGTGCAGCAGCCCGATCGAAAATCATCTTGCAGTGACAGTCAAACGCTTGAAAGGCGGCTTGGTGTCGAATTATATCAATGACCATGTGAAAGCAGGGCAAGCCATTGAAGTGATGCCGCCAGATGGTCGTTTTTTCACAGAATTGCACCCAGGGGCTCAGAAAACTTATTATCTATTTGGTGCAGGTAGTGGCATTACGCCTTTATTTTCCATTATCAAAACCATTCTTGAAGAAGAGCCGCAAAGTGTCGTTTGTCTATTGTATGGTAATCGGAATGAAGATTCGATTCTTTTCAAAGAAGAATTGAACAGGCTCGAAAAACGTTATGCGGGGCAACTGTTTGTAGAACACATCCTGAGCCAGCCACATCGCGAGAAAACCAGGGGCTTCAAAGGTTTCTTTTCAAAGGGAACGATTAGTTGGCAGGGCAAGGTCGGGCGCATTGATGCCGGTCAGGTACAAATCTTTCTGGCGGCGCATCCGCAGCGTACCAAAGAGGCAGAATACTTCATCTGCGGACCTGGAGCTATGATTGATTTGATTGAGAAAACTTTGAAAGATAAGGGTATTGACAATAAACATATCCACACTGAACGCTTTACAACTACGCCAACTGCGGAAGCTGACCGCGTGAAGGGCGTAAGCGGGGCGCACGTAAAAGTGACGCTGAACGGCAACGCAATAGAAATAAACGTTCCGTCCAACAAAACAATCTTAGATACCTTGATTGACAACAAATACGATCCACCATATTCCTGTACTTCGGGCGCTTGCTCTACCTGTATGGCAAAGGTAACCAAAGGCAGTGTGAAAATGGACGTTTGCTACGCGCTCGACGAAGAGGAAGTGGCGCAAGGCTACGTGCTCACTTGCCAGTCACATCCGACTACTGATGAGGTAGAACTGACCTATGATTTGTAATCGGCAAAATTTTATGCTGTGAAAAGGGCAAGGATTTTACGACAAACCGCGTACCTTCGTTACCTATTTTCTTAAAACATTCAAAAGACATTTATGCAATTCGTTTCCGAAGAAGTATTGGATAATATTGTAGAACGCTTCGATGATTCAGAAGCCGCCTACGAAAAAGCTATTGAAGCTTTTGAAAAAGAGCAACCCATTTTGTTGAGCTATCTTTTTTCGGAAGAGTTCGAGGTGTTTACATCCGATGAGAAAGAATTCATGCTGTTGCTGGCAACGATTATTTTTACCGCCAACCGTGATGTAAACGGCGCTCAGCTGCAAGTGGACGAAAAAGCCATCGCCGATGCCGAAGAAACCAATTGGGCAAAGCTGGAAGGCGTCACTGCCAACCATTTCCATGAGCGCATAGATGTTTTTTTCCAGGATCATCCGCAGGAAGACTTGCTGGCGTTTGTGGAAGACGCACTCGCCGATGATGAAGAAGATCCTATCGTGACGAAAGAAGCCCGCGAAGCTATGTTTGTTAGTCTGAAAACGGTGATTGACTGTTTGACAAAATAATAGCTATGATCGCCGGTCAACTCAAGACGCTGGCGTTCATCCATTCTTCAATAGCTTCCGCTTCCACCGGAATATGACGCATCAAGTCTATCGGCTCGTGGTCAGTGACCAGGATGCCATTTTCAAGGCGAATGCCGATTTTTTCTTGCGGGATATAAATGCCCGGCTCGCAACTTAACACCATTCCCGCCTGTAGCGGGTCGTAGCGATTAGCGAGATCGTGCACCTTCAGGCCGATATGGTGCGAAGTGCCATGCATAAAATAGCGTTTGTACGCCGGGTATTCCGGATTCTGGTTTTTGATATCCGTTTCGTCCAGTAATTTCAAATCAAGCAATTCATGTTCCATAAGCTTGCCCACTTCCTTATGATATTCTTCGAGCGTAATACCTGGCACCAGCATCGCTTTAGCATTGTTCAAAACCCGCAGGACCGATTGGTACACCTGGCGCTGGCGTGGCGTAAACTGTCCGCTCACCGGGATAGTGCGCGTCATATCCGAAGCGTAGTTGGCATATTCCGCGCCAAAATCAAGTAGTAACAGATCACCTTTGCGGCAAATGTGGTTATTGGTTGCATAATGCAACACGCAGGTGTTTTCACCGCTGGCAACAGTTGGCTGGAAAGCGAATCCATTGGCTCGATTGCGCAGCAACTCATACGTAATTACCGCCTCTACCTCATACTCGGCAACGCCGGGTTTTACAAATTCCAGTACCCGCTGAAAAGCTTTACTCGTGATGTTGATTGCTTCCTGGATCAATTCTATTTCAAACGGCGACTTAATCATTGCCAGTTTTTTCAGAATAGGCTGGGCGCGGTGATATTTGTGCACCGGGTAACGCTCCATTAGTTGTTTGGCAAAACGCACATCGCGCGAAGGCACTTCCGACAGGAAACGATCGTTTTCATTGGTATTGATGTAAATACGCTTTGCCAGCAAAATTAATTCGTGCAGAATATGCTCCATTTCATCCAGCCAGAAAATTTTTGCGATGCCGGAAACAGCGCTCGCCTCTTCCTTACTGTACAAATGCCCGTCGAACAATCGGGTATATTCGTTGCTTCTTTTAATAAATGCGATTTCCTGAAAACCTTCCTTTACACAATCCGGAAACAGCACCAACACCGTTTCTTCCTGATCCAGACCGCTCAGATAGAACAAATCAGAACTTTGCCGAAAGGGGAAAAAAGTGTCGCCGTTGCGAGGCATCCGATCGTTGGAATGAAAAATAGCAATCGAATCGGGCTGCATTTTGCGAGCGAAGCGCGCACGATTTAGTTTGAATAATTCTGGATTAACAGGTTTATATCGCATGGTCGTCTTTTTTGACAAAGTATCAGAGAATGAATGTAAAAATGCGAATTTTGTTGAAAGTCGAAAAGATGTTTGGTCATCTTAACGGAAATTTGCCATACTTTTTACAAAATTGTGGATTCACCTAAAATCTTCCGCCGATGCTGACTGGTGGGCTCCTGTTGTTGGTCATTTTTGCGGCTGTTGTGCTGATTGTTTTCGCTGCTGCGGTGCTGAAAGTACATCCTTTTGTAGCGCTGGTGGTAGTCACATTGCTTACGGGCTTGGTCGTAGGGATGCCACCGATGGAGGTGTTGTCCAACATGGAAACCGGCTTTGGCAAAATCATGGGCAGTATCGGTATAATTGTGGTACTGGGTAGCGTGATCGGTGTGTTTCTCGACCGTTCGGGCGGAGCGCTGCGCATCGCCGATCTGATTTTGAGTATTACGGGTAAACAGCAATCGGTGTTGGGCATAGCGATCATTGGCGCTATTGTGAGCATTCCTGTATTTTGCGACTCGGGGTTCATTATTCTGGCAGGATTAGCGCGATCTTTAGCAAAAAAATCCGGTAAATCCGAAGCCGTGCTGGCGCTGGCGTTGGCAGGAGGCTTATACACTACGCATACGCTGGTGCCGCCCACACCGGGTCCAATCGCAGTGGCGGGTAATCTCAATGCTACCGACTACCTTGGAATGATCACACTTACGGGGCTGCTACTGTCAGTTCCGAGTGTCATTGTTGCCTATTTTGCTGCCAATTGGCTGGGACGTGGTATTCAAACTGTCCATGTGACCGATCCAGGTGCCGAAGAGCCAGTTACTTCACCTGCTGCATGGAAAGTGCTGCTGCCGATTCTCGTACCGATTGTGCTCATCACCATAGCATCGGTGGCTAAACTATGGGTGCCAGAGAGTAGAATCATCCTCTGGACTTCGTTTTTCGGGCATCCGGTTATAGCATTGCTGATTGGCACTTTTTTAGCTTTGCCTTTGGGGAAAGCCAATCATGAAGCCAATACTATTTTCAACTGGACCAAGGAAGGCATCTGGCAGGCTGGTCCCATCCTGTTGCTCACCGGCGCAGGGGGCGCATTCGGGAATCTGTTGCGCGCCACTCCTCTCAGTGAACTGGTCAATGCGTGGCTCTCTGGAAGCCAGGTATCCGGCATTTTTTTTCTGGTTATTGCTTATGCTATTGCCCTGCTGCTCAAAACGGCACAAGGCTCCACCACTTCGGCATTGGTCATCACCTCTTCTATTTTGGCGGCATTGGCGCCCACGGTCGGTTTTGGCACGCCGATAGAATTGAGTTTGTTGGCGGCGTCGATTGGTGCGGGCGGCATGGCGATTTCGCATGTAAACGACAGTTTTTTCTGGGTTATTTCACAATTCAGTGGTATGAGCACTAGCGACACGCTCAAGGGATTTTCCCTCATAACAGTATTGCAATCCTTGACAGTGCTGCTATTTGTTTTGCTGGGATACATGCTCCTGGGCTAAATGGAGGTTTCTGGGGATTGTTTTCAACTTTATAGTCATTATCATCGTATTAAATCAATATGAATCAAGATCAACTATACCTTCAGCTTCAGCAGGATTTGCAACCATACATGCCTTTGCTCGGCAAAGCTGCTGATACGATCCTGGATGAAGATATTTCGCGTTATCCGATTTTTGTAGTGCATCGCTATGATCTGGAACTGGGCATCCCTCTGGTAGCACATAGCGAATCCGAGCCAAAATGGTCTATCCATGTTACAACGCTGGAAGAATTGGTTGCCAAGCGCCTCGTCGAAATGGAAAAAGTGAATAGCTTCCGCCAGGTGTATAAAAATCCGCAGGAATACCTGTGTATTTTTATTTGGACAGAAGCGGCTGCCAGTTTTGTATTTTTACCTCGTACAGACTAATACCAAAGCTTCGCAATTTGATATATTTGCCTGACAATGAACAAGTGATCAAATATTTTGCGCCGGGCAACGCGCTTTTCGATGCATTTGAAAAAATGATATCCGATCCCCGAGCTGTAAAAAAGATTTTACACACAAACAGAATTGTAAATGAAAATCCTGATATGTGACGCCGAGCCGGTTTTGCTGGCTGCTATCGAATTCCGATTGCGTAAATATGGGCTGGAAATCATTCAGACCAAGCGTAAAGAGGCGCTAAAAGCCATCCAGCAGGAGCGCCCGGATTTATTGATTGTTGATACCGAAAGCAATGCTGCTGCCAGCCTGAAACTATTGCAAGAAATCAAAGCGGTTCACCCTGCTCTTCCGGTTATTATTGCTTCACCGATCGAGGACGAGGAGGAACTCTGGGGCGCCCTTCAGGCTGGTGCCGAAGATTTTATTACCAAACCATTCAAACCGCTCGAGTTGGTATTGCGGGTAAGACGACTGCTCAATGCGCTGGAACTGGACGGAGCGTAAAATTAAAGTTTTGAAAAAGGTCAACCTTTCGACATTACCAACAAGAAACCTTACTTTTGTACGATCTACTCAAACGCAACATGACAACGCCTTAACACAAATAATCTTCATTTTATGAAAGGAATCATTCTTGCCGGAGGGCTTGGCACACGCCTGTATCCGTTGACGCTTGCAGTGAGCAAACAACTCATGCCGGTGTACGACAAGCCAATGATCTATTATCCGTTGTCCACATTGATGTCGGCAGGTATCCGGGATATTTTGATCATTTCCACGCCTCATGATCTGCCCAATTTTCAAAAGGTATTAAGCGATGGTAGAGAACTGGGATGCAATTTTTCCTATGTGCCCCAATACGAACCCAACGGGCTGGCGCAGGCATTTGTGCTGGGAGCGGAATTTATAGGCAGCGACTCGGCAGCACTGATTCTAGGCGACAATATTTTCTATGGTGCAGGTATGCGGGAATTGCTGCAGGCAAGCATTCACCCCGAAGGAGGTGTCATTTTCGCTTATCAGGTAGCCGATCCGGAGCGCTACGGTGTGGTAGAATTTGACCGAAATTTTAATGCGATTTCCATTGAAGAAAAACCACAACAGCCCAAATCGAATTTTGCCGTTCCAGGCTTGTATTTCTATGATAATCACGTTGTTGACATTGCCAAAAACCTCCAGCCCAGCGCTCGCGGCGAATACGAAATCACCGACGTCAACAAAACGTACCTCGCAATGGGCAAACTTAAGGTAGGTGTGCTGGGGCGTGGCGTGGCGTGGCTCGACACTGGCACTCACAAGTCGCTCATGCAGGCTGGGCAATTCATTGAAGTCATCGAAGATCGCCAGGGATTGAAAATCGGTTGCATTGAGGAAGTCGCCTACGAAATGGGCTTTATTGACGCAGCACAATTGGAAAAACTCGCACACAAATATTTGAAGAGCGGTTATGGCGAGTATTTGCTGAATTTGCTCAAACAGGAAAAAGTATTTTTGGGTAAATAAAAGTTGTGCCGCTTCTCCACCTGGATTTCAAAAACTTTAATTCTGATCGGATTGTTTTCCATTCGAATGGAATCACCTATTTTTGTACTAAATTTTTAGGAATGACTCTTTTTCTTTCTACCGAACATTTTTTTATGTAGCGTTGCCGTTATAACGCCCTGCCGTCTTCTATTCAATATATTTACCGTTTTATTCAAAAAAATTACATGTTAGATAAATTAAATACGATTCAGGATCGTTTCAACCGCCTCGAAGAACAAATGGCTGACCCTGCCGTGCTCGCCGATATGGATCGCTACCGCAAGGTAAGCCGCGAATATAAAGAGCTGAAGGAAATTGTGGAAGTTGCCAAAGCATACAAATTAGTGCTGGGCAATCTGGCTTCCGCCAAACAAATGCTCAAAGACCCGGATCCGGAGATGCGCGAAATGGCAGAGCTGGAACTGGAAACACTGGAACCCCAAAAAGAACAACTGGAAGAGCAAATCAAAATGCTCTTACTGCCCAAAGATCCCGAAGATGCCAAAGACGTGCTGGTGGAAATCCGCGCCGGAACCGGTGGCGATGAAGCAAGCCTTTTTGCCGGCGATCTTTACCGAATGTATTCTCGCTACTTCGACCAGCAGGGCTGGGAAGTGGAAGTACTGGAAGTGACCGAAGGTACAGTTGGAGGCTACAGCAAACTGGTGATGGAAGTACGTGGCGACAATGTCTATGGCAAACTGAAGTTTGAGTCGGGCGCACATCGGGTGCAACGGGTTCCAAAGACCGAATCGCAGGGGCGGGTGCATACTTCGGCAGCAACGGTGGTGGTGATGCCCAAACTGGAAATGGAAGACGTGAATATCAATAAATCTGATCTTAAAATTGACACTTTCCGCTCAAGTGGAGCCGGTGGTCAGCATGTCAATAAAACCGAATCAGCGATTCGTATTACGCACATTCCCACGGGGGTAGTCTCAGAAAGTCAGGATGGCCGGTCGCAGCATCAGAATAAAGAAATCGCACTGCAGAAGCTGTATCAGCGCATTTATGAAGCCCAGCAACAACAGCATATGTCAGAAATTGCCGCCAAACGCAAATCGCTGGTAGGAAGCGGCGATCGCTCCGAAAAAATCCGGACGTACAACTTCCCGCAGAACCGCGTAACCGACCACCGTCTGGAAGGCGATGCCAAAAACTACAATTTAGATACTATTATCGAAGGAAATCTGGACGAACTGTTGGAAGCACTGCAAATGGCAGAAAATGCCGAGAAAATGAAAGCCCGCGAGGAAGAAATGGCATAAACACCAAAAGACTGAAACATTGGGACAGCAGCAGCCAATGTTCCAGCCCTTCTCCATGGCGTTAGGCCGCCACTTTTGCTTCTGCTTTTTGAATGGCAGATTCTCTATGCTGGATCAGTTCGGCTGAAGGTACAGCTTTGTCTGCATCCTCGATTTTCAACGCCTGATCAAATGCCTGAATGGCTTCGGCGTACTTCGCTATGGCAGCAAGCGCTTTTCCATAGTTAAACCAGGCGATCTGACGCCATTTATAATTGGAATCGCTGCGACTGAACGCTCGGGCTGTAAAAAATTTCAGTTCAGCGATCGCGTTGGAATAATCTTCCAAGCGTAAATGACATTCACCCTTTACCCGGCGTGCTTTCCAGTAAATAGGCTGCAGCGGGATCGAACGCTTAATGGCGTTTTCCAGATCAGGAATGGCGTTACGCAGGTCATTCTGGGTCATTTTTACAATTGCCCTACCAAAATAGGGCGCAGCATTGTTCGGATTGATATCAATACTCTTGCCGAAATCGTAAAGTGCGTCATTGTAGTTTTTCAACAAAAAATTGACATAGCCGCGCCGTTCGTAAGCCAAGGCGTGGCGCTCATATTTTTCGATGGCTGTGCTTAATACTGCCTTTGCTTCGTTTTCTTTGCCTTTTTCTGTAATGAGTTCCCTCCCCTGAAGGTAAGCTTGTACAGCAACCTTGTCGCTATGGGGCTCGATAATTTCGTGCTTGAGCACTTTGCCGTTATCCGTCATCCATGCCTGAATATCTCCGGCAATGGCAAACTGAGCAATGTAGCCGAGCAGATCAATCGTGTTTTGCAATCCTTTTTCGGTAGCCTGCACGATGATGCGCGGAATGTCAAGCGCGTATGCTGCTTCGTTAAAAATATCTTCACCCTTGATGAGCAATTCGGCGGCACGATAGAAATTTTCTACCCGCTGCTGGTACATTTTGATAACTTTTTCGAAGGTTTTGGCATTTCCGAATTCCAGCCGTCCGGAAATGATGGTTTTGAAAGATGACATTGTGCTGCTGTTTTTTGATTTATGGTATTAATAGACGCTCCTTTTCATAGCTGTTTCTTCCTTTGAGGTCATTATTTTGATGACCATCAAAGGGTGATAATTATTGACTGCATCAACTAAACGGATTAAAAAACTTGATTTTAGAGTGGTTGCTTCCTTTTCGCCGCGATATTCTCTTTTTACAGGGATCAATACTAACAATGCAGAAACTGAATGGTGTTGGGGTTCGATAAAAGCATGAGAAATGGCTGGAGTGCCTTCGCTTTCATTCTAATGCTTTTTGCGATTGTTCGGAATATAATTTGGCTCTGGCATTCTATTTTCAGAGAGAGCAACCGGATTTCAAAGTTCCGGGCTTTTCGTCAGAAATGCAAATACTTAGTAAAAAAAATGACATATATTTATTAACATAAATTGTTAATGAGGCGTGTATTATTGTGTATTGATTGTTGGTATCATTCTGAAAAATGTGGAAAACTGATAAAGATGATTGATCTCGCAGCACAGGGAGATAATTATTTTATAATAAAATATACAATTTGAAAATATTCTTTTGGAGAAAAGCTTATGTCCAAACCTTACAACCTTCCGTGCAATTGGTACAAATGTCAATATTTTTGCGACCTTTCAGCAGGGTCGTGCGAAAATGTTGATATGTTTTGCCCTGCCAGATTTCCCGAAATGACCGTTTTTTCAAATCTCCCAATCGGTGCAATGCATCCTTGTCAAAGCAACATGGAACGACCACGCCGTCCCAGGTGATCACGCAGGAATGCCAGAGTTTCCAGCAATGGTTGAGCAGTTTGTTCTTGAGGCGGTAAGTGCCGTCCGGTTGTTGGGCATAGCGGGAGAAGCGATCAATCGTAGGAATGAGGGGGTTTCCGTGTTGATAATCATAAATCTGGGCGGTTTTGAGTTTTACCTCGTCAATGCCAATCTCTTTGGCCAGCCTGTAAATCTCCGGAATTTCGTGTTCATTGGGTCGTACCACCAAAAATTGAAAAATCAGATGTGGCGTACTCGATCCAAGCTTTTTCCTCCACGTTACCATATTGCGGGCCCCTTGCAGCACTACGTCGAGTTTGCCTTCCTTCCGGTAGCTTTGGTATGTAGTCTGGGTAGCGCCATCCACCGAAATGATCAGTCTGTCTAAACCGGATTCAATGGTTTTGCGGGCGTTCTCTTCGCTCAGAAAGTGTCCGTTGGTGGAAGTAATCGTGTAAATGCCCCGCTCGTGCGCATATTGCACCATATCGAGAAATTTGGGATTGATGTACGGCTCACCCTGAAAATAAAAGATCAGGTAAAGCAAGTCTTTGTGCAACTGATCAATTGTTTCCCGAAAAAAATCTTCCCGCAAATTGCCGGTCGGCCGGCTGAAGGCACGCAGTCCGCTGGGGCACTCGGGGCACCTCAAATTGCAGGCGGTCGTTGGTTCAAAAGAAATTGTAATCGGTGTGCCCCATTGTAGCGGGCGCTTCATCCATTTCGACAGATAATAGGACGCCACCACTTTCGCTGCATTCCAAACTCGCGGGAGCGTCATTTTCCGGGCAAAATTAAAGACGTCTTTTAGGTAAAAAATCATCAGTGTGCAAAACAGTTTTAATTCTTTTTGTTTCCCTTTTCCAGGAAGTCGTTTTCTGTCTTCTCATCAAAGCGGATGACCAACACCTCCGTCCGGCGATTGATTTGATGTTCTTCTTCGCTGCACTCTACACCATCTCCGCAACGATTGCGCAACTGAGACTCGCCATAGCCAAAAGCTTTGATTCGCCTTGACTCGATGCCTTTACCCACCAAAAATTCCTTGGCTGTTTCCGCCCGTCGGAGCGAGAGCGCCAGATTGTAAGCGGCGTCGCCACGACTATCGGTGTGCGAGATCAACTCAATTTCCATGCTTGGATGCTGTTTCATAAGTGCGGCCAAGGCTTCAAGTTCTCGATCGTCGCCTACCCGGATAACGGATTTATCAAAATCGTAGTAAATATCCAAAATAATGACCGATCCTTCGCGCAAGGGTTCATCAAAAGTTTCAATCGAAGTGGGCGTCATAATCATTTCCACTTCTGCCGAGCGGCTGCCGCGGATTTTTACAGTTGAAATTTCACTAAAGCCCTGAGTATAACCTACTTTTTCGCTAATGACAGTATAGTCGCAGCCCAATTCCAGACAGTATTCAAACTTGCCATCCACGTTGGTATTTACAACTTCTTCTTTGCCATTGCAGGCATTGATGACGCGCACCCGAACTCCGGGAAGGGGTCTGCGGCTATTGCTGCTGAGGATGGTGCCGCTCAAACCAAGGCAATTGTTGGGTTGTAATGCTACTTCGATAGGGCGGGGAATGCCGTCACCGCTGGTGCTGTATTGAATCTCCTGGGCTATAAATCCTGGTTTGGAAATCAGGATGAGGTAATCTTTGTTTTCTTCCAGTTGCAACAATGTTTCTCCGATTCGGTTGGTCAATTGTTTGGGCACATCCAGTTCTTCCTCTTTTTTTCGCACCTTTTTGAACCTCAGATCGGCAGGATTATCGGGAGAAGGCACCAATTCCGTTGTGTATAAAACTTCATTATCTACCAGTCCTTCGCTTGTTTGCTCAAAAACACGCACCGAAGCTTCCGCCAACGAACGACTGGTACTAGCATCAAAAACGGTAACCAAAGTTCCGATCTTCGGCTTTACATCCAGACCCTGTAGCCCATCGGGTACCTCAAACATATAAATATCATCTTTGCCGGCGCCGCCTTCCCGATTGGAAGTAAAGTAACCTCGCACACCATGAGAGTTGATAATGAAACCAAAGTCATCCTGGGGTGAGTTAAAAGGCTTTCCCAGATTGGTCACTTGTCCCCATTCGCGGGTGCTCAGGTCAATCATAAAAATATCAAATCCACCGTAGCTTTCATGTCCCTCCGAAGCAAAAAACAGTACACCGCTTTCATGAAAAAACGGAAAGGCTTCATCTTTTTCGGTGTTCACTTGCGGCCCCAGATTGACGGGTTTTGACCACGATCCGCCTTGTTTTTCCGACATGTAAATGTCTCTGTCGCCGTAGCCGCCCGGCATATTGGAAGAAAAAAACATTTTGGTGCCATCTGGTGATAGCGTCGGGTGCATGCAAGAGTAGTTGTCGCTGTTAAAAGGCAATTCCCGTACATTTTCCCAATCAAATTCGCCTGGTTGTGCCTCGTATATTTTTAGCCAGACCTTGCCTTTTTCATCCGCTTTGGTGATGCCCGGCGCACTCTGATTGCTGCGGGTAAAATAAATATGGTCTTCTTTGCGATTGAATGCAACAGGACCCTCGTGAAACTGTGAATTAATTTCCAGAGAAAAACCGGTTGCTTTCAGCGGCATGCCGTTCGGATCAAGGTCAGAATAATAAATATCATAAAATGTTTCGCCCAGTTTTTCGTCAATCGGACCGTGTTTTTGCCGCGATGATACAAATACAATGCCTCTCTTGTAGTACATTGGGGAAAACTCCATGTGCGGCGTGTTGATGGAGGTTGCGTTGCGTAGCTCCACATTGTAGTGCGTGAGCACGTTCCGATAAGCATTTTTGTTGCCTTTTTGCTGAGCGATTGCAGCAGACAGGGCGAAGAACGCCACACTTGCCACGACAAAGGCTTTTTTCATAGGGCTGTTCATTTTTTGAAATGGCAGAATTATTTTTAGAGCGATACATGCTTTCTGCTTTGCATTCCGCTATAATTTCAGAAAAATCTTGGGTCGCGCGAATTGCGGGGTCCATCAAATTCCTTTCCTTCCGACTTTCCTTTGAAAAAGTATCGAACGACGCCTTCCACGCTTCCGCTGGTGTAATTTTTCAACGCTGAAAGCGTTGAATCGTATGATATGCCAAACATGATATTTTTGGAAATCTCTGCGCCTACCAGTAAGGATACGGACTCACCGACGCTATTATTTTTATTGCCTCCCAACCGATAGGATACACCCGCGGTAAACCGTTCGTTAAAAATCAGATTCAGATTCACATCAGCGTCGAAAGGAGCGCCCGTTACATATTTAAATAGCACCTGGGGTTGCATTTGCATTTTATCGCTGAGATTGAATTTCACACCGCCCATAGCGAAGAAGTGCCGGAATTCTTTGGAGATTACATCTTTAGAATCCGCCAGATCAATATTGCTTTCCAAAATACGCGGCACAGAGATGCCAAAAAAAACATCGTTTCCTTTGTAAAAATAAATTCCCGCCCCGAAATTCGGAACGTAGCGACTTTGATAATCCGCCGGGATAGCGCCATCGGTACCAATGGGTTGAGTGCCTTCCAGTTCGTTGAAATTGACCCGCAGCAGTCGCACCGAAGCCTGCAAACCCAGGCTCAGTGTGCCTCTTCCAAGACCGATATGATAAGCATAAGCAGCATCGGCGGTATAATTTTCAGTAACGCCAATGGTTTGGCGGAGCACGCTTGCGCCAACACCTACCCGATTGTTCACAATCGGGGTGTTGAATGTAATAAGTTGTGTTTGGGGCGCCCCATCAATGCCAAGCCACTGGTTCCGTACCAGTGCCGAAATACTCGGCGCGCCATCGCTGCCTACATAGGCGGGGTTGAAGCCCTGCTTGTAATGCATAAATTGGGTATATTGCTCCTCTTGCTGACTCCAGACAAAATTGGCAAAGCAAATAAATATGATGAGGGTAAGAATATTTTTCATAAGTATGTTTTTTATTAATCGGTGATCGAAAAGGAAGACATTCGGATACCGCGATGCCTTCCTCATTTTTTTTATCGCTGAATCATAACAAAACCAGTTTTCGCTTCGCTACCATCGCCAAAATTGACAACATAGAAATAAGTGCCCGGAGGAAGGTCTTCTCCATTGAACGTACCATCCCAGTTGTTTTTGTAAGGCATGGGAGAACGATAAACTTCATCGCCCCAACGGTTGTAGATCAGCACCTGATTGTTCGGATAATTCGTATCTTTAATAAAACAAGGGATCACAAAATTATCGTTGATGCCGTCGCCATTAGGTGTGATGATAGAGGGAATATCGCATTGTGCATTATCGCCCACGTTGAATATAACTGTAGCAATGGAGCATTCGCAGCCTTCACTGCAAATTTCATAAGTCATCTGGTCGGTTCCTACAAAATTGATGCCTGGCTTATAGGTAAATTGACCATTGCCACGTTCTTCGACGGAGCCTTTGGTGGGTGGCGTTAGGATGGCGGTAATGGTTCCTGCCGGTACCTGATCATTTTCCAGCACATCAAATTCTTTATCCACACCAAAGGGTACGATCACCTGATCATCGTTTGCCAGCGGGTTCATCTTGTAGTTGATAATGACAGAATCGCGGGAGAATTCTCCACAAAGCGCATCGTCAATCGTCCAAAAGAGTAAATTTTCGCCAATCGAGAGGTTTGAAACCGTTGCCTTCGGATCGGTTGCACTGGAGAAAACCAGCCCTTCGTTGGGGGAAGTCCAGCGTCCAATGCTACCATCTGCCGGTCGTATTGCATTCAGTCGGAAGCTCATATCTTCGTTGCAGGCGATGGCGTTGTCTCCGGCGTTAGGCTCAGTATCGGAAGTCAATATCGAAACTTTGTCAAACAAGCCGCCACAACCACTCACAATCGTCCAGGTAAATTCGTACAGGTTACCCGATTCCAGACCCGTGATCAGAGTATTGGGATTCTCTGGATTGACAATCACCACGCCAAGCGTTTGCTGGGCTTCCGGTTGCGACCAGCGCCCTTCACCGCTGTCGGGCAGCTGTGCATTGAGTATCACCTGATCGGTCACGCAAACCACTGTATCTTCGCCGGCAAACGGAATTTCAATAGGTATTACGCTAAATTGTACGGTATCTCGATCATAATTGGCGCAGGCGCCGTTGGAAAGCGTCCATTGGAACAAATACACCGAGTCGCCCCGCAGGCCAGTCACCATCGAAGAGGCGCTCGCCGGATTTACAATCTGCAGACCAGTCGTATCGCCGCTCACCAAGCTCCACAAACCACCGCCAATGGAAGGCGTAAGTGCTTCAAAGCGAACCGGATCGGCTTCGCAGATCGTTTTATCTGTTCCAGCAGATGCTTCTTCTTGGGGAATGGTATTCATGACTACTGTGGTAGGAGCGGACAGTCCCGAAGGGCAACCATTCAC
Source organism: uncultured Saprospiraceae bacterium (assembly GCA_964596135.1). Lineage (GTDB taxonomy): Bacteria > Bacteroidota > Bacteroidia > Chitinophagales > Saprospiraceae > JADJNW01. The sequence goes on along the minus strand of CAZQTF010000004.1, from coordinate 28,501 downwards.
AGTTGCATTGACCGTAAAAAGATAACTGCCGTTGGCAAAGCCTTCAAAATCAACTAAGTCAAAATTCAGATTTTGTGTTACACCAACAACGTTGCCGGATTGATTAAACCAGGTGTAGGTGGCATTGGGCACTGCCGAACCTGCCAAAACGGATAGTCGTAATGCGGCATTCGCATTGCTGATACAAACCGGACCGCTGTTGCTTGCTGATGGCGCCGATGGTCTGGAATTGACAATTACTTGCACGGAATCCAGATTGGAAATGCAGCCGTTTACCACCGCCGAAACCCGATAAAAGCCTGCATTCAGCGTAGGATTAGAGGTTGGAATAACTGGATTGGCCACCGAAGAAGAAAATCCAGCGGGTCCTTGCCAGGCATAGGATGCACCGGCAATTACATTGGCTTCCAGCCTGATGGCATCGCCGCTGCAGACCGGGCTGTTGCTGGTGGCGAAAATCTGCGGCGCCGGATTGATGTTTATACCAATTGCACCCGATTCTTTGGAGGAGCAACCATCCACAATAACAGTCACCGTATATAATCCATTGTCCATCATTGTTGGGTTGGCAAGAATTAATACCGGCGTTTGAGTTGAAATCAAACCTTTTGGCGTTTTCCAATTGTAAATTACGTTATTGCCATTGTATGCCGTAGCAACCAAAGAAACTGGTTTACCTTCGCAAAATGGCGCCGGCGTACTGGGGCTGATGGTTGGCACGGCAGGAGTTGCCGGGGGAAGGGCCACATCAACGATGGTCGTTGCTGGCTGAGACGCACAGCCTTCGCCATTGGTTACTACCAGTTGATAATTGCCATTGTTGGCATCGGTCGCATTGGGAATGACGGCGATACTATCCGAAGAAGAGAAATTATTAGGTCCCGTCCAAATGAAACGATACGTTCCGTCATTGAGAGGAAGCACGGTCGCGCGCAGCGTTATATCGATTGGTCCGGTCAAACATTCCTGACCATCATTGCTCACGGCAGTGATTCGTACGCCTCGTTGTACATCTACCGTCACGCTGGCTTTGTTGGAGCAGCCTTCCAAAGTCGTAATCGTCACTTCGTAGGTGCCTTCTTGGTTAGGCGTTACATTACTAATTGTCGGATTTGGCGTAGCAGCCATGTAATTGTTGGGTCCCGTCCAGCGATAAGTTGCATTGCTAAGCATTGGCGAGGCAAACAGTTGCAAAATATTACCTTCGCACACCTGAGGCGGATTTGCGGAAGCAACTGCTGCAGGTACCGTATTGACGACGACGTTTAACGGTGCGGAAAGATCGGAATTACAACCCGATTGGGTAACGTACAATCTCCATTGACCTTCCTGCGATTCGGTGATGGTATTAATGGTAAAAGTATTGGTGTTGGTCAGAAATTCCTGCAAATTGGGTGCTACCCAATGATACACCGTTGCTCCGGTCGTGGTGGTTGAAAGTACCACATTGGAACCTTCACAAACTGGGGCGTTGCTTGTGACCTGCGGTGTTGCCGGTTTGCGGCGCACATTTACAACCGTAAAGGCAGGCGTTGAAGGACAACCGTTGCGCAAGACAATCAGTTGATAAACACCAGCATCGGCAGTCGTGGCTGCCGAAATAACCGGTGGAGATTGGTTTGTAGAGGAATAATTATTAGGTCCGGACCATTGATAAGTGATACCCGGACCGGACACCAGCGTTCCAAGAGTAATGGATTCGCTTTCACAAACGGTAATTTCGGCATCGTTCACTGCAGCGGTTGGAATGCTGTTGGCAGTTACCTGGGTGGAAGCAGAGGGCGCAGACAAACAACCATCGGCTTCGATGGTAATATAATAGTTGTTGGTTCCCGGTGCGTGTGGCTGCGCAATAGTGAACGAGGGCACACTTGTCGTTCCGATAAGTACGCCGTTGGGCGCTGTCCCTCTATACCAGCGATAAACAACATTCGCCCCAGGCGGCACCACGGAAGAATTGAGGACAATGTCCTCATTTACACAAACATTGGATTTGGCTAATACGGCTGGCGTTAAAGGTAAATCTTCAATAGCAACCTGAACGCTACCCACCGATGTGCAACCCGTGAGTCCGGTCACTTCCACCGTGTATGTTCCTGCGTTAATGGCAGTCACCCGTGGAATTGTAGGATTACGCTGGGTAGAGAAAAAACCGTTTGGTCCTGTCCAACGATACGTATAGATAATGCCACCCTGGGCTGCCGGGGGATTGGCAAATAAAAACAGCGTGTCGCCGCCACACAAGCCTGAATTAGCCGTGGGTTGTGGTTCTTCTGCTTCAATGCGCACCAGCGCCTGGCAGGTGGCGGTATTGCCAGCAAAATCAATGACCGTAAGCGTTACTGTTGCGTTTGTTTCCGCCTGAGTACAATTAAAAGTGTTTGGCGTCAGGAACATTGTATCAATGCTACAATTATCAGAACTCCCGGCATCAATTACCATGGCAGGTAAAGTTTTTATATCCAGACCGGAAGGATTGATAAAAATTGTGGTCGGTTGGCAACGTGCGACGGGCAATTCATTATCTTCTACTGTTATCAAAAACGAACAGGTATCAGCATTGCCGATATTGTCGGTGATGATATAAAACACCTCCGTTTCGCCCAAATTAAAGTCAATTGTAGGCGTCACGAGAGGCGGCGTCATCTGAGTCAGTGGAACCTCCGTAGCCCCTTTTGCATAAAACGCAGGCGTCAACTGGTTGTATGTCAGCGTTAGCAATACAAAACTGGTACTATCTGTATCGCCATTAAAAGAGACAATCGCCGGATTACAAGGATTGATACCATCGCCCATGACCCCTGGCGGAACGTTGATATTGTTGGGTTGCAGTGTGATTTCAATCGTTCCGTCTGCTGCCCAGTCGTTGAAAGTCTCTGCTGGAACGATAAATATTTGTTGCCCGGGGGTGTTACAATTGGCAACTCCATTAGTTGTAGTACCAATCGTGCTGCCATCATCCCCAATTACTGTAAAGAATGCACCATTGGAATTGAAGTCTCCCAATAAATCGAGCGTAAATGTCGCGTCACTGGTGGCATTGGCTGCGACATTATTGAAAGTAATTACTTTAGAATCCGCAAGATAATCGTTTAGATTCGGATCAAAAGTATAAGTCAGATAAGCGTCTGCCAGATTTGCAGGCAGCGTTAGTTGATAGGCCGGCCCCACGCCGCAGTTGTCGGTAGCGCCAATCGGCAAAGGCAAAGTGATAGGATAAGTACATTCGCCGGGTTCCAGCGTTACGGTGATATCATCAGGACAAATAAGCTCTGGCGCTTCACGATCTTCTACTATTACGGTGTAAGAACAACTATCCACTCCGCCGGTGCAATCGGTTACATAGTAAGTAATCAGATTATTTCCGGGGCTGAGGGTTTCGGTAACCGGAACAATCGGACTTGCTACTCTTGCGCCGCCATTGATACTATATTCATAAACCAAATTCGTAAAACGCTTGGTTTGAAATTGCAAACGACCATTCACCATTCCTACGGGATTGCAAATAGCGTTTACAGCAAATCGCCCTGCCTGGTCTGTTGGAATATTCGGCACTAATTGAATAACAACGATGCCATCTACCGCCCAGGAGTTGATTTGAGCAGGTGATAGCGTCAGCGTGGTGATTGAAGCGCCACATTGGGCATTGGTAGCTGCCGTCTGCCCCAGCACGGAACCATCTTCGCCGATGATTCTGAAAAACTCGGTGGGTTCTTCTGCGTCGGCGTTGGTCAGTTCAATCATTAGTGTGGCATTGCCAGCGGCATTTACAGGAGGCGGCGTTGCTACGTTGAATTGAAGTATAATGGTGTTGGCCGGCACGTCGCCTTCCTGACCCGGCTGGGCATTGGAAACGATGGGGGCGCTTACGGCAATATCTTCAGAGTCAAAAGAAGCGGCACACTCTTCTTCGATCACCGGTGGCGCCAACACGAAGATGGCTTCGCAATCCCCCGGATTTGTGGCAATCGCTGTATCTTGCGGGCAGTTACTCAACATGGGGGGCAGGTCGTCAATTACTTTGAATGTTGCCGTTGACGTATCGCGGTTGCCGCATTCATCTTCTACAATAAAATCCACAGTGAGCAAACGAATCACACTATCTGGCGCCGGGCATATGGGAGGCGGTAAAGTTGCCGGATTATTGGTTCCCGATTCAAAGACGAACCAGGTCAGGATGCCCTCGTCCGAGCAATTATCACTGGCAATAGCCCCGGCGCGACTGCTGATCCAGTCATTGAACGCTGTTGTCAGATCGAAGTCATTGTCACATACCAGTTCCAGGTCTTGCGCCTGTGAGGTAAAAGCCGGAGCAATCGTGTCAATGACATTGATGATTTGTAATTTTTCAACAACATTGCCGCAGGCATCAGTCACCCGCCACGTTCGGCGAATGGTGTATGTATTAGGACAAGCACCGGCTTCTATAACATCTTCCGATTCAATGGTAGGGGACATATCGCAGTTGTCCGCCACCAGTGCAGGCGATCCGGTGACAACGGAAGCAGTACTTTGGTCGCAATTGATAGTAGTATCTCTTGGCGCGATGAAGGTGGGTAATTCATCATCTACGACTTCTATAAACTGTACCTTATTGTTGGTGTTTCCGCAAACGTCTTTCACAACCCAGAGCCGCTGTATGGTATATCCATTCGGGCAAAGGCTGTCAACGATCGAATCGAAATAAGAGGTATCCAGTGTTGTGCTGCAATTATCACTCGCATTGGCAATAAAACCTGTGATACTAAAATCATTGATATCATCGGAGCAGGAAATCGCATTGGCGCCAGTCAGATCAATAGGGTCTTCAAAATCTGGCGCTTCATCATCTATCACGACGATGCGCCAGATCGCGTTGGTAGCATTTCCACACGAATCCGAGACCGTCCAGTTGCGAAGAATAACGTAGTTAAACTGAGCGCAAGAGCCATCCATTGTTTGCCCGCTGGCTTCTGAAAAGGAAGGAACAAGATTTGGCGTGCAATTATCTGTCGCGGTTACCATCGGTACCGGCGGGATCCCATCGGTACAACTTAATGTGTCGTTGATGACAATGGTACCATTGCTCACCTCCTGATTGGAGGGTAACCCGACGAGCATGGGAGGGGTATTGTCAATTACGGTATAGGTGGCAGTCCAGGTAGTATCGTTGCCACAGTCATCGAAAATGGTGAAAGTAACCGCCACTGAACCGCAGTAATCATCAAAGGAAACGGGAGCGTTATTTGTAATATTGGTTGGACTGCCGGTACAATCTTCGAGATTGGTTGCAAGTGTCAGACTGACAGTATTGAACCAGGTCGGATAATCAACAAATCCCATGTTACCACAGATGAATGTATCTCTCACTTCTGGAATGAGTGGCACAGGAGATGCACCATCGGGCAAAATGGTGATGACTTGTGTAACTGTATCCGACATGTTATCAATATCTGTCGCGATCCAGCGGCGGATGATAACGCCTCCTGAACAAGGATCAATGCTCATCACCGAAGGTTCATCAACGGCTGAGATGTTTTTAGAGGGCATGAAAGTAGCATCATTGTCATCCATAGCCCGCAGGGTCAGGGGCACTGGTACATCGCTCGGACAACTCACCGTTGTATCTGCAGGAGCCTGGTCGAGGAATGTTGGCGGATCTACTAATGGAAGTTTTATCTTCCTGGCGCTTAGGGAGTGTAGCACCAGACAGCTCAAGGCAAACAGTAACAGTAGTCGCAATGGTTTTGTGTAGATTAATCGGTTCGTCATAATGTGTTCACTTTTTGTGAATAGGGATGTTTTTCTCAAGTATGTTAAGAACATAAGAATTATATTCAGTCTTTATGCTTACTTGTACGGGGTTCGGAAAAAAAAATCGGAAATCGGATGTGAGAAATAATGTGACGCGGAAAAGGACAGATTAGCCTCTACGGGCGGTCTGATCGTGTTCATGGGATGATCGGTTTTTGTGATTATGTTTTTTTTTGCCATCAGATTTTAGGTAATAAACATTCCGGAATTCTTCTGGAAAACGTTTTGATAGTTATGACCTAATATCTAATGCCTTCTTTTTCAGGTGCAAATTATTAAAATCTAAGCAATCGCGCTTGAAAATAATATTGATTTTTGTCGAAAGTGTTGTCAATCAACATTTTTTTGGCGAAGCGTCTATTCTTCTTCGTCCTTATGATTGTTATTTTTCAGCTCCCGTAGTTTTTTATCGTCCACGGTCTCATTCAGAAATTCGTTTAATTCATCTATCCTGAAGTTAGAAATGATCTCCCCGAATTCATTAATCTTGATATCAAAGCCTTCCAAATGTTCGTGTACTTCGGGTTTTCCTTTTTTGGGTTTCTTTTTCGGCATATCTTTTTGTTAAAATGTTGGAAAAAGAGGATCATTAACAAAACCTTGCATTTTCCAAATTTACGCAAAAGTGTCGAAAAGCTCCAATGCTTTTCGCAGGCGGCTGACGGTCAGGTTTTTACCTAAAAGCGCCATCATTTCAAATACTGCCGGACCCTGCATGGTGCCCGCCAGTGCAATTCGCAACAATGGAAAAACGTCCCCTGGTTTTAAGCCTCGATCTGCCATAAAATGCTCCACTGTTTGATGAACGTGTTGTTCCTGCCATTGGCTGCTTTCGATCTTTTCCAGAGAGGCAATTAATTGAGCAAAGAACTCCTTACGCTCTGGTTTCCATCGTTTTTGCACGTTTTGGGTGTCGTATTCCTGCACATCGCGGAAAAAGTAATAGCCTTTTTCCCAAAAATCGGGCAATAGCGTTACCCGTTCCTGCATCAATTTGCAAAAACCTTCCAAAAAGGGTTGATCCGGCTGAAAGCCATGCTGTTCTATTATTGGACGCACCAACTGCGCCAGCGTCACAGGATCAGCAGCGTGAATGTATTGATGATTGAACCATTTAGCTTTTTCGAAGTCGAAACGGGCGCCCGATTTGCCAATTTTTTCCAGAGAAAATACCTGAATCAGTTCTTCTACGGTAAAAACCTCTTGCTCAGTGCCTGGATTCCAGCCCAAAAATGCCAGAAAATTGAGTACTGCCTGAGGTAAAAATCCAGCTTCCCGAAATCCGACAAAAGAATCTTCAGGCGTCTCGCCTTTCCACGAGAGAGGAAACACCGGAATACCCAGCCGTACCCCATCGCGCTTGCTGAGCTTGCCTTTGCCATCAGGTTTGAGGATGAGCGGCAAGTGTGCAAATTTCGGCATTTGGTCTTCCCAGCCTAAGAATCGGTACAATAGCACATGATGCCCGGTACTTGGCAGCCACTCTTCGCCACGAATCACATGTGTAATCTGCATCAGGTAGTCATCCACCACATTGGCAAGGTGATACGTAGGCATTCCATCCGATTTGAGCATGACTTTGTCATCCAGTTCATCGCTTTTGAATACCACTTCGCCACGTACCAGGTCATTGACTATCACGTTTTCGTGCTGCGGTACTTTCAGTCGGATAACCCAGGGTGCGCCGCTGTCGATGCGTTTTTTTACTTCTTCCGGGGCGAGCGTCAGGCTGTTGCTGAGGTGCATGCGGGTTTCGGCATCGTATTTGAAGGTTTTGTCCTGCCCACGGTGCGCTTCGAGTTCCTCGGATGTGTCGAAAGCGTAGTAACCGTAGCCGTTTTTAACTAATTGCTCGGCATATTGAGCATAAATTGTCTTGCGTTCGGATTGCCGGTAAGGCGCATGTTTGCCGCCAAAACCCGGACCTTCATCCGGTAGGATGCCGCACCAGCGCAGCGCATCAATGATGTATTCTTCTGCCCCTGGTACGTAGCGGTTCTGATCCGTATCCTCGATGCGCAGGATAAATGTGCCGTTGTGTTTTTTGGCTAAAAGATAATTGTAAAACGCCGTCCTGATGCCTCCGATGTGCAACGCACCGGTTGGGCTGGGCGCAAATCTTACACGTATATTTTCCATTGTAGCAGGTTGTTGTCAAACGATCTATTTGGTTAAAAGCAAAATTGACCGAAAATTGTAGCAATTTTCGCTTGACAAAGCAGCAAAAATTCGCTAACAAACGTTCTACCAAAAATGAATTCGCCGAATAGACGAACATTTTTTGCAGAGACGCAAAGTTACGGAATTTAGCAGAGCTTGCCCACCCCAGTTGCAGGAAATCGAGAATACTTATTGAATGTTTTAGCAACTATTTTGACTTACTGGTACAGATGTCCGAGGCGAATTTGTGAAAGAGAAAAAGGGTTATTTTTTAATTGACTTCCCAGCCATCTCTTCCCGAAATCAGCAGCATTACAAGGCGGTTGTTCAATGAAAAAACAATTCGCTTTTAAGCAATTATTTGCTTTCGCATTTATCAGGGCAACTGATTGCTCGTGAAATAAGAACATCAATTTTTTGTGAATATATCAAAATTCTGAACGATTATGTACCTGATCAAGACACCCCAATTTATTCAAAATCTGTTTCCGAATTTCACGTGGCGAATTCCCACGAATGACAAGGTTTTGTATCTCACCTTCGACGATGGCCCGATCCCGGAAGTGACGCCCTGGGTGCTGGAACAACTGGCACTGCACAGCGCCAAAGCTACATTTTTCTGTGTCGGCGATAATATCTGCAAATACCCGGAAGTTTTCAATCTGATTAAAGGGCAGGGACATTCTGTTGGCAATCACACTTTTAATCACCTCAATGGCTGGATGACGGAAAATATTTCTTACTTCCATAATGTACGTCATTGCGCGAGTCTTACCCATTCGGTGCTGTTCCGACCACCTTATGGCAGACTGAAGCCCAAACAGGCGCAGTTTTTGCAACGGCACTACCGCATCGTGATGTGGGACGTACTCAGCGGCGATTTTGACCCCAATATTTCTACTGAGCAGTGCTTCGATAATGTGATCAACAACGCCCAGCCCGGATCGGTGATCGTTTTTCACGACAGCCTGAAGGCATTCGATAAGCTGAGTATAGTGCTCCCTCACTTGCTGAAACACTTTAGTGAACAGGGTTATCGCTTTGAATCCTTAAACGAGCAGGAGCTGGTGCAGCAAGACGATTTGAAAAGAACAGCTTAGAAACAAGTTTAAGCTTTTCAAAAAAGCGTTATGTGGCGATTATTGCACGCCTTGCAAAAGGGAGGCCTCGTTTTGAATAAAACGTATTTTTAATTTTTAAAACTCTGATTTTTATTGATTTGTGTAGAAAGATCCCTTGCATATGGTTTCAATTTCTTGAATCCAATCCCCACGTAAGCTTTTCCCGAATTGTTTGGAGAAAGTCCACATTCAATAATTGCGCCAGTTTGATGGTAAAATCATTTCTCCGTACCGCCAGTTGGTGGGCTGCAGTGATGGTTTCAAAACGTGAGTCGAGGGTACAAAGGAAATTTTCTGCCCGACCTTCGATTTCAAAAGAGATCACGGACTGGTCGGAGATCACGATCGGGCGCACACTCAGGTTGTGAGGTGCCACCGGGGTAATGACAAAATTACCCGAATTGGGAAAAACAATTGGTCCGCCGCAGCTCAAGGAATAGCCGGTCGAGCCAGTCGGCGTAGCTACGATCAGACCATCAGCCCAGTAAGAATTGAGATAGGAGCCGTTGATATAGGTATGGATGGTAATCATGGAGGAGGTGTCCCGCTTGAGAATGGTCAGGTCATTCAAGGCAAAGCGTGTTTCGCCAAAGATAGGAAAGTTGGACTCCAGGTACAGCAAGCGCCGCTCGTCAATCTGGTACATGCCTCGTTTGAGCAGGCTGATTGCTTCAGGAATTCGCTTTTTTTCGATGCTGGCAAGAAACCCCAGCCGCCCAAGATTAATGCCTACAATTGGCACCCCGCTGTCGCGCACGTGCAGCAGCGCCGCCAGGATAGTGCCGTCGCCGCCCAAGGTGATAAAAAAATCCAGCTTTTTTACGGCAAAATCCACGTACCCTTCAAAGGTGCCTACATCGCGGCGAAATATAATTTTGTCTTTGATTTCTTCGAGATATGGGCGATACACAAAAGCGTTGATGCTTTCCTGATGTAGGGTATCGAAAAGGAGTTGGATATGAGGCGTATCGGTTTCTTTGAATTCGCGGCTGTAAACGACGACTTGCATTTGTTATTTGGAATGATGCAGGGCAATATCCCAAAATTCTTTAAATATTCAAATTGATGTGTAAAAATATTCCCCGTTCCAGCAAATGGTTAACGCTATACTCGATTTGGAGAACTTTGTCATAAAACAGCACAAAATCAAGCCCGATACCGCCACCCCAGAGTAGCTGATTGACCAGAAAGTTGTTTTCCCGTGCAAATGGCTCGTTGACGTATCCCCAATCACTGTTCATCGAAAAATAAATTTTTACCGGCATAGTGCGAAACTGGCTGATGGGTACCAATTTACCAAACCTGATCTCTTCTTTCAGCAACTGAAACCGCAGATTTGTTTTCACAAAACCCATATCCAAGCCATCCACGATATAGTATTCGTAGCCGTGCAGATAATTCCTGCCAAAGCCGATGGCACGGTTATCGTTGTAAGGTTGTTGTTCTCTGATTAAAGAAGCTTTACCGCCGGTTTTTAGCGCCAGGCTCCAGCGTGGTGAAAAAGAAAAGTATTGATCATAATAGGCGAATAAAGTCAGGGCATTCCGGTCGTTAAAAAAACCCAAGCCATCACGTTTTACTCTCACGGAAACAAATTTTCCGTGCAGCGGATAGGGTCGAATATCTCGTTCATCGAAGATAAATTCATAGGTGAACGAAAAGAAACGCTGGGTATCCTCGCCGTTGAGAAAAAAATGAGGATTGAGCTCGCCGGCTACAAAGTCGGAAACCCGGTTTTGATAGAAACCCAGGTTGAAATGATGAAAAGTTCGAAAACCAGGGCGCCAGGTCATCCCCAGCACTGAACGGAAGGTAGAATAGACAAAGTCGCTGCTATCTCGGTAAAACAGTTGTTTATTACCGTTGGTGGCATAGTTCACTTCCCGATTCTGAGAGAAAGAGACATCCGCTGAAAGCCCGATAGTCTGAGCTTTATTGATGTACGGCAGACTATAACGCAGCGAATAATTGTGTGTATAGCCATGCTTGGCGCCAATTTTCAGGCGATCCATTCGTCCGGTCAGATTGGTATGCGCAAACTCCGTTCCGAAATTGATCCGTTGCAGCGAGCGATTTTGCTCCACCCACCAAACATTGAAATTTCGGTCGGCAAGTTCAAAAATCGGTACCGGGTACAAATACCAGGCTTCTTCTACGCGCACTCGCGCAAGTGTGCTGTTGGGGGAGCAGGTTTCGCAAGGGTGGATAGAGATGTGCACCTTATTGAAAAGGCTGGTATTGAGGATCAATTGCTCACTTTCGCGGCAAAGCGTATCCAGTGCCTGCACAGGAATGCTATCTCCTTCAGCAAAGCGAAGCTCGCGCAGGATGATCTCTGCCTTTGTTCTTTTGTTGCCTTCTATAAGAATCTTGTCAATATGGACGAGATTCTGTGCGCTGCCCAAAAGTTTGGCGCATAGTAAAAAAAGTAAACATAATATCCGCATCTTTTCAAAATCTGCATACAATATTAAGAAATTTGCCCCAAATAAAAAGGGTAGAATTGTGCAATTCTACCCTTTTTATGAAAATTTGTCTTGGTCTGTCAAACATTTAGGTATGCCATCAGCGAATCGTAGCGCTCTTTGAGCGTGTCGGAATAGTCGGATTCGTTAAAAGATGCTTTGATCTGGTAATTAAATCTTTCAAGAGTGGCGATAATGGGGCTGATATTATGGGTATTTATTTTGATGGTTATTTCCATCAGTGCCGTATCTGCTTCCGCTGCGACAAACGTACTGAGGATAATGGCATTTTCCGATTCGACAATACGGGCTATTTCCGTCAAGGAATAATCGCGGCGACTTACCTCCAGCACAATGATGCTGCCCGGTTCTTTGAAAGCAGTGGAATTGGCAAAGTGGTGCAAGAGATTTTCCAGAGAGACAACGCCAATATAGTTGTTTCCTTGATCAATAACAGGAACGAGCGTGAGCTGATATTCTGCCAGCGTGCGCATTACTTCGTACAAGTGATCTGACACTTTTACGTAGGGGCGGGTCAGCGACAAACTGTACGACCCAACTGCCTCCGTCGCATCAAATTCCAGAATATCTTCTTCGGAAATAACGCCCAATAATTCCTGATTATTCACAATGGGGAGGTGCCGTACATAAAATTCATTCATCATCTCCAGTGCTTCGTCGCCCGTATCCGAGGTACGCAGTGGGATAATGTCATCCGAAATCAATTGTTCTGCAATCATTATCTGTCGCTTTATGGGTAAACGAAATTTACGGGTCACATGTTGATTATCAATTTGTTAAAAGTTAGCCCAGCAATTTCTTCTTTTGGGTAGCAAATTCTTCTTCAGTCAATAAACCCTTTTCGCGCAAGTCACCGAGTTTTTGTAGCTGTTGCAGCAAATCTTCGTTGTTCAGTTGCAGCAAATCTTCTTGCGGTTGCTCTAATTGTCGGGTCAAACGGAAGCCATTTTTTTCAAACTCCTCGAATTCCGGTTGAATCCGCAAATATGCCAGTGCATCGTGTTCTTTAATACGCTTAAAATCAGAGAATCCTAAGTCTACAGCTTTGTCCAAATGATAAAATGCTTTGTCCACCTTTTCCATCAGCGAATAGGTACAAGCCAGATTAAAATGTACGGCAACATCTTTTGGATCAATTTTCAGCGCTTTTTCAAAATCGGATATCGCGCCTTCGTAATCGTAATCCTTGAATTTTCGGATGCCGCTGGCTTTTTCCTGCTCGTTGTTGCGTGTCGGAGCCGGCTGGCGCCTCTGCGGCTGGCGGTCATCTCGCCTCTCCCGGCGCACTTCCTGCCGCCGCATGTGCCGATCGTAGGCGTATTTTTTGTCCCGATCAAAATCGGTTTTGCCCTTCCCTCTCGGAGCCGTTTCGTAGAAACGCTTGTTGTACTTGATGTTGAAATTGTCCGGGTCCATGGCAAAAAAGGCGATTGCATCAATTAATCCAATGATCCACATCAACGGAAACCAACAAAAGATCAGGTAAAAAAATCCCAGCCCCGTTTGTCCCAGATAAAAACGATGTATGCCAAAACCTCCCAAAAAGAGTGCCAGAATACCCGCTATGTTCTTGTCCTTCATTGTTACCTCACTTTAGACGAAAAGAGATTCAGGCAATGGTTATTTTTCCGAAGATCAATCATCTGACGGGCTTTACCTGAAACCTCATGTCTCCAAAAATTTGCGTTTAATGTACAATATTAATCTGATTTTTTCAATAATTGTTGCATCACCGGTGGGCTGGAATTTTTTTATAGACCGAATCCTCTTTTCAATAGACGATTGGAGGTAGTGCCGGGGCAGAAGAATGTTGAGCCTGCAAAACATGACCCCGCGGCAATTATTTCTTTACTTTTTTCCAAAAATCTTGCAGGTGAGAATAGTAAAATCGTCGGGATAAGTCTGGTCACCTTTGAAAGCTTCAATGCGTTCCATTAGCAACTTGTTGAATTGCGTAGCGGACACATCATAGTTTTCTTTCACGAAAGTGTAGAGCATTTTTTCACTGAGAAACTCCCCATTTTTGTTGCGCAGATCGGTTAACCCGTCGGTAAAGGCAAAAATAAGTGCATCTTCATCAAAATGACACTCGCCGACTTCCACTTCCGGCAATTCGGTGAACGAGCCCAGCATCGTACAGCCCCGATCAAGGAAAAAAAAGTGATCTACGGTAGAAACAACGGGCGGATTGTGCCCTGCGTTCACGTAGCGCAGCATTTGGTTGTTGATGTCGTATTCGGCGATGAAAAAAGTGATGAACCAGTTGCCTTCCGTAATGCGATTTACTGATCTGTTGAGGTCGCGGATGAATTCATCCAGCGCCAGCCGTTTGTTGATAAGCGTATGAAAGTTTGCCTGAAAATTTGCCATCAGCAGCGCTGCTGCGATGCCTTTGCCCGAAATATCGCCCACGCAGAAAACGATTTTGCCATCGTCGAATTCAATAAAATCGAAATAATCGCCGCCAACGCCCAGTTGTGGTTTATAAATGCTCGACAGATCGTAATGCTCTTTGGTTGGTAAGCTTTTAGGGATGAGCATCCGTTGCATTTCGCTGGCAAGTTCCATTTCGCGTTTGAGGCGTTCCTGTTCCAGTTGGCGTTTGAAAAGCCTTTTGTTTTCTATGGCTACCGCGATAATATTGGTAATCGTAGTGATAAATTGTACCTTGTTGTACATGTCTTCGTCTTCGCCGAAGCCGCCGATAAAGACGTAAGCAATGGCATGATCTTTGTGCTTGACCGGGATCACAATGTCGAACTCGCGGATAAGCGGGTGGTCGGTTTCTTCAATGTTGCGCAGATGTGTGAATTTGGCAAGTTGTGCCGTGACATCCGCGCTAAGCAGTTCTTCTGAAAGCCCCAGCGACGCCACCAACGACCAGCCCTGGTCGCCCCGAATGTACAGCAGCATTTTTTTGATGCTCAGTTCCCAACTCAAAAACGACTCGTACATCTGGTACAGCTCTTTCGCCGACACGTTGTTGTTGATCGCCTGTGTGATGTTCAATAGCCGGTTGATCTGGAGCTGCTTGAGATTCAACTCCCGCTCCAGCGATTCTATTTTGGATAGCCCGCTTTTTATGTTGGAAAAACCCGACATTGCAATTCGATTTCACAGGCAAAAAAAGTGATTCCTGTACAGTAAAGATATAAAAAACGTAATTTCATTTATATTTTTGGCGACAAAACGCATCGAAAACCCTCAATCACCAACGATTACTACCGGAAATGGACATGGAAACTTTGTGCAAAGGCAGGTTTGGAGACTATTTCAAAATCAACTACTCAGCATTATCTAATGAAATTTACAACATTCAAGGACAAAAAAATCGTTTATACCATAGAGGGCAAGGGCACGCCAATTGTGCTGGTACATGGTTTCGGCGAGGATAGCTTCGTTTGGCGGGATTACAAACAGGAATTTATTGATGCGGGTTATAGCGTGGTGGTGATGGACCTGCCGGGCTTTGGCGCCAGCGAACTGCCGGAAAATCTGACCATAGAGCTTTTGGCGGATGCTGTCAACACGGTGATTGAAGATGCCGGTTTGCGACGTGTAGTGCTGGTTGGGCATTCGATGGGAGGTTACACCGCTCTGGCTTTCGCTGAAAAATATCCAGCAAAACTCTACGGATTGGGCATGTTTCATTCGCATCCGTATGCCGATAGCGAGGAAAAAAAGGAAGGGCGCCTGCGCAGCATGGAAGTGGTGAAAACCAAGGGAACCCCACTGTTTGTCAAGCAGTTTATTCCCAATCTGTTCGCACCGAAATTTGCCGCCAGCTATACATTCCTGATAGACAAACTCATTCACCGGGCGGCGCGCTTTTCGGATGCTAGTGTGATTGCGGCATTGCATGCCATGATGATTCGCCCCGATCGCTCGGAGGTATTGAAAAATCTGAAAGTGCCGGTATTATTTATCATTGGCAAGGAAGATAATGCCATTCCAAAGGACGCCAGCATGGAACAAACTACCCTGAACGATTCCGCTTTGATCCTGATTCTGGAAGATGCTGGGCACATGGGAATGCTGGAAGCAAAAAAGAAAACCCAGCAAGCGATTTTGCAATTTGCGGAGTTTTGTGTCAATTTAGCTCAAATCGCATGATGTTGCCTTTGCAAAAAGGCTATTACGACGCCAATTATGTCTCTGATTAAAAAATTAGCCGGTGAAACGGCGATTTACGGTGTTAGCAGTATCCTGAGCCGATTGCTTAACTGGATCATCCTGACGCCTTATTTTACAAGAGTTTTCGAACGCGGCGAATACGGCGTGGTCTCGGTGCTCTACACCTGGATTGCGCTGCTGCTGGTGCTGTACACCTATCGCATGGAAACTGCGTTTTTTCGCTACGGGCGACAGAAAGAAAATCTGGATGTCACTTTTTCCACGGCTTCGCTTTCAATTTTTGGCACGACACTGCTCTTCACCACCGTTTTATTTTTGTTTGCCCAGCCTATTGCTACTTTGCTCAAATACCCGGAGCACCCCGAGTACGTGCGCTGGTTTGTGGGTATTGTCGCTGCCGATGCGCTGTCGGCCATCCCCTTTGCTCGCCTGCGGTTAATGAATCGTCCGGTTCGTTTTGCAATCATCAAAACCCTCAGTATCGTTATCAATATTGTGTTGGTTTTTTTCTTCCTCGAAGGCTGCCCCTGGCTCATCGAGCGGGGTTGGAGCTGGGTGCGTGTCATTTACAATCCTGACAACCGCATTTTGTATGTATTTGTCGCCAATTTGCTGGCCAGCGCTTTTACGATGCTGCAATTGTTGCCGATTTTTCTGAAAATAAAGCTCACCTTCGACCGGGCACTGCTGCGCCGGATGGTACGCTATGCACTGCCGCTGGTGTTGGCGGGCGTAGCAGCAATCGTTAATCAGTTGATCGGCGCGCCAATGCTGCAATATCTCGCTTCTGATGATCTAAATTACAACCTTGCGCAGGCGGGTATTTTCAGTGCGGCTTCCAAGCTGGCGGTGCTGATGAACTTGTTTACACAGGCGTTTAACTATGCTGCTGAACCCTTCTTTTTTCGGCATGCCGACCGAGAAGATTCCAGTGAAATCTACGCTCAGGTGGCGCAGGCATTCGCGATGACAGGAAGTGTGGTGTTCCTTGGTATTATGCTTTATCTTGATGCGATTCAGTATTTTCTGGGGGAAGCATTCCGGGAAGGGTTGGGCATTCTGCCTTTGATGCTGATCGCCAACCTGTTCCTGGGTTTGTACTACAGCATGTCTATTTGGTTCAAATTATCCGATAATACTAATATCGGTGGATTTATTGCCATTGGCGGTGCGGTGATCACCCTGCTCGTCAATTTCATTTTTATTCCAAATCCGGCGGTGGGCTACTACGCACCTGCGTGGGCGTCGCTGGCGTGTTATGGCTTTATGCTGCTCGCCTGCTATGGGCTGGGGCAACGCTACTTCCCGATCGCTTACCCGGTAGGGCGCATGGTCGGATACATTGTCTTGGCATTGGCGCTATATGGCATCAGTGAATTATCCGAAATGTATTGGTTGGATAAAAATATTTTTATCTATGTTTTTAATACCCTGCTTTTTGGGGGATATCTCGCGATATTATTCAGAGTAGAGAAGACATTTTTCCGGCAGGTCGTCAGAGGTAAAGAAGGATAGTTCAACGGATGCTCAACATTCCGTTCTGGGTAGTTTTGCTCACTGAGTTCACGAAATTAATCGTCTGATCCAAACTTTTCAGGATAGTGACATTATCGAAAGATTTTAGATTTTGAGCAACCACCTGATAGCCAGACAAAAGAATGTTAGCGTCGTGGAACATAGAAGACAGCTTGTCCGCGTAATGCTTAACCGGCTCCTTAGCAAACGTTTCGGTGATCATTGTAAAAATATAATCCGGATGGTGGATGTCGTAAGCATCCCGGATATCGGACAAAGACATTTCCTGCCCGATGTAGATCACCTGATGCCGCCGCGCCTTGATCAGATAGTGCATAAAAAGCATCGTCAGTTCCTGCTTTTCGCCTTCCGGCAGATAGATCAAAAACTTTTTTGAACCCTTGCTGCCGACAAGTGGCTCTTTGTCAATTGCCACGATCAGTTTTTGGCGAATGAGATAGCTCATGAAGTTTTCCTGCGCCGGATTAATGGAGCCGGTGAGCCAGAGCAAGCTCAGTTTTTCCAAAAAAGGGTAGATGATTTCCAGCATCGTGCGCTCGAAACCAATCTGGTGAATATTTGTGGAAATGATGCGATCAAACTTGTACTCGTCCATTTCGATCATCGAAATGGTCATCGCATCTAATTGTGTACCGTACTCAAAGTTAATTTCCGAAATCGCCGCTACTTTCTCTGCGACTTCTTCTTTTGTCATTTTGGCAATTTTGGCAATTTTGATACCATTTTTATTCAGGAGTGCGATGTTTAGAATGAGCTTCAGATCGTCGTCTTCATAATAGCGGATGTTGGTCTGGGTACGTTGAGGATTGATAAGACCGTAGCGTTGCTCCCATATCCTGATGGTGTGAGCTTTGATGCCAGATAATTTTTCTAAATCTTTGATCGAATAAACCGCCACAACTACAAAGTATTAACTTTGAACATTCCGATACCACTTGCGCACAAAAACGCTGAGAATAAACATCTGTGTAACAGAGTCGTCGGAAAAATGTTTAGCAAAATGTAATTTTCGTGACCAAACGACGCGACAAGGAGAAGGCGACCACTACAAAAAAAGTGGATTATGGATTTTTTACTTATTTTTAGCCTGCTTTGGCGAAAAATTACCGATGCTTCCTGGCTCATTGGCGTTGTAAAACAAATTGAAAAAATCATCAATCAACATTCGTAATTAACAATTTATTCTGGTTGTAAAAGAAACATCCTATGAAAATATACGCTTTATTCATTGCCTTACTGTTATTCTTTGGCATTAGCGTTCACGCTCAAAACCCAACCTGCACTTATACGCTGGAGTTGTACGACTCTTTCGGCGATGGCTGGAATGACGCATTTCTCACTTTGATTATTAATGGCAGCGATACGACTACCTTCACGCTCGATGGGGTCAATGACAACGGCTTTTTCGGGGTATTCCCGGTAGAAGTTGCTCAGGGGGATACTGCAGCTTTTTTCTTTACATCGGGCGGTTTTGACAGCGAGATCGCGTATGCTATTTATAATCCAGAGCGTATTAGGGTGTTTGCCAATGGACCCAGCCCGATCGCCAATTTTATTTTTACAGCAATTGTGCAATGTCCTACTTGCCTGGTTGCTCCGCCTACTACAGTTTCGATCAATGATGTGCGTGCCTTTACAGCCGATATCAGCTGGCAGCGGGTAGAAGGTGCCGAATCTTATCTGATTGAATATGGGTTGAAAGGCTTTGCGCCTGGTACGGGGCAATTTGCCAAAGTGCCCAATAATTTTGCTACACTAAGAAATCTGGCGGAAAAAAGCACCTACGAATTTTACCTTTCTTCGCTTTGTGCCGGAGCGGATACCAGCCGGCAGATCGGTCCTTATGAATTCAAAACCCTCTGGGCGAACGATGTAGGGATCGTCTCTATTGGCACACCGGAAACCCAGTGCGGGTTGACCTCAGCAGAAAAAGTAACGGTCACGCTGAAAAACTTTGGCGGCAGTCCACAATCCCTTATTCCCTTTAAATACAGCGTAAATGGAGAAGATGCCGGTGTACCGATCCCTACTGATGGCTTTTTCACAGGTGTATTGGGCAAAGACAGCATTTTCACAGTAGAATTTGAAAAAACCTTCGATTTCTCCGAGCCGGGAGTGTACGTCATACAAGCTTGGACAGAACTCGAAAATGAAAGCGAAACCTCCAATGATACAGCAACCGTGACAGTGATCAATATTCCAACTATTACGCAGTATCCTTATCTTATGAATTTCGAGGAATGGAGTGGAGGCTGGACGGTAGGAACAGACAGTCGCAATTCAAGTTGGGAATACGGTATTCCTTCCGGGACGATCATCCGCTCGGCGGCGAGTGGTCAATATGCCTGGGTAACGAATTTAGACAGTATTTACAACAATAGCGAGCTTTCATACCTACTCTCTCCATGTATGGATTTTTCAATCTTGACCGAGGATCCACGAATCACTTTTTCGCTCAACTTCATATCGGAAGAATGTTGTGATGAAGGCTGGTTGGAAGTGAGCACCGACGGCGGCGCAACCTGGACCAAAGTAGGCACTGCCGGTACGGGTATCAATTGGTACAACGATACAACGAACAACTGGTGGGAGGGCACTGGTGGCTTCGATGGCTGGAGGACTGCCTCTAATGTACTGGTCGGGACTGCGGGTAAACCCGATGTGCGCCTGAGATTTGTATTTTCCTCTGATATTTCGGTCGCCAGGGAAGGAATGGGTCTTGATGATATTTTTATTTCAACTCCTCTGGCACGCGACCTGGCAACCCTCAATGCGAAAAGCGACGCCGAAGAGTGTGGCAGCCAATCGGATCAAATTACCATGACAATCAGCAACTTTGGTTCTTCGGCGGTCACAGGTTTTAATGTGAATTATCAGGTCAATGGCGGCGCTATTATTACGGAAAATGTTGGGGCGTTGAGCATCGCACCGGGCATGACCTCAGATTATACGTTTGCAACACCATTGAACACCACCGAAGATATAAATTTTGAAGTTGTAGTGTGGACTTCCGCGCCCGGAGAGTTATTCCCCGCCAATGATACCACCAGATTCCGTTTTTCGACAGCACGAGGTCTGCCCTTTGGTGAAAATTTTGAAGCAGGTAGGATTCCTGCCGGCTGGACGGCAGACAACCTGACAGGGGTAGGGCAAGGACATGGCAATATCTCTTATGTTATTTCCGACAACCTATCCTCAATTGACCGTACAATGGAAGTTGTCACCCCAGCGCTTGGTTTGATTCAAGCAGGCGACAGCCTTACTTTTGATTATCGCATTGTCAATTTTAATAATAATTCTGCTACACAGCTTACTGCCGGCGATTCTATTACAGTGGCGGTGTCCGTTGATTGTGGTGCTACCTATACCACGCTTTATACGATCAACCGCAATAACCATACGCCCGATACAGCTTTGCAGACAATTGTAATTTATCTGGACGACTTTGCAGGGCAGGTGGTTAAGTTTCGTCTTCGGGCGTTTTGGGGCGCCGGCGATTACTGGGTAGATTTTGACAATTTCAACATCATTCGCTGCCCCTCGTCGCTGGCTTTGACCACAGAAGCTCAGGACGAATCCTCGCCAGGCGCCAATGATGGCAGGGCAACGGTGGATGCTGGAGCGGGGGTCGCGCCGTTTACATATGCCTGGAGCGATGGTAGCACAGACAAAACGGCGGTTCGCCTGGCAGGCGGCACGTACGTTGTAACGGTCACCGATCGCTTTGGTTGCCAAGATGCCGTAATGATTGAGATTGGCACGCTGACCAATCTTTCTGAGCCGGAACTGATTTCTGAGGTAATACTTGCTCCTAACCCTACCGCTGGCGAAATCTGGCTGAAAGTTCAATTAGCAAGCGTTTCTGATTTACAGGTGCAAATGTTTAATCTCAATGGGCAAATGCTGTTCCAAACCTTGCAGCGCAACACGGGCGCATTGCAGATGCCAATTGATCTGCGGGGGCAAGCTCCTGGTGTTTATTTACTCCGGGTGGTTGCAAATGATCAAATAAGAATAGAAAAAATATTGAAAACCAAATAATTGTAAAATAAAAAAACAGTTATTTCAAAAGTCATTTCCGGGAAATCGGGACGCCCTTTATATTCAGAATAAACAATTTTCACTTTTAGGCGTATCCATATTAATGTTTAGGCATGTATGAAGCTTCTTTCATCTTTTCAGCAGGATTATGAGAATAGGAATTGTGTGTTACCCTACTTACGGCGGTAGCGGTGTACTTGCCACCGAACTTGGTTTGGCTTTGGCAAAAAATGGTCACCAGGTGCATTTTATTACCTACCGACGACCGGTTAGGCTTTCTGCTTTTCATGAAAATGTTACCTTCCACGAAGTGACCGGCGAAGACTATCCGCTATTTGAATATCCACCATACGATACGGCGCTTGCCAGCAAAATGGTGGATGTGGTGAAATTTGAAAAGCTCGATTTGCTGCATGTCCATTATGCTATTCCGCACGCCACGGTTGCCTATATCGCCAAAAAAATTCTGCTTTCGCATGGGCGATACGTGCCTTACATTACTACGCTTCACGGAACGGATATTACCATTGTCGGTAACAATAATACCTTTGCGCCGGTCGTAGAATTTTCCATCAATAAATCGGACGGTGTCACTGCGGTCTCCCAAAGTCTTCGGCAGCAAACCTACGACTACTTCGATATTCAAAAAGACATTAAAGTAATTTATAATTTTATTGATTTCGATCGCTTCGCAAAAAGCAACAAAGATCATTTCAAAAAGGCGATCGCGCCCAATGGCGAACGAATCCTACTGCACGTATCCAACTTCCGCAAGCTGAAGCGGGTAGAGGATGTCATTCAGGTTTTCAAACGAGTGCACGAACAAATTCCGAGCAAACTAATTCTGGTTGGCGACGGACCGGAGCGTCACAATATGGAAGAATTGTGCCGCAAACTGGAGCTTTGCCACGAAGTACGTTTTCTGGGCAAACAGGATGCGATCGAAGAACTGTTGGCAATTGCTGATTTATTTGTCATGCCATCGGAGAGCGAGAGCTTTGGTTTGGCGGCGCTGGAAGCTATGGCGTGCGAGGTGCCGGTGGTTTCCAGTAATGCCGGCGGTTTGCCGGAAGTGAATATTCATGGGGTTACCGGTTTTCTGAGTGAGGTAGGCGACGTCGAACGAATGGCGAAAAATGCCATTGCGATTTTAAATAATGAAGAAGCTTTGCAAAAATTTCGCGCCAACGCGTTGGAACAAGCGAAACGTTTCGACATCAAAAACATTTTGCCGCAATACGAGGCTTATTACGAAGAAGTGCTTAGAACCGCAGTTTATACGCCAAGCGAGAGCGAATACTGACGCAGGGATGCGGTTTGAAGATCTTGTTTTCAATTCTGGATTCCTTCCAGCCAAAAGTTGTTGAAACCCTCACCGATGGTGATGGCGACCTTTTCCATATTGAGCAATTCCAGCAGCGCCAAAAAGCGTACGATCGCATGAATTCTGTTTTTGCAACCTTCGAAAACGGCTTCGAATTTTGCCTTTACTCCTTTTTTTACTTTGTTCAGAATATCGTTCTGTTCCTCCTCGATCGTGTAACTGAACTGTGCGATCTCGTGTACTGTGCGTGGTTTTGCTTCCTCAAACCGCCGTATCATCCGCTCGAACGTGCGCAATAGCTTGAACAGGGTCACCGATTCCAGTTCTACATCTACCAGCGCTTTGGTCGCGATTTGCGCCAGTTCATCCGTCACGTTGCCCCGCAGATTGCGCTGAGCCCGTTGCTCTTCGAGTTGGCGCATTTCTTCCAGCACACTTTTATAGCGTTTGTACTCGAGCAGGCGCTGCACCAATTCTTCGCGCGGGTCAATTTCATTGCCTTCTTCATCCACCTGCTTGCGCGGAATGAGCATTTTGGCTTTAATGCGGCACAGCGTCGCCGCCACCAGCACGAATTCGCTCGCCAGGTCGATGTTCATCTCCTCTGCCTGATGGATGTAGCTCAGAAAATCATCGGTAATTTTGGCAATAGGAATGTCGTGGATGTCTAATTCATCCCGTTCAATAAAAAACAGCAACAGGTCGAATGGGCCCTCAAATTGCGGTAGCTTTATGGTATAAGTTGCGCTCAATGTTGGAAATTATAATTTACGATTTTAGCTTTACCGATGGTTACAAAAGTAGATCAATTTCTGCGATAAACGGCAAAATTGGCAAGAGATAAAAATCGAATCCATGACCAAAGGCAAATTGTACCTCATTCCTACGCCTCTCGGCGAAAACGCGGCACATACCATCCTACCCTACGTGGCGCATATCCTACAACATCTGGAAGTACTCATTGCCGAACGCGCCAAAACTGCCCGCCATTTCATCAAAGCCGTTTGCCCCGGCAAATCGCTCGATTTGACCATTCACGAACTCAATAAGCACACGCCTCCCGAGGAAATTGGCAGTTTTCTTGCAGCTGTTGAAAACGGTCAGGACATCGGGCTGGTATCGGAAGCAGGCGCGCCCGGCGTGGCAGATCCTGGTGCAGCTGTTGTGTGGCTGGCGCACCAGCGGGGCATTGAGGTGGTGCCGCTGGTTGGTCCCTCCTCTATTCTGCTGGCGCTCATGGCTTCTGGCATGAATGGGCAATCGTTTTGTTTTCACGGCTACCTTGCACCCAAAAAGCCCGATTTGGAAAAGGACCTAAAGCGTTTGGAGCAACTTTCCGCAAAATTCGACCAGACGCAGATTTTTATCGAAGTGCCCCATCGCAACAGCGGTGTAGTGGAGGCGGCTTTCAATGCCCTGACGCCAGCTACCAAATTTTGTATTGCCGTTGATTTGACCTTGCCCACCGAATGGATCAAAACGCATACCATGCAGCAATGGCTTACTGCGGCGTTGCCCGAACTGCACAAGCGCCCGGCAATTTTTTTGGTGTATGGGCGGTAGGGTCAGTATGATTTTCAAAGAGAATAATCCAGTTTTAATAATAAGAACATTGGAATTGCCTCAATACTTGATCTGAAAAAGAAAAAATTATCATTTTGCACCCGGTTATAATCTTTTATATTTAACAGGTTGACCGCATTTAATTCAATGTTCATGGTTTTTTTTGCAATGAGAATGTTTTTAGATACTTTCATTTGCGTACCTAATAAATTTACCGTGTTATTATTATCACTCTTTCCAAGCGTTCTGTTTAGAGAAAAGCTGAATCTCCAAGCATTTATATTATATAACGTAGTGAAACCTGTGCGCCAAGTGAAAACGCTGTTATTATTCATATTCTTATTACCTGTTTCATAAGATTGAAAAATATTTATACTATTATCTATAATTACATTTAAATTTCTTAAAAAAATAGATTTTAATGAGACATGAAACTGGAAAGATTGATTGGATAAATCAGATATTTTATTTTGTATAAAAAACTCTCCATCACCTTTAGAATAAGTCGAATTTACTTTTACGTTTGTTTTAAATTTCGGGATAAATTGATCGAAACTCCCATTAACATTAAAGCTATTATTTGAATCTGAGAAATATGGTGAAAGTATAAGCAAAGAATTTTTAAATAATGTAGCATCTCTCCAGATTTGCTGATTGATATCGTAACTAATATCGACAAAATAGGATCGAAGTTTTAATTCATTATTTTTACTGTAATTTAAATTTAATCGATGCCCTATAGTATGTTGATTTCTAATATCCGGTTGATAAAGAACATAGCTATCTGAAAAATAAGGTATTGAAAAATAAAATTCATTCACAGGGTTTTGGCTACTTAGAGAATAGGTTACTTGCCCTTTACTTCCATTGGAGAACGTTCCCTGGAAAGCAATACGACTCGATAGCGTCTGAATTGCAGGGATATTTGTTGTTACTTCCCTCGTAATGCGATTATCCCTACGCTCAATTTGAAACAAATAATGTAAAGATGTACTACCACTCAAATTTAACTTCACTCTTGCATTAAGTTGGTATTTATTGCTAATGACATCCTCTTGTGTATTCTGATTTTCTAATAGTGGATATTGGACTTCACTTGAGTCAGCTAATGATAATTTGTTGCCAAACCGAGACAATGAGAAGGAGTAAATGGGTTCTATTTCTAGCAATAATGATTTATAAGACCACAGGTATCTTCCTGTTACCTCTATTTCTCGATAATTGTAAGCAAGGGATTGCCGCAATTGTGAAAACTCGTTCATTTGTCCAAAGAAACTCGGGAAATCCTCATTTTCAGCTATTAGCGTTTGCGGACGTTCAAAGGAATTCCCTTTTAATTGAATTTGTCCAACAGCATTAATACCTAATTTTTGGGTAAATAGTCCTGCCACCAACCAATTTTGTTGTTTTTCAGTGGCTTCCGAAAAATAATCCTTAACAGAAATTGGATCAAATTCAAGGATATTTTGACGATTGAAACGATTATTATAATCTCCCTTTATATAAAATTGGAAACTTCTGTTTTGATTTTTACTAAAATGATCCACTTGCAAGTCCAGACTCCACAAGTCACTTTGCAACTCCAGGTTTCTTTCAATTCCTAGATCATAGGTGTTTTCGTCAAATAGGAAAGATTGTTGAATAGATGACTTTTGCAAGTCTTGTCTCTTTGAAAAAATACCATTTAGGCTTACAGACCATTGATCATTTATATCAAATAAAGACCTTATGTTTGAAAAATAGCTTCTTGCATTATTTATATATATAGATGGTAATCCTGGATTTTGAGTATTTGTAAAAACCTGGTAGTCGAAAGGTTGGCGGATTTCACTTTTGATGTCTTTGGGATTGGATGAGCCATAAGTTGCTGTTAATTCATTTACTCCATATTGAGTACCGGTATTCCCATTGTCTGATAACAGAATGAACTTATTTCTTTTTGATATGGAAAATATATTTGCATGCAATGTACCTTTTAACTCATCATCCAAACCAATGCCTAATCCACTATTTAGTGTGCCGCTGATAATATTCTTTTTGTCTTCGTGCATTAAAAGATTCAATACTATTGCATCTGACATATTTACATTTTTCAGTACTGGATTTTCTTGAAAATGATCAATAACCTCAACCTTTTCGATAAATTGAGCACGGATATTCTTAGTACCCAACGTATAGTTTCGACCAAACAAATCGGAGCCTTCAATCAAAACCTTGTCAATAGCCTTGCCATTTACCCTTATGGAGCCATCTGCATTCACTTCTACACCAGGAAGCTTTGCCAATAAATCTTCTACATTATATTCTGTTGAATCCCGGAATTGCTTGAGATCGTAAATAGTCGTATCAGATTTTTGTACAATGGCAGGGCGTTTGTCTGATACCACTACCTCTTTGAGGTTGTTATCTTTTTTTGAAAGATATATATTTAAAGGAGTATTATCAGATACGGAAACGTTTATTTCTTTCGGGAAGTAACCTAAATAGCTTATCTTCAGCCTCACTAATGTATACCTGCTGTCAATTTCAATATTAAATTTTCCATTTTCATCCGTATTTGCATAAGACAAAAAAGTATCTGTCGTGTCTGGCGTAGCATAGACAAGTACATAGGCTAAATACTTTTCCTCTAGGCTATCTAAAACTGTTCCATAAATATTCCACGAAGCATTTTGACTCTTTAAATTAACATGAAAAAACAAAAAGCAGAGCCCCAAAAAGAGGAGGTTTCTGTTCAGAAGACAGAATATACACACAATGTAGGGCTTGGACTTTTTAGTTTTTCTTCTGTTTAACTGCTCGTTGTTTTTTATAATCACTGATGATAGTATATTTATTATATTCAATTTCGCTATTAGGATCCGGGTCGTTATTAGTAATCGTATATTGATCAGTAGATAAAGATTCGGCTTTCAAAAGACGATTTATGATATGGGCTTGGAATTCTTCCCACGACACTTCTTGTCCTATGTTTGGTTTTTTAATTTTCACTTCATCGCTGGCAGGTGATTCATAGCTTTTGAACTCATAAGAAACTCGCCCGTCTCTGGATTTTGCTTCCAAAATCAACCCAGGTAAACCCCATAATTTATATGGACCTAAACGAACAGGAATATCTGGCGTAAACCAAACATCATAGATTCGTCCTCCAAACTCTCCGACGGCTTTAATACAGTTAAATCGCTCAATTTTTTTTGTTCCAGATTGAATTTGCCATTGAATATCTGGAAGTTCTTCTTTTAAAATAAAAGTACCCTCACTTAATCCATAAGTGGTTTTGTAATATAAGAAGTGCTCTTTCAAATTCATAAATACAGGAAGCCCCTCCGGGTCACCCTGAATAAAGACTGTAGTGTTACCTTTAGTAATATATTTATTTTCTTCCGGATAATCATTGTGAATGAATAAGCCCGCTTCTTGGGTGAAATAAAGTGTATTTAGCCCGTCATGTACCGAACCTTTTGCTAGCCTAGTGGAACAAATATAGGAGACTTTTGATTGGTTAATTTGAGCAAAAATAGGGCTAATAATTATCGAAAAACAAATACTATAAAAAAAAGTCCGCTTCATATAATGAAATTTAAAGTTTATGTGAGAAGCAGCCGAATATTTCGGCTGCTTCTCTTAGTCTTAGAATAAAATTCTTTTCTATTGACAAATAGGAATTAGCGGAATAGTATGACCCGCAGCAGCGGCACAAGCACAGAAGCCAGCCGCCGCCAATTCACACGTCGAGGCAGTAACTGTACATTCTCCATTCGAAAATCCATACGTGCAAGTAAAAACATCATTAGTTGAAATTTTTCCTTTTACCGATTTGTTAAACTCTTCTAATGAGTATGCGGCTAGACTACCATCAATGTATTCTATTGTTACTATTACATTTGACTTCGGAGCCTGTTCGTTGACATTTGTCACGGAAAAAGAACCTGTAACAAATAGCGTTAGGATTGCTAATAAAATTTTCATAGATCAAAAGTTTTCAATATTACCCCTACTTCTTGTTCAAGGAGTTTTCGGGATTGCTTCCTATCCATAGTTCAACGGTTTGGCGCCTTATAGCCGTGTAATACGGATAATGACAAAGTTAAAGTCTAGTTACATGCAAAAATGGGGCATTTTGGGGCAAAGTGGGGCATTTCATTCATTTATCGGTTTTTTATCCTGCCTTCTCTCGGGATGACCAAAAGTTTTAAAAATTAATTCTTGTTCTTTTGGTGTTACCAGCCCTTTGCCCAAGGTGATGCCCGCATTTTTGAGCCATCGGTACAATGTTTTTCTGTCAACACCATATAAATCAGCAATTTGCTGCCTCGTTTTGGTTTTTTCTTTATGCATCACAC
>CAZQTF010000003.1:0-50970 GCA_964596135.1 uncultured Saprospiraceae bacterium | reverse complement strand
AAAAGAATTAAATTTTATTTTTAAGCCCGACATATTATAAATATTCTCATGTTTTTATAAAACACTCAAAACACCTTACTCATGCTAACGGTTATAGTCGCTACTTTTATTATTGGTTATCTGGTCATTGTCTTTGAGCATCCGCTGAAATTAGACAAAACCGTGCCGGCACTGCTCATGGGGGCTTTATGCTGGGCGCTGCTTGCCATTTTTTTCTACAACGGCTGGATATCGGTGATAGACTCACACGAACACGTGTACAGCCTCATCGGCGCCACGGACGAAGATGCCATTCATCACGCCAAAGAAGGCTTTGAAAATACCCTCCTGCACCATCTGGGCAAAACCGCAGAAATCCTAGTTTTTCTGATTGGTGCCATGACCATCGTAGAAATCATTGACCTGCACCAGGGATTCGAGGTGCTGAAAAGCTACGTAAAAACGCGCAGCAAACGCAAGCTCCTTTGGATTATCGGCATCCTGGGTTTTTTTCTTTCGGCAGTTATTGATAATCTTACCGCCACCATTGTGCTGGTCACATTGCTCCGCAAACTTATTCAGGATCGCGAAGAGCGCATCTGGTACGTATCTTTGATCATAATTGCTACCAACGCCGGGGGCGCCTGGTCGCCGATTGGTGATGTAACGACCACTATGCTCTGGATTGGCAATAAAGTATCGGCGATGGGACTGATCGAATATTTAATTATTCCTTCTGTTCTTTGTTTTGCGGTTCCCTTTGCAATTGCTTCTCTTACAAAAGTTTTTAGCGGAAATATCACTATGAAGGACACCGAGAAAAGCGATTCAAACAAACTCTTGAGCAGCCGTACTATGCTGTTTCTGGGGTTGGGGGCTATTATTTTTGTGCCGATTTTCAAAACAATCACCCATTTGCCGCCCTATGTCGGGATGATGCTGAGCATGGGATTGGTATGGCTGGTTTCCGAATACATCCATCCTGAAGAACAATTTGACGAAGAAAGAAGGCAGATGTATTCGGCGCACAAAGCCCTGTCGCGCATTGAGATGTCGAGCATTCTGTTCTTTTTGGGCATTTTGATGGCAGTAACAGCGCTGGAAACGCTGGTTTTCGGCTCGGTGATGAGTGAAGGTAAAACAGTTGAAGTAGGCACGCTACGCTATCTCGCAGAGATGCTGGAACGGGCTATTCCTAATCAGAATGTGGTCGTGATACTCCTCGGCGTTGCTTCGGCAGTCATTGACAACGTACCTTTGGTCGCCGCCTCCATGGGGATGTATAATCAGCCGATGGACGGTGAGCTATGGCATTTTATTGCGTACGCCGCCGGTACCGGTGGCAGTATGCTGGTGATTGGCTCGGCAGCCGGCGTAGCCGCTATGGGTATGGAACGCATAGATTTTATCTGGTATCTGAAGCGGATTTCCTGGCTTGCCGCGCTTGGCTTTTTAGCTGGAGCACTTGCATTTATTGCGATTGAAGCCATATTCTAAGCAATAGAAGATAAACGCTGAGCCGCACGACAGACCCCTGTTTTGCGGCTTTTTCTTTTGTTTTAACAAACAATTAAGACCGACAAAGTTTTTCTTTTCCGAATTTTGAGCGCAATTACATTTTAAAACAGCAGTATGAGAACATCCTTCGCATTATTGATAACATTTTTACTTGCAGCAGCTTGCGGCAATTCTTTTCAAAATAACATCATTGGCGACTGGCAGGCGGTCGCTGTGCTGGAAGATGAAATGCCCTTGGAAGTAAATACCGAAGTTATTCAGTTCCGATTCGATAAAAATCATCATTATACTTATAATGGTACCCTGAAATATCATGAAGCCGGCACGTATCATATCGAATCGAAATATTTATACACTATTGACACCGTCAATCGGGCGAGCACCGAAAAAGCCGTAGAAATCGTGAAACTCACCGAAGATTCGCTCTTTCTCAAAATGAACGAAGGTGGCAAGGAGCGCATCATGAAATTAGGAAAAATCAAATAAAAGCGTATTTTTCAATCCACCTTAGCATAGCCATCGCGCCGTGCATCGCCGGCAGCAGTCCAGTAGTCCTGTTCGCGTTTGAGTACGTGCACGCCACCAAAATATAATGATCGCTGCTGCCAGATATTTAGTCGCTGCGAAAAATGATGAGCCACAGGCACCTCATCAAACCCGGCTTCCACCTGCAATATGTCATGCTCCAGATGCACGCGGGGCGCATTCACCGCCTCATGTACTGGTAAATGATGATCAACTAATAAGTGTAATACCTGGCTGATGGCAAAAGCGATCCGACTGGCGCCGCCGGTGCCAAGCACAATTTCCGGGTGTAAATTTTCATTTAATACAATCGTCGGCGACATCATGGATGACAGTCTTGTATTTACCTGCCAAGAATGAAAGCCATTGGGCATTAGCGCGGCTTCCCCCAACATATTGTTGAGCATCGTATCGGTATTGTCAATAAAAGAACCACAGCCCTCGCCAATCGTGGTGCTCAGGCTCACCGCATTGCCGTGCCGGTCGGCTACATTAAAATGCGTTGTACTACCCCAGGTTTTTTGCTGCCATTGACGCACCGCATGATGTAATATTTCGGGTTTCTTTCCAAGCGCATCAATAGATTCAAAAACATCATGCAACAGCAAAATATGATCTTTCGCTAAATGAGATATCGCAGCATGCTTTTGGTCAAATTCTTTCAGCGTCAGCGCAATGATAGAACCGCCAATGCTGGGCGCAGGATTGGAAAAAATCGTTTTATCGCGATATGTAAATCGGAGTGGTTCCCGCACCACGACTTGATAATGCTCAAAATCTTCCAGCGTGAGCCCCCCACCATTCATGTGGTGATCCTGGACAATCTTCTGCGCAATCTCACCGCGATAAAAAAGATCAGTTCCTTCTCTCGCCAGGGCGTCCAGAAAATCGGCTAATTGCGGTAGATAAATTTTTTCGCCGATCGCCGGTATTTTCCCGTTGGGGAAAAAAATTGCTTTCCCGTGTTCACTCAATTGTAGAATCGGGCTTAACAAATCAAAGTCAAAATGCTGAAAACCATTGACCACCACCCCATTTTTAGCGGCTTCGATGGCAGGCTGTGCCAGCTCGATCATTGGCATTGTACCGTAGTGACGATGCAGCTCAAACACACCAGCCACTGCGCCAGGCGTAGCCGTAGAGCCTTTCCCTACGTGAAATACCTCCTGCGTGTCTCCGAAATCAATTGTTACCGGGAAAAAATCCATTCCCGAAACCGCTCGCTTGTGCCGGGGCGTTTGGCAGAAAAAGTCGAACAATTTTACGTCGCGCCCATCCATAGCCACCATCGCGAAAGCCCCGCCACCCGCCGAAGACATGCAGGGTTCGGCTACCCAGGTCATTAAAAAAGCTGCAATAGCAGCATCTACTGCATTTCCACCACTACGCAACACTTCGGTAGCCGCCTCCGCTGTTAGTTCATGCCCGGCAGCAATCGCAATATTCATACACTCTTTGTTTTAAATCGTGGATTTCAGCCGCCTGTAATTAAAGCCTCTATGATATTTAAAACATGATAATTATAACCCCATCAATAACCAATAACCTAATTCAAGCCATTCACCTGCACCTTCAGCTTTCCTCTTAACGCTACTTCTACGCGGATGGTTTCCGGCGCCAAAAAAGCATCCTGGATAAACAACTCATCGAGCTGTCCTTCCAGAAAAATATTCTGCGTCACTTTATAATTGGACAATTGCTGTTGCAATTGTTTTTTCAGTTCACTCAGATTATAATCCAACAGAAACTGCATATTTTCTTCAATGCGATTGCGCAGGGTGCCTTTCAACAACCAGGCGGCAGATTTGTGCAGAAAATTGCGCGTTTCCAACGTAAAATCAAGGTCTTTTATATCAATAATGTTTTTCTGCGAATCAAAAAACGGTCGCCCGCTCAGATAGATGCTGCCGTTGTAACTTCCCGACAGGTTGGTATTGATAATCAGTTTCGTACCTTGTCCGTAGAGTTCAATATCCTCGATCGTGACCGACCGCTTGCCTTCGGAGAAAGTTTCGCCCTGCAGTTTTGCTCTTGCCAGGCGTTCTGCCTCGGAGTATGGCACTTCCGTGCTGATATTCACTACAAAATCTGTTTTGGTGGTATCGCGCATGACAAACGGCGGCAGGGAACTCGGCGTGAAAGATGTTGGTTTTTCGCCAAGATACACTCTGGGCTGGGATTCAACGACGATCGTACTTAAAATCATGTCATCGAGGGTGACTAAGGGCGTCATACCTATATTTTGCGGGTTGACCAGTAGCCAGGTGTTATATTCGGGCACCACCAGCACCGGGTCAAACATTAATTTCCAGGTGTCGCCGATCATCTGGCGAAGATTGATCTTTTCTTTGATTTGCTCATCAACCGAACGAGTAATAACGGCTTTGCTCTGCTTGAGCACAATATCTGCAATAAAACCCACCGGCACGTTCAGCGAGCCCATTTTTAGCCTGGGCTGCCGGAGCCACTCATAATTTTCCAAATTGGTTACGGTGGTCATATTCCAATCCCGGTCAACCGCGAAATCTGTTTTAAAATGGAGCGCAATCTCACCGCTCGCTTCGAGTACTGCAATGCCGATATCATATTTCACAAATACTTTGACCGGCACCCGGTATTGAATGCTCTGCCCGGTTACCTTCAGCCGGATGTCTTCGCTTTTTTCGGCGCGCAAAATAGTTTTATCGCCGTCGTTGAGGTCCCGGTCTTCGTACAAAACCCCCGACAATTGAGCATTCAGTGCTTTTTCCAGTTCGCGAAGATTGATCCGCACCGGGATGTTGATAATGGAAGTTTGGTTTTCTTCTACCCGCCTGTCGTATTGTTCCATAGGCTTGGTCAATTGAGCGGTTTTACAGGAAAATAATAACAACAAACTTGCTAATAAAATCCAGATTTTCTGCATAAAGCATCCTTTGATTGCATAATGATAGAAATTCTACCCTGAAACAAAAGAAAAAGCAGCAGATAAAACGACAAAAATGATAATTGTCGGAAAAACACTTTGAATGTCATTGTTCTGCTCTTAGCATTCATTTGTTTGTTTTATATCTTTATTCATCTGATAAAGTGACACTTACAACAACTCTGTCGTTTATTTGCCGCCATATTGCACACAAAAATTAAGCTTTCTTTGTGAAAGAAAGAAATTCAATCGTTGCTGCAAGCAACTTTTTTTTCAAAAAACAGTCCTTTTTTTTTCAACAAAACCATAACCAAAAAGCAGATATGAAACGCCTGACCATTCTCCTCACTCTATTCCTGGCTTTCGGGATGCACGCCTTCACCCAATCTATGTGGAGTGGCAGAGCTTACCTCGGTATTTATTCCGAGCAAGTTTCCCAAGAAAAAGCGAAAGTACTCGGTTTCGACAATCCCTACGGCAGCTACGTCACAAAGGTATTAAAAAACACTGCCGCCGAAACCGCCGGCATTCAACCTTTCGACTACATTTACGGTATCAACGATCAAGAAACAACCTTCACCAAGGATCTGAACGATCTGCTGGAAGATTACCGCCCCGGCGACAAAGCAACCGTACACTATATCCGCGACGGGAGAAAAAAAACAGTAGAGGTTACCTTTGGTAAATCAAGCTCCAACGCCATCATTGCCAGCGAAAAGGCCTTTTTGGGCGTAAGCCCACACGCTGAAAATTCGGACAGCGAACTCGGCGTCAAAGTATATGTGGTTGGCAATTCTACCGCAGAAGCAATGGGCATACAGGACGGTGACGTAATTCTCACGATCAACGGTCATAAAATGGTGGATTGGACCGATCTTTCCATCGCCATTGGCAACCTAAAAGCAGGCGAAAATATAGTCGTAGAATTTGAACGCAATGGAAAAACCATGCGTGCAGAAATGCCGATCAAATCGCAAAGCGAAACCCAAACAACAGCAGTGTATGCTCAAGAATCGCGCACAGACCAATGGGCATATCTTGGTATCTATTCCAACGAAATTTCTGCAGAAAAAGCCGCAAAGCTCAACTTTGACAATGAGTATGGCAGCTACGTCACCCAGGTATTGCCCGGTACTACAGCAGCACAGGCAGAACTTCAACCATTCGATTACATCTACGGTGTGAATGATTACCGCACCAACGCCAGCGAAAATCTGACCAAAATTCTGAAAAGATTTAAGCCGGGCGACAAAGCAACCATTCATCTGATCCGCAATGGCGCGCCAAAAAGCATCGAGATTACTTTTGGCAATCGCGCTGCATCTGAAACGTTTATAAAAGTCAACGAATGTGATTCACCTTTGCTGGGCGTGCGCGAATTGGACAATACCTCCAAGGGCGTAGCGGTAGCAATTGTCAAAAAATCTACTGCCGAAGAAATGGGATTACAAGAAGGCGACATCATTACGAAAATCAATGGTTATCCGATCATTGACTGGAAAGACATCCGTACCGCAGTGAATAACCTGCACGTAGGAGAGCCCGTGACAGTGGATTTTCTCCGCAATGGGAAAATTCAAACAGCCAGCAAGCCGATCAAATCTTATTGTGACACGTACCCGGAAGATGGTCGAATGAATTGGAACTGGGAGTGGAAAGACGACTTTGAGTATAAAGATGAATCAACGATCAATAACGAGCCTATCCGCGAAGTAGATGCCGTGAACGCCATTGTTGACCTGAAAGACCTGGCGCAGAGCGAAATAGCCGAGATAAAAAATCGGTTTGGCATCCAGATGCCATCATCAAATGAGCTTAAAATTTCGGAACTGAGTATAACGCCGAATGTTCAAACCGGCAAGTACCATCTGCAATTCAACCTGCCCCAGGAAGGCGAAACGAGCGTCAATGTATATAATGCTGCTGGACGCCAAATTTACAACTACGACCTCGGTACTTTTCAGGGTGATTTCAGCGATCAGATTGACATCTCCCAGAATGGTATCGGCAGCTACTACCTCGAAATCCGCCAGGGCGACAAGGCATTGGCAAAAAAAATTTTGTTGCAAACCCGTTAAAATTTCGACAAACAATAAAAATGTAAAAGCTCGAATAACAGATAATTGAGAAACCTAAGGCGAAGTTTTTCTCAATATCGTCCCGAGGCTGCATCTCGATCGTGAGGTGTAGCCCTTCTTAATTGATCCCTTACCCTCCAAAAATACTTTGTAAAAATATCCGTTCAGCGGAAAAATATTACGCGCACTCCTGTCAATTATATAAGATTGTTCTTCAGTTTTCCTGAAGATGAATATTTTACAGAAAAACCCCGAAAACTTGTGTCAATTCTAAATCAGGAAAGAAAAAATTTATAAAATTTTATCTTTTTTAGTCTTTCTTTATTTTTCTCACAATAATAGTATGAAAATAAAATTCCATTGTATGAAAATCAAAACCCGTATTCTTCTCAAATCGTTTTTGATAATGGCCATGGCAACAGTGATGATGTTGCCGGCATCTGCTCAAAAACAGGGCAAAAAAACGACTACAACCACCAGCACAACAACAACTGCGGCTAAGGTGGATTTCGATGAATCATTGTACAATTCGCTTCGGTGGCGCTCAATCGGGCCATATCGCGGTGGTCGCTCGGCGGCGGTTACCGGTGTGCCGGGTAAACCCAACTTGTATTACATGGGGGCTACCGGCGGCGGCGTATGGCGCACCCAAGACGGCGGACAGACCTGGGAGAATATATCTGACGGTTTCTTCGGTGGTTCTATCGGCGCGGTGGCAGTCAGTGAATATGACAACAATGTAATTTACGTTGGTGGCGGCGAAGTAACCGTTCGGGGCAACGTTTCCTATGGTTATGGCATGTGGAAATCTGTGGATGCCGGTAAAACCTGGAAACACATTGGCTTTGACAACGCACGCCATATCCCTCGCATTCGTATTCATCCGCAAAATCCGGATTTGGTGTATGCGGCAGTACTGGGCGATCTTTTCAAATCCAGTGATGAGCGAGGCGTTTACCGTAGCAAAGACGGCGGCAAAACCTGGGAAAAAATTCTCTTCGCCAACGCAGATGCCGGCGCGGTTGACCTAATCCTGGATCCAAACAATCCAAGGATCATTTATGCGTCCACCTGGCGCATCCGCCGTACACCCTATAACCTCTCCAGTGGTGGCGAAGGCTCAGCGCTTTGGAAAAGTACAGATGGCGGCGATACTTGGACCAACATTTCCAGCAACAAAGGCTTGCCGGAAGGCACCTTGGGCATAATAGGCGTGACCGTTTCTCCTGTCAATGCTGACCGCGTTTGGGCGATTATTGAACACGAACAAAAAGGCGGTGTCTATCGCTCTGATGATGGCGGCGCTAACTGGGCTTACGTCAACAGCGATCGCAACCTGCGCCAGCGCGCCTGGTACTACACCCGCATCTACGCGGATACACAGGATGAAAATGGCGTTTGGGTCATGAATGTTTCTTACCATCACTCTACCGATGGCGGTCGTACTTTCAAATCGGCAAATGCACCGCACGGTGACCATCACGATCTGTGGATTGCCCCAGAAGATAATCAGCGAATGATCATTGCCGATGACGGCGGCGCTCAAATCAGCTTTGACGCTGGTGAGAACTGGTCAACCTATATGAACCAGCCTACGGCGCAGTTCTATCGCGTGACAACCGACAATAGCTTCCCATACCGTATTTATGGCGCGCAGCAAGATAACTCTACGGTAAGAATTAAGCACCGCACCGATGGTTTCGCTATTACAGAAAGCGACTGGGAAAGCTCAGCCGGTGGTGAAAGCGCCTGGCTGGCAGTGGATCCTACCAACAATGATATTGTATATGGCGGTAGTTACGGCGGCGAACTGGAACGCATCAACCATGCCACCAGCGAAAGCCAGCGAGTGGACGTTTATCCCGACAATCCGATGGGCGCCGGCGCCGAAGGCATGAAATACCGCTTCCAGTGGAACTTCCCGATTTTCTTTTCTCCGCATGATCCAAAGAAATTGTACGCGCTCTCTGATCGGGTGCACGTATCATTCAATGGAGGTCGTTCTTGGGAAACCCTGAGTAGCGACCTGACGCGCAATGATCCGGAGAAGCTGAAGTCTTCCGGTGGTCCGATCACACAAGATAACACGGGTGTAGAATACTTCTGTACACTTTTCACTGGTTTTGAATCACCTTACGAAAAAGACTTGATTTGGGTAGGATCCGATGATGGATTGGTACACATTAGCCGCGACGGTGGCAAATCCTGGACTAATGTAACACCTTCCGCCGCACCAGAATGGGTCATGTGGAATAGTATTGATCCCGATCCATTTACCAAAGGCGGCGCCTACCTAACCGGAACTCGCTACAAATCAGGCGATTACAAATCATACATTTATAAAACCGAAGATTACGGCAAAACCTGGAAGTACATTGGCGGCGGCATTCCCGACCTGCACTTCTCGCGCGTGGTACGTGCGGATCCGGGTCGCAAAGGCTTGCTCTACTGTGGTACCGAAGGTGGCATGTACATTTCCTTCGACGATGGCGCCAACTGGAAATCCTTCCAGTTAAATCTGCCGATCGTACCAATCACCGATCTGACGATCAAAAACAACAACCTGATCGCGGCTACTCAGGGCAGAAGCTTCTGGCTGATTGATGACATCACGCCCTTGCACCAACTAAATAACGAGATGGCCAAGAGTAATCACCATTTGTACACTCCAACTGCAAGCTATCGCATGGGCAGTGGTTTCCAGTTTGGGCGCATGCCGAAAAATGTCGGTCAAAACCACCCTGGCGGTGTCTTGGTGAATTTCTATCTGAAAGAAGTGCCCGAAGCGGAAGTAAAACTTGGTTTTTATGAACCGGACGGCGATCTGATCAAAGAATTCTCCACCAAAGCCAAGGAAAGGGGTGATAAACTGGATGTGAAAAAAGGCGGCAACCTTTTTGTGTGGAATATGCGCTATCCAAACGCCAAGGACTTCGAGGGCATGATCATGTGGGCTGCGTCGCTGGCAGGTGCTAAGGCAATACCTGGATCGTACGAAGTGCGATTGACTGTAGGCGATCAAACGCAAAAAGCTTCTTTCGATTTGTTGAAAGACCCGCGCTCATCGGCTACGCAGGAGGACTTGCAGGCTCAATTCGAATTTATTAATGAGGCAAACAAAAAAATTTCCGAAGCGCATCAGACAATTATTGACATTCGCGACATTCGCAAGCAAATCAATGCTTACACCGAATTGCTGAAAGACAATGACAGTGCCAAAGATCTGATTGCCAAAGCAAAAGAAATCAATGCCGCGCTGACCAAGGTAGAAGAAGAACTGTACCAGACGAAAAACCAGAGCCGTCAGGATCCATTAAATTATCCGATCAAACTGACGAACAAGCTGGGTAGCGTCGCCAGCCTGGCTGCCTCCGGCGACAACCGCCCGACCGCTCAGATGTTCGAAGTTAAACAGGATATTACGCAAAAAGTGGAAGTACAACTCACAGAATTTAAGAAGATTAGAGATACAGAACTGCCTAAATTTAACGAAATGAT
The DNA here is from genome assembly GCA_964596135.1 of uncultured Saprospiraceae bacterium. Lineage (GTDB taxonomy): Bacteria > Bacteroidota > Bacteroidia > Chitinophagales > Saprospiraceae > JADJNW01. The sequence continues at coordinate 40,467 of CAZQTF010000003.1, read as the reverse complement.
CCGTCAAAAAGCCATTGATCCGATCATGGTGAAGAAGCCGGCTCGCTCGTAACTACAAAAAAGTGTTGTTAGCTTTCAAATTGCTAACAACACTTTTTTTATTTCTAATGAAGGGGTGCTTATTCAATTCTTAAATAACACCTAACCTCTGTTATTTACAAAGCGTTGATTGGCTCTCCGTTTTCAGCACATTATCAAATTGGCACATTAGCTTACCAGAAGATAATATATAAAGCGGCAAGAACACCAATCAATAGTAAAGCGCCTACTGTAAAGCCGGTAGAAGTCCGAAATTCGGAAGTATCCACCTCGATACCATGAACCTTTTCCTGTCCGCGTTTATCAATCAAGCTGATAATAATCATCAATGCCATCAGAATGAGGAAAGTCCAGCCCATACGGTGCAGGAACGGCATACCCGCAAACACTCTTTCCAAAATCAAACCGGTAGGAATGGTAGCCAAAGCGCCTGCCAAAGCCGCCGAAGCGGTTGTCTTTTTCCAGAAGAACCCGAGCAAGAAAATCGCCACCACACCTGGAGAAATCAAGCCGGTGAAGTTTTGAATAAACTGAAACGCCTGATCAAAACGCTTGAGCTGAGGCGCTGTGATCACGGCGATCACCATAGCTACGACGATTGCCCAGCGACCGATATAAACCAACTGCACTTCACTGGCGTTCTTGCCAAAAAATTTTTTGTACAAATCCAGGGTAAAAATAGTAGAAATCGAGTTGGCTTTACCCGCCAGAGAAGCAACAATCGCCGCCGTCAAAGCCGCGAAAGACAAGCCTTTCAAGCCTACCGGCAGAAGATTGAGCAGTACCGGATAAGCATTATCGGATTTTACGACCATTTTACCGCCCACTTCATACATCATTTCCTGCTGGAAAACGCCTTCTTTGTACAAAACGTAAGCAGCAATACCAGGCAATACTACGATAATCGGCATAAGCAATTTCAAAAAGCTGGCAAAAAGCAAGCCACTACGCGCAACTTCCAGCTTGGCACCGAGAGCTCTTTGGGTAATGTATTGATTGAAGCCCCAGTAGTTCAGGTTGGCAATCCACATCGCCCCCACCAGCACCGCAATGCCCGGAAGATCCTGATAGGCATCTTTTGTTCCGCCCTGCCCATCCGGAATCATCATTTGCCCTTTATTCAGAATCATATGAAAATGGTCGTCCGCCTGCTGACGCAGAAGCCCAAGTCCCTTCATAAAATCATCGCCAAAACCAAAGTGATTGGACACCAGATTCAATGCCAGGTAGGTGGTTGCCAAACCGCCCATAATCAACACCAACACTTGAATCACATCGGTGTAGCCAATTACTTTCATTCCCCCCAGCGTAATAACAATGGCAAAAATCGCCAAGCCAATGGTACAAACGGTGAAGCTAAAGCCCGAAACCGTCTGAACCGCCAATGCGCCGAGGTACAAAATGGAGGTAAGATTGACAAAAATATACACCAGCAACCAAAACACAGCCATGATCGTCGCTACAGTAGGATTGTAACGCTGCGCCAGAAACTGAGGCATGGTATAAATTTTGTTTTTGAGGTAAATCGGCATAAAAAATACCGCTACCACCAGCAGCGTAGCCGCTGCCATCCATTCGTAGGAGGCGATCGCCAAGCCCATCGCAAAGCCAGAACCGGACATGCCAATGAACTGCTCCGCCGAGATATTCGACGCTATCAGCGAAGCGCCAATTGCCCACCACGTCAAAGAACCTTCTGCCAAAAAGAAATCGGTAGTACTCACTTCTTTCGCCTTCTTTTTGGTATAAATCCAGTAGCCATAACCGGCAACGATAAAAAAGTAAATCAGGAATACAATGTAATCAAGGGTTTCAAGTTGTTTCATACGGTATGAAATTAGATGATTGAACTTGTTGAAACAGCTCGAAAGATAAAATTTATCGCTAAAACTATCCTAAAAAAAATTTTATTTTTTGCTTTCGGACAAAAATGATGAATTATTTGTGAGGTATTAGAGATCAAATAGCAGACGATTTGAAATTAAGTCGAACGCAAAATGCCTGTCTTTAGTATCATTCATCGGATGCTACGGTCAAAAACAAGTCCAATCTATTATAAGTAATCCGCATTTTGTTTGTATAATTTTGCTTGCTGCAAAATTTTCTCTCGCTCTTGTGCATCCATTTTTGCCCAGGTGCGATACATCACGCCAATACGCGGATTCGTGGCGAGCTTGTCGGCGTGACGGTCATAAAAATCCCAGTACAGGCTGTTGAACGGGCAGGCATTTGCGCCGTATTTTTCTTTTTTATGATAATGACAATTCTGACAGTAATCGCTCATTTTGTCAATATAGTTGGCGCTGGATACATAAGGTTTTGTCCCCACCATGCCACCATCGGCAAACTGACTCATCCCGCGCGTGTTGGTGATTTCCACCCATTCGATGGCATCCATATAAATACCTAAGTACCAGGCATCTACTTCATCGGGGTGCACACCAAGCAGCAATGCAAAATTGCCCGTAAGCATCAGCCGCTGGATGTGATGCGCGTAAGCATGATGCAGGGATTGACCAATGGCGTGTTTCAAGCAATTCATTTTGGTGTCGCCAGTCCAATAAAACGCTGGAAGCTTTGCATTGTGATTAAAATAATTTAAATGCCGATAAGCCGGCATGTTCGCCCAATAAACGCCCCGCATGTACTCCCGCCAGCCGATGATCTGCCGAACAAAACCCTCCAGTGCTGCAAAGGAAACACGAGTGGGATGTTGTTGCCAATAAGCAATACAGGCCTGCACCACTTCTGCCGGGTGCAATAGCTTGATATTCAGAGCAAAAGATAGTTTGGAATGAAATAAAAGCGTATTGTGTTCGGTCATGGCATCTTGGTAATCGCCAAAATACCCCAGGCGATTCCGGACAAAATGGTTCAGCAATTCCAGGCATTCCGCGCGCGTGACCGCCCAGTCAAAGCGGGTCGCCTCTACCCTCCCGATGGTCTGCACCTTCATCTTTTCGAGCATAGCTACTATGTCGGCTACATTGCGTGGAAAACGTTTTTCCTCAGGGATTTCTATCTCTTGGGGAAGCCTTTTCCGGTTCGCTGCATCATAATTCCATTGTCCGGTAAGGGGTGTTTTGCCATCGGCTTCCATCAAAATCTGATATTTCCGGCGCATGTGCCGATAGAACGTTTCGAGCAAGTAGGTTTTTTTATTGGCAAACAGATCGCGTACCTCATAACGATTGCTCATAAAGTGTTCACTATCCACAGCCTGAACTATAACATTTACATCATTGCACAACGTTTTTAACATCTCATCCAAGCGGTATTCGTCGGGCAACTGGTATTCAAACTGTCGGATGGCATACTTTTTTACCAAAAAGCGAACATTATCAGAAATTGTTTGAAAATTCTCCGGCGCATCCAAGGTCAAATACAAAACCTGGTGCCCCTGTCGCCGCAAGGAATCGGCGAAAGCACGCATCGCCAGGAAAAAGCCAATGACTTTTTGGATGTGGTGCCGAACGTAGTTCGTTTCCGAAAGGCATTCCATCATGACATAAAGCGTGCCATCGTCTGTTTGAGTGTACCAGGAATGTTGGAGGTTGAGTTGATCTCCGAGGATAAGGCGGAGCCGGCGGTAAGTCGGGTGCATGATCTGCATTTTTGGAAATGAAACAACGCCTGCCAAATTATGTTCAGCACAACAAGGAAAAGACAGTTGCATACAGAATAAAAATTGGCTGAAATGTATTTTCACCTATAAAAGAGTTGCAGGAAAAAATTTTCCTCAAATTTTTTTGTGTATTATCGTAGAAAATATTTTATCTTGGCCTCAGCATTAAGAAAATGTTAACAAAAACCTTAACACTTTTTAGCATATTTGGAAGAGAATTCTTAGCTTTGTAAAAAGTAAGTAATTTCAGCAAATTGCGGAGTAATAGTAAATGTTTTTTTCGCCGAAAGGCGTCCCTCACGGGAAAAATTAAATGGTAATCCCTTTTGGGGAATAAACTTTAAATCCTTCATAATAACAGTCGGGTGATTTCTTACAAGAGCGAAGCAGTCCTTTTGACTTCGCTCTTTTTTTACTACCCAAACCAAAACAACAAAAAATAACCTTGAAACGAATTAAACCAACCTGACCTGTATGGAAAGATTTCAGTTGAACACCCTTGATCTCAGTATATTGCTGGGTTACCTTGTTTTTATTATTGTTTACGGTTTGTATAAAGGCAAACGCGAAAGCTCCGAGGATTACTTCCTCGCCGGGCGAAACATGACGTGGCCCATTGTGGGTATTTCTCTCTTCGCAGCAAATATTTCTAGTAATACGCTCATCGGACTTGCCAGCGATGCTTACAACAAAGGCATTGCTGTGTACAATTACGAATGGATGGCCGCGGTGGTACTAGTGTTTTTTGCAACATTCTTTCTGCCGTTTTATCTGAAAACCGGCGTGTACACAATGCCTGAATTTCTGGAAAAACGCTACGATGCGCGCTCACGTTACTACTTTTCATTTATTACGGTAGTCGGTAATATTATTGTAGATACCGCTTCAGGATTATTCGCCGGCACGTTGATTTTTCAGTTGTTGTTTCCCAACACGCCTCCCTGGATTATCATTTCGATATTGGCTTTTGCGACAGCCATTTACACCATTCCGGGCGGCTTATCTTCTGTGGTACATACCGAAGTGATCCAGGCAATTCTGCTTATTGTCGGTTCATGCATTATCACTTTTATCGCTTATACTAAAACGGGCGGCTGGGACAATGTGCTGACGGCTTTGCAGGAAAATCATGCCAAAGGCTACCTGCCCAATTCACCCGACGAAATGCTGAGTGTCATCCTGCCCATTGACAGCCCGAACGTACCCTGGCTGGGATTAATTACAGGGGTTTTCCTGCTTGGGTTTTATTTCTGGGCAAATAATCAGTATATGGTACAGCGCGTATTGAGTGCCCGCGACCTCAATCATGGCCGATGGGGTGCGCTTTTTGCCGGGTTGTTGAAACTGCCGGTTATTTTTATCATGGTTTTGCCGGGTACAATGGCAATTTCGCTTTATGCCGATACCCAAATGAATATCCCCCTACCTGACGGAACAATATGCGAAAACCTGATCAATTGTCCCAACTATACCTACCCCATGCTCATGTTGGATTTATTGCCACATGGGCTGATCGGACTGGTGCTGGCGGGATTGCTGGCAGCCATGGGATCCAGTATCAGTGCGACATTCAACTCGGCATCCACGCTCATTACGATGGACTTTATCCACAAAATGCGCCCCGGCATGACCAGCAAACAATTGGTACGCACCGGGCAGGTCGTCACGCTGATTCTGGTGACTTTGGCAGCCGCCTGGACGCCCATCGTTGCCAGCTTCAAAAATCTGTGGGAATACTTGCAAACCATTCTGAGTTATATTGCGCCTCCTGTAGTGGCAGTTTTTGTTAGTGGATTGTTCTGGAAAAGAGCCAACGGTAATGGCGCCATCGCTGCGTTCGCGATTGGCTTTACACTTGCTATATTTTTGGTTTTCAATAACATCAATAGCTGGATGCCGGCAATCAAAAACATCCATTTCCTGTACACTACTGGCATTTTGTTCCTGATTTGCCTAACCACGGTCATTGTTGTCAGTTTGGCAACTGCACCGCCGCCGCCGGCGGAAAAAACAACCGGGTTGATCTGGACGCGCCGTGTCTTCGATGAAGAAACCACCGAGCTCAAAAGCGTACCCTGGTACCAGAATTATCGCATTTTGTCTATTATCCTGCTGATCATCACCGCAATTGTGGTAGGCATGTTTTGGTAAAATTGCACTTCCGAAGGCTGCGAGACTTCGGAAGTGTTTACTAAATTTACGGCAAAAGATAATCCGTGATTCAAGCAAGCAATATTCACAAATCCTACGGCAAGCTTCATGTGCTCAAGGGAGTTGATTTACAGGTAGAAAAAGGGGAGGTCGTAGCGATCGTCGGAAAATCAGGAGCCGGAAAAAGTACGTTGCTGCACATTCTTGGTACATTGGATAACGCCGATAAAGGAACGCTTTTTATCAATCAACAAGAGGTATTCCGACTGAATGCCCGCAAACTGGCAGATTTTCGCAATCGAAATATCGGTTTCATTTTTCAGTTTCATCATTTGCTGCCCGAGTTCACGGCGCTTGAAAACGTCTGCATACCTGCCTATATCAGTCGCCAGATGGAAGCTCCTACTCAAAAACGCGCCAAAGAATTGCTTGATTATCTTGGGCTTTCCGAACGGCTGACGCACAAACCGGCTCAATTATCCGGCGGTGAGCAGCAACGCGTAGCGGTCGCCCGCGCACTCATCAATCAGCCGGCAATTGTTTTTGCCGATGAGCCTTCCGGCAATCTCGACTCCGCATCTTCACAGGAACTGCATCAGCTTATTTTTAAATTACGCGATGATTTTCAGCAAACTTTTATCATTGTTACCCACAACGAAGACCTTGCTCAAATGAGCGATCGCTGTCTGGAAATGAAAGATGGCGTACTGATTGAATAATCGCGGCTCAGTTGTTCACTCCCTCTTTGAATTGGTTTTGTGTCTGAATTCTGAAATTTAACAAGCTGTTTTTTGCATTTGCATTTGTTTTTTATCGGATTTTTTTTAACTTACCAAAATATTTTTTGGCAAGCCATTCTCCACTTTTTTCTAACCAAAATCTTTCGAGTATGAATCTCACATTTGAAGAGTTGCGGGAAATCAAACACAAGTTGCCTACGGGCAGCGTTAAGCGCATTGCGAAAGAGCTGAACATCGAAGAACAAAAAGTGCGCAATTACTTCAGCGCCGGCAGAAGCGGCAAAGGCGAAGTTGCAGATGTTTATTTAGAACCGGGTCCCAACGGAGGCATTGTACATATTAAAGACACTGCCATTCTTGAGGCAGCACAAAGAATAATCGCAGAAGCTAAAAGCTAAAAAATACGACAGGCAGCGGCGAAAAGCACATCGCTGCCTGTTGATCACCTACATATAGAGATAAAATGCACCGGTGAGCGCCACGTAAGCTTCCGTCCAGACGTTGATACCTTCATGCTGGATGACAAGGTTTTTTTTATTTAGCGGTTTATCATTTTTTTCAAATTGCATGAGCAGTCGCTCTACCGGTTTTTCCTGCTTTGGCTGCACTTCCATGATGCGAGTGCAATAAAGATTGTAATGTTGCGCCAGTTCTTGAAACCGCAAGCCCTCAATGTAAGGCAGAATAACGCAAAACCGCCCGGAGTCGGTGAGCAAAGTGCGCACTGCCGCGAGCAGATCGCCGTGTGGCAGCTTTACCGTATGCCGCACACTGTTTTTATCCTGGTTATGAGAAAAAGTGCCGCCACTGAAAAAGGGTGGATTGCTGACAATTAAGTCATATTGACCGGCATGCATTTTGGCAAAATCCTGGATCGAGGTATTAAATACTTCGATGCGGTCTCCCCACGGAGCATTCCGGGCATTTTCTTTTGCTTGTTCAGCGGCTGCCTGATCAATCTCCACGGCATGAATGCGCAGCCCGGTGTTGCGTTGCCCCAGCATAATAGCGATAACACCGCAGCCCGCGCCGATATCCAGCGCCGTACGCGCGTTTTCCACATCTGCCCAGGCACCGAGCAGCACTCCGTCCGTTCCTACTTTCATGGTGCACCGATCCTGATAGATGGAAAATTGCTTAAAATAAAACGGTTTTGTAGTCGTTATATCGGTCATTTTTGCATTAGCATTACTCCTTTGCGAAAATAGTTTCAGATAAGAAAAAGTTGAACAAAGAAGGGAATAATTCTAAACAAAATAAAACGCCCGACCTGAAAGCCGGGCGTCGCCGGATTTTCGTTCTATTTTTTACGAATTTTCACATTATCAATTCTGAAGGTTGTTGTTTGACCGCCAGGGCCACTGCCTACATATTTAAAACCAATGTAAGCCTTGCTGGTATATGCAGATAAATCAATATCACCAGATTGCACCCAATCATAGTTGGCGTTGGTGGAATTAGCCAAAGTCCCCCCAAGTTGTGTCCAGGTAGCCGTGCCTACGTTTGTTCCATCGAAATCGGTGGAAATCCATACTGTCAGCCCGGCTTGTACAAAAAATGCCTGTGCGCTCTCAAATGTCAGAATTTTTGCTTCTGCCAGATCAATCTGCGGCGTGATGAGCCAGGCCTCCATTTCGCTGTTAGTGTCCTGATAAGCTGTTGCCTGGGCAAAAGTGTTGCCGCTGAAGCTACTGCCGCGCCAAAGGCGGGCGCCTTTTACCGCGATATTCTTCCATCCCTGAAGATTGATATCCTGGTTGTTGGTCTGACTACTGAAGGTTTCATCAATGACGCCAGTCATGTCACCACCGGTACCCCCGCCGGTCATGCCACCGGAAACATCGTTGGTATTGCGAATAACAATTTGAGCCGAATTAAACTGCGACAACACCGCTGTGACGTCCACTGCGCCGCCCGGCATATTCTGTCCGGCAAAAGAAGCCTGAGAACGGGTAAACATTGTAATTGTCCCCGTAGCGTCGGTTACATTTTTGGAGCCGGCGTAGGTACCGCCCGGAAGTGTTGTCCCTTTCAGTTTCACTAATGTAGATTCCCAGTTTTCGAGATTGGACAGTAATTCGCTGATGGTCACTTCACGCGGTACCGGCAGCGTACCTGCACCATTCGACTTGGCCAGATCGTTGTCCACATTATTGACCTGCAACAAACCATTAAATTCTGACAATTCCTGGCTACTAACCACCACTTCTACTTCCTGCCCCAACGCAAAGCTGTGGTTATTTCTGAAACGCACCGCGATACCGCCTGTTTCGTCCTGAAGCACCATGTTTCTGTTGTCCCAGTTTCCATTATCTTTATCGGAAATCACAATACCTTTGATCTTGCGATTGGCAGGTCCTGCGGTTGTTCCAGCTTTAAAAAGATCGCGCACTTCCTTGATAGTGATCAATTCCTCTTTCCCTGTGCCGCCGCCGCTACAGCGAGGTCCGTTCATCACAATATCCGACAATTCGCGGATGTACAATTGTTTGGTTGTACCGAAAACGCTGTAAATTGCGGTAATAGTGCCATTTCCTTCCGGAATGGATTCGCCGGCAAAGATAGCAAAACCGCTGGTTCTCAAGGTGATGTTATTACCGTTGCAATCCAGGATCGTACGATTGAGCGTCTGGCGTCCTGCCTGGTCAGCAAAGGGCAGCCCTACGTCTACTGCCGCAAATTCAACATTTTCCAGTTTAATCAAAGTGCTTACGTCAGCTGAGCTGAGCGTGCTGATAGTTTTCACTTTTGGTTCCGGCGCCCCTACTCTTTTGCCCTTGATAATATGCTCGTCCAATGCCAGAATGTCGCCCAATTGCTGCGCGCCGTCCTCCACAAATACATAGCCGCCAAGCTGAATGACGCCATTGTATTCGCCAAGTACAAGCCCTTTGCATTTGACAAACAACTCCCGACCGATGGGATAAAAATTGTAAGCATTGGTTTGGTTGATCAGCACTTCGATGCCGCCCGTTTCATCCTGCAGGATAAAGGTGCGGTAGTAATTCCCGGAGCGGTCGTCAGCGACAACCACTCCTTTAATAATGAGATCCTGATCAACGGCAGTCAAAGCGCCAGGCTTAAAAATTGCCTTCAGATCAGCGATGGTTGCATTCGCCGTGATGTCAGGATCAACACCATCTACCGGTGGTTCGTCAAATTCTTGGTCAATACAGGCGGTAACGCCAAAAAACAAGGAAAAAATCAATAGCTTTTGCAATAAGTTTTTCATTATGATAAATAATTTTAATAATGATCTTAGAATTTGTCTTTAGAATCTGAAACTTGCGTTTGCGAAATAATTTAACCCAAAATTGTAAAAATAACGAGTAGGATAAGCATTCGGATCGCGCTCGGCAACGTCAAAGCGCAATTGTTCGAAGCCGCCGGTAATAAAATCTGTATTGTTCAGAACATTATTTACGCCCACATTAATAAACAGAAAATATTTACCAAACTTAAACGACTTGCCTCCAAAAATATCGACCGTAAACTGGCTCGGTGCTTTTTTCTGATCCACGATTGCCCGCAATTGTTCTGGGTTTTCGTCCAGGTTGTAAACCGCGTCCACGGTGCGTCGTACGGGATTAAAGTCTATGTAAATATCATCGAAGAAGTTAAAATTCATATTGGCAAACCAGAATTTCGGCGAGCGGTAGTTCAATCCCAAGGTATAAGCCTGTTGCGGCATACCTGCTACATTGAAGTTTTTACTGTAAATGATAAAATTCTGCGCGTCGCGCCCCAAGTCCGATGTATTGTCCTGATAAATATTACCAATTGCTCTGGAGGTGTAAATGTATTGCCCAAGCGCCGCTACCGCCGTAACGTTCAATCCGGCAATAACTTTTAGATCCAGCGCCAGTTCCGCACCAATATGTCGTTGATTCAAATCGGACATTACATAATTGCCAAATGCGCGTTGCAAATCATTATAAAATCGCAATATGCGAATTTGATCATTAAATTGGGCGAAGTATGCAGTTGCCCGACCTTTTACATTTGGCGACCGCAGATAATATCCGGCTTCCGCACTGTAAATTTTCTGATCGGTCAGATTGGGCACCAACTGGTCGCGGGTACGCGGCGACACATAAGCGGTCTCTATGTAAGGCGCACGTGTAAGATAGCTCGCATTGGCAAAGAAATAGTGCCGTCCACTGGCTTTGTAAGTCAAACCGCCTTTAAGGCCATAGTTGGTGAAGTTTTGCGATGGGGAATCGCCGAAGGAGTTGTCGGGAAATCTGCCCGTACGGAAATTGCCGGTACGCCAGAAATTGGTGCCGGAGGCATTCGCCGCCAGAAACAGATCAAGTTTGCGCAAAGTAAAAGTGCCCTGCGCCCACAAGTCCCATCGGTGAATATTCAGGTAATAATCGTAGCCCCAGGTGTCGCCTTCGCGTAATATCTGGCTTGGGTTATTCAAATCATTTTGTTGCGCATTATAATTCGACACGGAGTCGCGCACGGCAAAACGATCTACATTGACGTAGTAGTCGCCGCCCAACAAATCTTCGATGACCTTGAATTCATGCACTTGCTGAATTTGGTAGCCTGCACCGGCGTGTAAAGTAAATTTATCGCTGAAAACATTCTGATAATTGGTGTAGAAATTGGCATCCCGGCTGTCTGAGCGCTGGTCTTCGATGATGTATTGCGACCACTTGCCCTCCGGAGCATTCGCACCAAGTAAATAAGAAAATTTCTCATTGAGCAGGCTATTGCGATTCACATCATATAATTGCGCCCAGTTGAGCTGGCGCATATCTTCGTTGATGCGCAATTCCTCCTCCCGATAATCGGCAGCCTCCTCGCTGTCCTGACGCAAATAACTGGGCAGATAGCGATAGTAATCGGGTCTCGGATCAGGCGCGTCAAACCAGTCGAGACGGGTTGTACCGTTTTCACCAAACTGGTAGGCAATTGCGGTGGTTAAGGTTACTGTATTTTTGATTTTCCAATCATGGCGCAGAATAAACATTGGTTGGTTGGTATGCGCTTCGCTGGAGTTGCGTTTTTCACCATTTTGATATCCCCACAGCGGGTTATAAAAATTGCTGCCTGCCAGATCATACATTTCCTGGGTGCTGGAAGTAGAACGACCTCGGCGAATCGGCGCGTCGAACGCAGTCAGATTGAGTGTATGATGGTTGCCAAATTTTTTATCTACTGACAGAAAATATGCCCAGGCATCGTAATAAGTTCCTTCGATGTAGCCTTCCTCTGCCCAACGCCGTGAACCAGAGACAGTAAATGCCCAGCCTCCATCGAGCAAACCACTAGAATACGTGCCCATCACCCGATGGCGATAAGTACGATTAGAATTGGCATACGAAATACTAAATTGCTTGCGAAACAAAGAAGCCCGCGTGTCAATCGTCGTAGCGCCACCGATACCACCAAAACTATAAGGTAATGCTGCCAGCCCGATATCAGCATCGCGGAAGCGGGTCACTTCATTCAAGCCGCCCCAGGCATTCCAGAAGACGCGACCATTCTCGAGTTTGTTAACCGGAACGCCGTTCAGGTACACGAGGGTATTTTCTGAATCCAAACCCCGAATGCGAAAGCGTGCCGGACCAAAAGTAAACGCAGCCGCCGATACAAATACATCGCGCGAGGCTGTGAGTACGCCGGAAATGTTCTGATTGCTGGTCAATTGATCGAGGTCTTCATCCGACAAAGAAATGGTCGGGATAAAATCTTCTTTGACCACCATCGTTTGGTCGGGTTGTGCCAGTATTTGAATGATGCCCAGATCAAGATCGGCGCCTTGCACTTTCACATTGAGCGAAACAGGCACAAAATTGGTCAGGCTAATACTGAATAAATAATTACCGGTTGGGACATTGAAGAGCACAAAATTGCCCTGATTGTCGCTGATACCCTGGCGGTCGGTTCCGTCAATTGTGATATAGGCGCCCTCCAAAGGACGCTTATTTTCTGCATCCTGAATCGTTCCTCTGACCGTAAAGGCATTTTGAGCGGAAACAAGACAACTCCACAGCATAAAAGTGGATAAAAAGACAATGCTGAGATGTTTAAGCATAAGTATAAGGCTAAGGTTGTTTACACTTCGGATTTCAAACACGCAAAATTAGTAGAATTGCCTGATGAGGGTTTATTCTACAATTAAATTTAACCTTTGGATAACGTGGAGATGAGTTAGCCACTAATGATTGTATAATAATATAATAATGATTTTTGAAAAAAACGTGATTGCGTGCAATCAGTCAGGGCGCAAAAGAATATAATTTCCAGAAGGCACTGCAAAAATAAACGCCGGAGCGGACAATACCAACCCCGGCGTTTGTTTTTGTCGGATATTCGACGATTGAGCTTGATTTATTTTCCTTTTTCCAATTTCAGCCGCTCTTTTTCTGCAGCTTTTAATTCGAGAGCGCCACGTTTGATATCTTCGCCCAACTGTTGAGACGCCGCAAAAGACGTAATCATTTGTGACAGCATATCGCTGGCGGCAGACGGCGCATTTGGCAACAGAATCAGATTGCTGTTGGAATGTTGTCCCATGCTTTGTAGCGTGTCATAGTGCTGAGTAACCACAATCAATGCGGAAGCTTCCTGCGAATTAATGCCCACGCGGTTGAGCACTTCTACCGATTCTTCCAACCCTTTGGCAATTTCGCGGCGCTGGTCGGCAATACCCTGCCCCTGCAGGCGCTTGCTCTCTGCCTCGGCTTTGGCTTTAGCTACAATACGAATCCGCTCAGACTCTCCTTCATATTCGGCGGCAATTTTTTCACGCTCGGCAGCATTGATGCGATTCATCGCATTTTTTACCGCATGGTCAGGATCAATGTCGGTCACCAATGCTTTTACGATACCATAGCCATACTCATTCATGGCGTCTTCCAATTCGCGGCGAATGGCCACAGCAATATCATCTTTACGCTCAAACACGTCATCCAGCTTCATTTTGGGTACTTCGGCACGCACGGTGTCAAATACATAAGCAGTAATTTGTTCGTAAGGGTTTTGCAGCTTGTAAAATGCATCATAAATCGCATCCTGCAGGATGTTAAACTGCACCGACACCTTCATTTTGACAAATACGTTGTCTTTGGTTTTGGTTTCAACCATTACATCCAACTGCTGGATTTTCAGATTTACCCGACCGACAACCCGATCAAAAAAGGGTACTTTAAATTGCAGACCCGGCATCCGAATACTATGGAATCGACCGAAACGTTCTACGATTGCCGCCGTTTGTTGTTTGACGGTAAAAATTCCAGACAAGATAATCAGCACGCCAAGGGCAATAATTATGAGTGGAAATGATGATAACATAATCTAAGGTTTTATTAGAAATTTCAAGACCCTTAATATAACAAGAAAACCTCACTTCCGGCTGATTTTTTGTCAAAAAACAGAAAAATTTGAAGGAATATCTTTTATTCACTCCTGATCACTCCCCTACAGCGTTTTGATCTCAGCTGCAAGTTTGGACAATGTGTCTTTGGCATCGCCAAACAACATTTTTGTTCTTTCATGGAAAAACAATGGATTTTCGATGCCCGCATAACCGGAACGCATACTGCGCTTGAGCACGATGACGTGCTTGGCAGTCCATACCTTTAACACAGGCATGCCATAAATCGGGCTGCTCGGATCATCTTCGGCAGCGGGATTTACTACGTCATTGGCGCCAATGATAACTGCTACATCGGCATTGGCCAGAGCGGAGTTGGCTTCTTCCAAATCCAACAACTTGGGGTAAGGCACGTCGGCTTCGGCGAGCAAAACGTTCATGTGGCCAGGCATACGCCCCGCAACGGGGTGAATCGCATATTTTACATCTACCCCATTCGCAGAAAGCAGATCATCTACTTCTTTACACACCTTTTGCGCTTGCGCTACTGCCAGTCCATAGCCCGGTACGAATACGACCGACCGAGAATAAAACAATTGGATAGCAGTATCATTCAGTGAAATTTCTTTCGCCACCAAACCGCCGGCACCCTTAGCGCTGCTACTGCTCCCTCCGCCAAAACCGCCGATCAATACATTGAGCAGGGAGCGATTCATCGCTTTGCACATCAGCGCGGAAAGAATAATACCAGATGCGCCTACCAAAATCCCCCCCACGATCATGATACGATTATCATAGATCACACCTGCCGCCGCTGCGGAAATACCGGAAAAAGCATTTAACAGCGCAATTACCACAGGCATATCGGCGCCGCCGATGGGTAATACAAAGGAAACGCCGTAAAGCAATGCTAAAGCCGTAAAAGCAATCGCAACGATCATCGTCTGATCCAAACCGGCAACCAACACGTAAATACCCAATGCCAGGATCACAATCAACATTCCGATATTAAAAATATAATGTTTCGGCAGAACAAATTTATTATCTTTTAATAGTTCTTCCAATTTGGCGTAAGCCAGCATACTACCAGTGAAAGTAACGCCACCGACCAAAAGGGTAAAAAGAAGATTGCCAGTTTGACCCACATCGGGCGAATAATTAAATGTATTGGCGCTGATGATTTCGGATCCTGCCAGCAAAACGGCGCAAGCGCCACCCAGTCCATTAAAAATAGCAACCATCTGAGGCATTGCCGTCATTTTTACCCGATAAGATGCGACGACGCCAATCCAGCCGCCAATGATCAAAGCGCCGATGATCCACAGGTAGTTATTATTCGCGCCGCTCAGCGGTTCGGTCATCGCGGCAATGATCGCAACGGTCATGCCAATTGCGCCAATAATATTACCACGCCGGGCGGTCTCCGGAGAGCTTAGCATGCGCAAACCCCAGATGAACGCCAATGCGCCAAACAAATAAGCCAGATTTATTACAAATTGGAAAACCATTTCGATGTATGATTTACGATTGTTTTTATGTAATTGTTATATCATGATGCGCCAATCATTATTTCAATTGATTACCGACGCACTCACCTATTGCAAACGCCCAATGTTATTTTTTCTTTTTAAACATCTCAAGCATCCGGTTCGTCACAGCAAAGCCGCCGACAGCATTGATCATGCCCAACACTACGCCAACAAATCCGAGAAGGAGCGTCAGATAGTCATCGGGTTGTGCCGAACGCAGCAACAAAATAGCACCGATAATCACGACGCCACTAATCGCATTGGATCCCGACATGAGCGGCGTATGCAGAATCGTTGGCACTTTGGCAATCACTTCAAAGCCCAGAATGGCTGCAAAAATAAGCAAATAGAGGAGAATGATATTTTCGTTAAAAAACTGGATGAATTCCATAATAAAATTATTTCATTTAGATCATTAATTGTTTTTGTGTCAATACAACTAACAACCAGCAGTTTACGACTGAGTATCTGACGAACTGGCGGTAAAAAATGCACCCCGAACGATTTCATTATTCGTATCAAGGTTCAATTCGCCTTTATTTATAATGACTTTCAGGAAATTTAAAGCATTATTACTGAATAAAACGCTGGAATCCTGCGGCATCAGCCCGGCAAGATTGGAATTGCCAATAATTGTTACACCATGGTGCTGAATGATCTTATTGTCCTGCGTAAGTTCGCAGTTTCCACCGGTAGAAGCCGCCAAATCCACGATAACTGAGCCACGCTTCATCTTTTCCACCGTTTCTTTCGGCACCAGCAATGGCGCTTTCCGACCGCGTACCTGCGCCGTAGTAATGATGATATCGGCTTTGGCTGCCCGCGCCTGCACCTCTTCGCGCTGGCGCTTCAGGAAATCCTCGCTCTGTTCTACCGCATACCCTCCAGCGCCGGTATCTTCCTTCGCTCCGGATACTTCCACAAATTTTGCGCCCAGGCTCAATACCTCTTCCTTTGCTGCTGAACGGGTATCAAATGCTTCCACCATCGCGCCCAGGCGACGCGCGGTAGCAATCGCCTGCAAGCCAGCAACCCCAGCGCCCAGCACGAGCACCTTCGCCGGAGGCATACTGCCTGCCGCAGTGATCATCATCGGGAAATATCGCGGCAGATGACTGGCTGCCTCCAGCACTGCTTTGTATCCTGCAACCGACGCCATAGAGGACAAAATATCCATGGATTGCGCCAGCGTCGTCCGCGGAATCATGTCAAAGCTACAGCCGCGCAGTTTCATTTTGCGCAGCTTGTCGGTGATGGTATCATCAATATAGGGCTGGAAAAGAGAAATGACTAATGTATTTTCCCGGAGCTTTTGCAAATCCTCATCCGGTAAAGGATTGATACTCAGGAGGATATCCGACTGCTGAAGCAGTTCTGCGCGGGAGACCACCTGCGCGTGCTCCGCATACTCACTGTCTTCATACATGGCGCCGGCGCCGGCGTCTTTTTCAATCAGAATATCCACGCCCAGGTCTTTCAGTTTTGGCAAGGTAGCAGGTACGATAGAAACCCGTTGATCGCCCTGCTCTTTTGGAATTCCCAATTTCATCCGTGCTTAATATTTTCGGGGTAAGATATACAAAATTTTATATTCTCAAAGCGATGCGAATGCTTTTTTTGCAGAATATAAAACCAAGGATAAAAAATAATTGAAGATGATTCGTCAAATCAAGAAAGGGGATGTACTCTCGGATATAGTATCTCCCCTTTCAGATCGTTTCTGACCTGCTATTGTGTCAAAAACGCGCGGTAACGCCGATCAATGCGTTCAAGCCAAAGGTCGGATAATACTGCCAGCGCTGACGGCGATTGTTTGCCAGATTATTGACCTGAACAAACGCCCCGATATTTTCGGTAAAGAGGTAGTCAGCGCCCAGGCTGATATCGAACAATGCATTCAGATTTTCGGCTTCGTTTTTATTATTCAGAAATGGTACCCCATTTTCAAGGAAAAAATCTCCTTTTACCAGCAGTTTTCCTTCCAGCGTAGTGTAACGGACGCCGCCATTTAGCGTTAGAGAAGGCAGATGCCAGGGTTTTTCTTCGCGGTCCAGCGAAAAAAAGTTTTGCGTGACGGAGCCGGTTACCTCTAATCCTTTCACAACGGGAAAGGTTAACGAGCCATGAATACTGACGATCTGAGCAGTATCATATACCACATTAAAACGGGGAATAGAATCTTGATTTGCCAGGAACAAAGCCAGATTATCGGCATTTTTGTAGCTCACCTGCGCCCGGTAGTCTATACCCTGGAAATTGCCCTTGATACCGCCGTAGTACTGCATATAGCGGGTATTTTCTACCTCCAGCCGCGACACGACAAAAGGATTGTAATCGCTCAGATTGCGGAAATTATTTTTTTGCAAAGAGCCTTCTGCGCCCACGAAAGCGCTCAGCACGCTCCCCAGCAGGTTTGCCGATACTTCCACGTCGGGGAAAAACTGGAAATCATCCTCGTGCGAAGCGATATTGGCGCCGATTTTAGCTTTGAAAATATCACCGTGAAAGGTAAAGCTGGGCGTCAGAAAAAAGTTATTCAGTGATTGGGTAGCAGTATCACGGTACGAAGTAAAATCGGTGCGCAGTTGGATTTTCAGTTCGTGGAGCTCGTTGAACCATTTGTTGGCGCCAAACTTGAGATCAAAGCCATTTTCACGCGCAGCATAGTCATCCTGCATCAAATAAATATCAAAACCGGCAAAGTAATTAAAGTCTGCCTGCGTGCGGGTGCCGTTGTAAATTTTTGCACCTACATCAAAAATGGAAAACCGCTGCCGCACATCTTCTTTGTCGAAGGAAAGCTGGGTGCCATTTTCCTCATTAAACTCATTATAACCATAGAAATGTACATTATCAATGCTATAGCCCAGATTGGCATCTACCGCAAAACCCTGATCGAGGTAGTACGTGCCGTGCGCACCGAGGCTGGTCAATCCAAAACGCTGGTTTTCAATATTTTTCGTATTGTTTGCCGAACGATGCAGTACGTCAATGCCAAATTTGTACTGATCTTCCGCAAACAGATCGTAAGAACCTTCCGCATACAAAGCTGAGGGGAAACCGCCGCCCAGCCTTGCATAGCCATTGTACCCTTTTTGAATGCCGTCGCCGGTGAAAGCCAATGGGCGAATTTTCGGCGGGAGGTATTCCACTTCAAAGTTTTTGCTGAGGATGGTGTACGCCTGGCGTCTGGTGGCAGTGTCCAAAGGAGGAAGCTCCGGGCGCAGCTTTACCGGTTCGGTGTCAAGCAGTCGCGCATCAAAATTGCGAATAACCTCTACTTCTCCTGTAGGAAGTTTGCCTTGCTGAGCAAGCAACCATAGCGGTGTCAATATCAAAATTGCGCTAAAGACTATCTTTTGAAAGGTTTTCATTATGATCGTTTTGTTTTAGAATTGTTAATTCCATTCCTGCAAATGACAATCAATAAACAACTGGAAATCAAAAATTTAATTGTTTTTCTTTTTAGTTCCTGGCAATACGGTATTGTCGTTATCAAACTCGAGACGATTCGGATCGGTTGCCGGCGCCAGGCGGCTGGCACGCTCAATCTGCTGATTCAGTTGATTGAGCTTGGTGCGTGCCATTTGCACGATTTCCTGATCTTCGTTGTAATTTTCCAATAAAGCTTCGAGGGCGGCGCGAGCGTTGTACAAATCGCCTTTTTCCGCCAGAATATCGGCAAGCAGCAACACACTTTTTGCCACCCAGTAAGGATAGCCTGAACTTTCTTTATTGGCATTCAGGCAAATTTCCTGCGCGCGCTCCAAATCGCGCTTCAGATAGTAAATGTATGCAATGAGATAGCGGGCTTCGGCGGTTTGCTCGTTGTCGCTTTGCGTGATCACCCGGTTGAAAGCGGTCAGCGCATTGTCGTAATCTTTACGATCAAAAGCCACTTTGCCGAGGTAGAAATTAGCCGTTGCGATCTGTGTCTGATCAGCGTTTGGGTTGTTGGAAACCTTATTTGCCAGTTCATAAACTGCCTGCGTATTGCCAGTGCGATAAGCACTGCGCAAAGCCCCCAATTGTGCTTCAAATCGCATATTTTCACTCGTAGCAACGATTTCAAGACGAGTGTAGAAATTGTAAGCTTTCGCAAAATCCTGAGAATAGTTATACGCAATCAAGGCGGCTTTTTCCAGGCTCTTAGCGTAATAACGGCTTTGTCCGCGTTCTACCACATACTCATAATCGGCAAGCGCCTGACCGTACTGTTTCAGCACAGCATAAGACTCGCCCCTGTTGTAATGAGCATCCAGGAGGTAACGACCATTGGGATACTTGCGAATGTAATCGGTGTAGGAATCTACCGCGCGCTGGTAATTGCCGTTTTGAAACTGGGCTTCCGCCACCTTAAAACTCAGGGAATCTTTCGCAATATTATCCACTTTATACCCTGGAATAGTCTCCAGGAAGGCGAAATATTCATCGGCACGACCGAGATCATCCACATAAATCTCTTCCAGCGCCGCCAGTGCGAGGCTACCTTCTTCTGGGGTGGGATTACTGGAAAACACCTGTTTGTAATAATTGATGGCGCCTTCGGGGTTATTTTGGTTGTAAGTAATCAAGCCCAGGCGAATGAGCGCCTGACTGATCAGCGGGGTTTTGCCTTTGTATTCGGTCACCAGACGACGTAGCGGCGGCACTGCCTGGTTCAACTGACCGATTTCCTGATAGGTGACCCCCAATTGAAGTAAAGCGTCGTCGGCAAACTCCGAGTTGGGGTGCTCCCGTGCGATACGCTCCAACGCCAGCAGTTTTTCTGCCTGATTGCCTCGAAGTCCTTCGATAATTGCTTTTTGATACAAGGCGTACTCAAACCGGCTGTATCGTTGAGCGATTGCTTCGTCGTAATAGCGCACCGCTTCTGCATATTGGTTTCGTTTGAAATAGCAATCGCCTGAACGCAGAATCGCATCGCCCAGAATATCGTTTTTCACGTATTCGCTGGTAATAAAACGCTGATTGCGCTTGATGCCAGTGACCACTTCCAGGAAAAAGCCCAGCGCACCATTATAATTTTGTTGCTTCAGATAATTGTAGCCCTGAATGTAGTTGCCGGTAAACAACGAAGATTCGTCCGGCAGCCCAGTAATGGACTTCGCCAGCGTGAGAAACTGAGTTATCAGGCGAATGCTGCTGTCGTAGTCTTTTTCGCGCTGCGCAATATCGCCCTGCCAGTACACCGCAAGTGCTTTCGTCTTTGTGTCAATTGGGTCTTGCAGTGATTTCGCGAGCAACTGTTTTGCTCCGGCAAGGTCATTTTCCTGGATCAGCTGCAAGGCTCTGTAAAAAGCGACTTTTTGGTAACTCTCGCGCAATTGCAGCGTTTTATTGGGCATTTTTTCCAGAATATCCAGTGCCTGCTTGTAGTCGCGGTAGCTAAGAAAAATTTCGCTCATCAAAGCCTGTGCCTCATTATAATAACGAGATGAGGGCTTAATATCCTGCAGGGAAGCAATGGCTTCGCGCGGGTCTTTCAGTTCGTAAGATAATTTGGCATAGTTGTACAGTGCTTCTTCCTGAATCGCTGGATCGTAAGTCATGCGTTTGGCGGTTGCAAATGCGGTACGCGCAGAGGTTTTTCGCCCAAGCTTCAGGTAGCTGTCGGCGAGATAGTGCATGGCATACTGCGCCAGTTGCGAGTCGGCGTTGCCCAATTCTTCAAAGTTGGGTATCGCTTTTTGATAGTTGCCGAGTTTGTAATGCGCAAACGCGAGTTGATAAAATTCTTCTTCGCGCATCTTGCCGGTGCGTTCGGCGTAGTATTCCAGATAAGGCAGGGCTTTTGCATAATCGCCTTTTTCAAAATAAGACTGCCCTAATAACTGACGAATTTCTTTCTCTTTCTGCAAGCGGCGATCTACCAGCTTCGGCTCAGCGTAGGCTATCAGTTCATCGTAGCGCCTTTCGGCAAAATAAATCTGGGCGATGTAATAAGGAATCTGGTACTTGTAGCGATCGTTTTGCTCTGAGACCCGCAAACTGCGGATTGCTTCGTCGTAATTGCCTTCAAAAAAGTAGCAAATGCCGAGGTAATAATTCGTCGGATAGAAATAATCACCGGGAATGTCTTTGATGTCGCGGAAATTATTTTTGGCGTTGGCAAATTGTTTATTGGCAAAATAAGCATAACCCAACTTAAACTTGGCTTCTGCCCGCTGTTCGCGGCTCATGCCGTTGATAGGCGCTTTCGTAAAATACTCGATCGCCTTATCATAATTTTCTGCATTAAAATAGTAAGTTGCTACATCTATTAATGCCTGATTCGCAATAGGATCTGGCGAATGCGCGCGAATGAAATCAATAATCAGTTTTTCTCCGTCTGGCTGGTCGAGCTGTACGGCGCATTTGGCGTAATAAAGCTCCGCTTTGGTACGCAGCAGTTCCGATTCTCCTTCATTTACTGGCAGCAACAGGTCAACAGCGTCTTTGAATTCGCTCTGCGCTTTGGCAAACAGCCCCTGATCGTAGAAAGACATGCCGCGTTTGTAGGCATTGTTGGCTTCGGTGAAAACAGTGGTTTCCTGCGCCCGCAGCGGCACAGTCAAGCCGATGATTCCCAATAGAAGGGCGATACGTTTCATTGTTTTGGTTGTTTTAGTATTGTTTAGTAGTTGGTTTTGAACAGCGTGGTAACCCTCCCTATAACTTGACGAGAGTAGCATTTCATACGTTCCTGTCACCAATTTATAAAAAATTAACACTTGGCAGCGCGCATTTATTTTGATTAAGCACAAGAAAAATGCCAAAATGCGCTGTTTCAGGACGCCGGAAGATATTGAAAGTTTAACAATCCTGCAAAAAGGAAAAACGCCCCCGCTCCGTTACGAAGGCGTTTCTTTATGGTAAGCAGTGGCATTTTATCTCGGATCAAAAAAAAACATACTTGTTCTAAATGATTTGAAATCAATATTTATCCGGCACCATGACGTAGCCATTAACCGAAGACTTGCCGAACTGGTCGTAGCTGATCCAAATATAGCCATCAACGCCCCAATTCCGTCCCCAGCAGCTCATCACCTCAAATGCCTGCTGCCCTTCGTCATAGCCTACTACAATCAATGGAAACAGTTGCATTCCATCGGCGGGTTCCAGATTTCTGCTATCGGTGATATTTTTGATCTGTTCATCGGACTTCAACTCCACCAGTACTGGGTTTCCGCGCATGAGCGCCTTGCGCACCTCGTACACGCGCTGACGCGCGGGCGTCACTTCCCTGAAAATATGCAGGTAGTTTTGTATTTTAAATTTTTGGGTGGAGTACACCGCACCAGTTAGCTCGGTTGCTTCATATGGTACAATCGCGGCGTTTACCGTGCCTTCCTGCGCCAGAAACTGAAAGGCATCGGTCAGCGTCACGTTTCGTCCGGCGTTTTCGATATTTAAGGAAATGTAGTCGGGACTGAGATTAAGCTTGTAGTTTTTATCGAGATTAACGTAGTACTCCAGGCACGTGGCAAGCGCATAACTCAGATCGGAGCCATGCACGCCGACTTTGCGCACCGGCATCATGTAAGGCTTCACGCTTTGTTGTTGCAACATTTCACGGGCAGTACCGCCCACGCCTTCCACAATAGGCATCATCCGATCAATCAGATCCGCATCCAACACACCCAGTCGGGTAGCGTTTTCATCCAATCCTTTGGTAATTTTGTCATCCTGCGATTGCAGCGCAAACGGCAGCAACAAGACAAACATCCACAGCGCAAGGGTTAACGGGAGATAACGATTCATAAAGCAGCCTCTCTTTTTGGTTCGTTCAATGAACGTTGGAGCGCTGTTTTTTCTTTTGTTAAATATTCAAATTTTTCAAAAATGACAATTGCCCCCTGATTCCTCAGGAGGCAATCATCTGTTTGTCTTCTGAATAAAGATTTTCAGAAATTACTCTATTTTAAAGACGCTATCGTCAATGCCCTTATTAACTTCGATAGAAGCCACCGTCATTTTTAATGGAATCGGCATCACCCCGCTCGTGGTAAGCGTGTGCGGGAACTTAATACCGTCCACTTCTTTATAGTCAGAATAATCATTGATGATGGTGGTCGAATTACCGTTCTGAGCTACTGAGCTGATCGAGCGGATTTTCAGACCAGTTTCCACTTCGTAAAATTCGGTGATTTTGTTGCCCTTGGCATTCTGAACCTCAATCTGGTAAGCGTTTTTGCCCTCCACCTGCTCCATGCCTTTGAGCGTAAGTTTGTAGCCCATTTCGACGTATTTTGCCTCGGCAAACATTACCGCCTGTTCTTTCAGGTTTTCCAGATCGGCGCCTTCCAGTTTTTGCTTTTGCCCCATTGCCGACACCTCGCCGTTGGCACCGTCAAATTTTTGTTGTTGCATTGCCATACCGTTCATCATCACGCTCATGGCGTATTTATTGGGCGCTTTTTGCTGCAGCACTGTCTCCAGCGCCATGCCCTGCACGCTAGTGTTCATTTTCATGGTGACGTCCTGCACTGCCATCAGTTTCTCCTTGCCGCCAATGGCTGCCACGTATTTTTCGATCACTTTTTCGGCGGTCAGGTCGGCGGGAATTGCCGAAGTCTGCATCTCAATTTTGTTGCCGTAAATATCATAGAAATCAATTTTCTTATCTGCGTCGAAGCGCACCAATTTCTCGGAAACCTCCTCTTTGTTACCCACCACTACAATATGCGCTTTATCAGGCGTGATGTACTTTTTCGCCATTGCCACAATATCATCGGCAGTCACGTTGTTGAGTTTTTCGAGGTAAGTGGCATAATAATCCGTTGGCAAATTGTAGCGAGCAATATTCAGTGCATAGCGGGCAATAGTGGTCGGTTGCTCCAACTGGCGGGCAAAGCTGCCGGTGATCACATTTTTCACCAGGTTGAGTTCTTTTTCATCCACTTTTTCTTCCTGCAGGCGCTTCATTTCATAAAGAAATTCCACAATAGCGCTGTCGGTCACTTCGTTACGCACGCTGCCACCGGCATTGAAATAACCGATTTCCAAATCCTGATTCAGGGTAGAATTAACCCCGTAGGAGTAACCTTTATCTTCGCGAATATTATTATTTAAGCGACTGCTAAAAAAACCGCCCAGTAAAGTATTGGTTATCAGCGCCTTAATATAGTCAGGATTACTCATGGTCAATTCCACAGGATAAGTAATATTAATCACCGATTGCACCGCGCCGGTTTTGTTGACAAAGTCCACTTTGACGTCTTCCAGTTTAGCCGGTTTGTCGAAGGTTTGTTTAGCGACCTCCCCTTTTTGCCATTTTCCGAAGTATTTTTCAGCAATGGTTTTTGCCTCGGCAGGCTTGATGTCGCCTACAATGACCAGATAGGAAAGATTAGGCTTGAAATAGCTTTCGTAGAATTTTTTGCAATCGTCTAAGGTGATATTTTCCACTGTGGTCTCGGTAGTCAATTCGCCATAAGGGTGCTTTTTGCCAAAACGCAGTACCTGTGCCACATTGGAAGCAATGGCATTGGGGTCGTCTTTGCTGGAAGCCAGCCCCGAAAGTGTTTGCGTTTTCAGTTTGTCGAATTCTTCTTGCGGGAAAGACGGATTAAACAATACATCCGCCATCAATTCGAGCAATTTGTCTTTGTGCTTGGCCAGCGAAGCTCCGCTCACTCCACTGCTGCTGGAAAACAGGGAAGCACCAATAAAATCAACAGCTTCGTCAATCTGCGCTTTGGTCTTGGTTTTGGTGCCGGTTTTGAGCAATTGCCCCGCCATATCGGCTGCGCCGGCGCGATCGCCTTCCTGCAGCGGCGGCACATCTACAAATATCTGGAAGGAAACACGCGGAAGCTTGTGGTTTTCGACAACGATCACTTTCAAGCCATTTGGCAGTGCAAACTGCTCATAGGCGCCCATCTCGATCTTGGGCGCAGGTGCTGGCTGAGGCGACATTTTGCGAAAGTCTTCCTGCGCCTGTAAGGCTACTATCAGAATGAATAAGAAATTTATAATTAAAGCTAACTTCTTCATATTTAGACTTTTATTTTTAACCTAAAATTTTAAATCCAAAGCTAAAACTTTAAATACTGCGATTTACGGCTGCGGCGCTTTCGGCAGGTAGTACAATACGACCCGGTTGTTTTTATTGAAATATTTCTTCGCCGCTTTCTGAATATCCTCACGGGTTACTTTCATATAACGCTCAATTTCGGTATTGATCAAATTCGCATCGCCGAAATACATTTTATAATTGGCGAGGCTTTCGGCTATGCCAACCACAGAGGAGTTAGCCGTGATAAAATCGTTTTCGATCTGATTGCGTAATTTCTGGAACTCCTGCTCAGAGATCAGCTCGTTTTGGACTTTGGCGATTTCAGCGTCCAGTGCAGCTTCGAGGTCGTTCGGATTGACACCAATGTTGGTGATGCCAAAAGCGATGGAAAGTCCGGGGTCTTCGGAAGGCAGCGGGAAATTGCCTACAAACAGCGCTTTCTGCTGCTCATCCACCAGCGCCTTATACAAACGCGAACTTTCGCCCTGAGAAAGCAGCGTGCTCAACATGCTCACCGCGTAAAAATCTTCGGTCCCTTGCGCCGGGATGCGATACGCCTGAATGACTGCAGGCAATTGCACGTTGTCGCGAATCGTGTCGCGCACTTCGCTGGTCAGCGGCGGTTCTACAATGTTCGGGCGATAAATAGCTTTTTTACCTCTTGGAATTGAGCCAAAGTATTTGGCAACCCAATTTTTAGCTTGTTCGATGTCAATATCTCCGGCAATAGAAAGAATCGCATTGTTGGGCACGTAAAACTCTTTGTAGAAATTCACATAGTCCTCTTCGCTGGCGGCATCGAGGTGCTCCATCGAACCGATTGGCGTCCACTGGTAAGGATGTTTGGTATAGGCGCGCTTCATCACTTCAATCAAAATGGAGCCATAAGGCTGATTATCATAGCGTTGTCTTTTCTCTTCTTTCACTACTTCGCGCTGGGTTTCGATGCCTTTTTGTTCTACTTTGGCGTGCAGCATACGTTCGGATTCGAGCCACAGCCCCAGTTCCAACTGGTTGGAAGGAAGTATTTCATAATAAAAAGTGCGATCAAAGCTGGTATTGGCATTCAGGGTACCACCGGCGTTTTGAATGTACTTGTCAAATTCGCCACGACCGATATTTTCTGAACCTTCAAACAGCAGGTGCTCGAAGAAATGCGCAAAACCCGTGCGATCGGGCTTTTCATTCTTGGATCCAACGTGATACATCACCGTTACCGCCACGATAGGGGTTGACTTGTCCTGATGCAGGATAACGTGCAAACCGTTGTCGAGGGTGTATTCGGCGAACTCAATCTTGCTGGCAGATGGCTCCGGCGTTTTTTCTACCGGCGCTGCTTTTTTGGGAGCAGGCGCTTCGATCTTTTTTGCCGGGGTTGTTTTTTTCGCTGCAGCGGGTTTCTTCTGAGCCGTCACGGTAGCGGCTACGAGTAAAAAGACTAAAAAAAATAACCATCTTGCTTTCATAGGAAACGTAGTTTTATTGGAAAAATCACAATGTGCAAACGCTTGCGAATATGAAAAATTATTCTTGCACCGTCGGAAAAAATTGGATAAATCCATGTATTCAACCAGACAAAAGGCGAGTATGTTCACAAGCAATCAAAGGACAATTTTTGAAAAACGGCGAAGCTGCCCCGCACCGAGCCGAACGGCTTCGATTTTTTATTCCTACAGAAAAGATTTGGAAAACCCTGAGGTTTCTAAATTTTCTGAGTTTTAAGACTTACACCACCTTATCCGCGCAGTACGAGCTGGCGAAAGCGTCTGGCTTCGCTTTGAATACAAAGCCCATTCCCAGAATGTACCCCATCGCTTCCTTGAGCGCCATGTTCGACTGGAAGTGCGGATCGGTGTTGATGTCGGCGTGTACTTCCAGCGCTACGTCGTACTCATCGAGCAGATCACACAGCGAATAAGCTACTTCCACCGACTTGGCTACCTCGGTGATCATCCGTTCGCGCAGGCTCATTTGTTTGGTCGAGCGCGAATTGTGAATGTACATAAAACCGCCCTTTTTCTCCCTCAGAAAAACAATAACGGTGGCGTATTCTACCACACCACCGCGCACCTGAGAGTCAGAACCGATACAGACTTTGAGTCTGTGTCCCTGCTCTTTTTCGCGGACGATTGCCTCCCGGACTGCATCTTTGATCGGGAGTTCAATTTTTGTACCGTTGAACCGTCTCCATGCCATGACGTTAATGAATTGTTTGAGCAAAATTTAAAAATTCCGGGCAGAATATTAAATTTTTCAAAAAAGTTAAAGCAGAATTAATCTGTATTTAACAGAATCGTAAACACTAAGTATTGTGGGAATGGTTCCCAAAACAGAATTTTTTAAACTGGCAGCCGGAAAACGAGCTTTCGCTTTTCGCTAAAATGTATAAGTTGCTGTTTTTTAGATTAAATATAGTCAACTTCCTTATCTTTAAGATGTTGATTTTGAATTTACTGAAAAAATAATCAATAATTATTACTTCCCTATGTCGGAACATCTTTTTGTTTATGGCACTTTGATGGATCAGGTAGATTCCGCAATGGCGCGCTTTTTGAAGTCAAACGGTACGTTACTCGGTGAAGCGTGGCTCGCCGGGCGGCTGTATGATCTGGGGCAGTACCCTGGCGCCGTGTACGATGCGGCGGCCACTTCGCGGGTATATGGGCATGTATTTCAGTTGCATCAAGCGAGCGAGGTGTTCGCGGTTCTGGATGTTTATGAAGGCATTGATCCGACGCAAACACTGCAAAATGAATACCGCCGCGCTTTATTACCTGTTGATTTTCAATGCAGAACACTTGCGTGTTGGGTATATTTATATAATTTATCGCCCGAAGGGTTGCCCGCAATTCCTTCTGGTAATTATCTGGATTATATTCAAAACAACAACGCGCACCTTCGTTTCATAAAAGGAGGGCGATAGACTTATTTTCTTCGGACGTGCCCTATCTTTGCGGCATGAAAAACGAACAACAACCGATGAACCGCAAGTTGATCCTCGCGTCCAGGTCGCCGCGCCGCAGTTTTTTGCTCAAGCAGGCTGGTTTTGAGTTTGAAGTCCGCGCCGTGGATATTGATGAAGAAGATTACCCCGCCGATTTGCCCGTTGATGCGGTGGCTGGATATTTGGCATATCAGAAAGCCCTGGCAGCCAGGCACTTCATAGAAAAAGACGAGATCATTATTGCTTCCGACAGCGTGGTCATTCTGGGGGATCAGATTTTTGGCAAGCCAGCTGATTATCATGACGCTGTGCGCATTCTGCGCGCGCTTTCCGGGCAGATGCACCGGGTAATCACGGGTGTTTGTCTGCTGTCGAAAGATAAGGAAGAAGTTTTTTCGGATGTGGCAAATGTCTATTTTGATGAGTTGAACGATAAAGAAATTGAATATTACATCAAGACTTACGAACCATATGATAAAGCCGGTGCGTACGCCATTCAGGAATGGATTGGCTTATGTAAAATCTCGAAAATCGAAGGAACGTACGCCAACATCATGGGTTTACCGGTGCACTTAGTATATAAGAAGTTGGCAATGTTTTAATTCTTGCCAACCAATATATTAAGTATTATTTTTTTCATAGTAATTTGACTAACTTTTTGACAAAAAAAACCCACTTAAAGAGTTCATTATCAATTTTTTATCTTGCGAAAAGTGATAAAAAAGCGCTATAAATTGCAAAGTCGAAATGTTTTTTATTGATCACCCTTGAATAGCGCGATGTGCATTTTTATTAAATAGTTAATCATCTCGCAAAATTACTTCGACAGCGTCCAGACCCAGTTGCCGTCCTGGTCGAAATAGCCAATGCGATCGCCTTGTTCTACCCGAAATAAGCCCTCTCCGGCATAGCTGATGTATTCAAAATCGGGTTTGACAATCATTTGTCCATTAAGATTGCTCAGTCCGGAGAAACCCTCGATGCGCACTTTGGCATAGCCGTTTTCGAAGGTTTCGATCTTATCATATTTTGGTGGAATGATTTCAATGCCTTTTCGATTAATGATACCCCATTTACCATTTACTTGTACTACCGCTACTCCATGCTGAAACTCCGTTGCTTCATCATAAAAACCATTATATAAGCCAGCTTGTTCTGTAATGTAATAAAAACGATATTCATTATCACGTACCAAACCGCGACCTTCGCGGAACGTTAATAAGCGATCTACACTGGGTTCAATGATCTGATTGCCCTGCAAATCAATCAGCCCGGCGCGTCGGATACCTTTGTACACTACCGCTTTGCCGCTATCATAATCCAGACACTTGCTATATTCGAAAGGAACTACGGAGTTACCGGTTTTACCAATATAACCACAGGAACCATCGCGCTGCACTGCTGCCCGCCCCTCATAAAAGCCAGAGGCTTTGGAATAATCGCATGGAATGACTAAGCGTCCTGTGGTGTCAATGTACCCATAGCTATCTCTTAATTTCACGACCGCCAGTCCTTCGGAATAAGCCTGAATTTCATTAAAATCCTGAGAAGTGATCAAATTGCCCTGACGATTGATAACACCATAGCGGAGCCACTTTTTGCCGAAGCTGACGATCGCCAGCCCGTGCTCATTGAAAGGCTCAATATTCGTAAATCGGGGTTTGGTAATATACTTGCCGACACGATCAATCAAGGCGTATTCACCATTGGTGACGACCCGCGCCACATCGCCTTCAAAATCGAAGGCTCGCTCGAAACGAGCCGGTATAACAAATTGATCCTGCCGATTGATATAACCGCTCCCTTCCGATGTGCTCACCCAGGTGAGCCCGCCTTTAAAATTGCCAACCCGCACGTATTTAAAATCAATGACAATTTCGCCTTGCTTATCAATAAAACCCCAATACCTGCCAATTTTTACAGCTGCCAGCCCTTCACTGAAGTCGGACACCTCGCGGAAACGGCAGGGAATAACCTCCAGCCCTTCGTCATTGACAAA
This sequence comes from uncultured Saprospiraceae bacterium, assembly GCA_964596135.1. Lineage (GTDB taxonomy): Bacteria > Bacteroidota > Bacteroidia > Chitinophagales > Saprospiraceae > JADJNW01. Next base: position 10,110 of record CAZQTF010000003.1, on the reverse strand, counting down.
CCCCCACAAGCCATTGCGTTTGACTGCCAGCCGTCCTTCCTTGAAAAAGCCAAGTTCATCGTACACTGCATCTACCGCCAACTGCCCCAGCGTATCAATCAAGCCGTATTTGGGCGTCTGAACATACAATCGAACGATTTTATTGCCAGTGTTTTTCAAAAACTCGATTCCGTCGTATTTGCAAGGCAACAAGGCTTCTCCTTTGGCATTCACCATGCCCCATTTCCCATTGCATTCAACAATACCGACGCCATTTGTAAAATCCTGGGCAAAAGTATAACCGGTTGAAACCGTCAGGCGCCCGGTCGTGTCAATATAACCCCATTCGCAGCCATCGCAGATCAATACGGCTTCCCGCTGGAACAATTGATCATATTGGGTATAATCCACCATCGTATGTCCGCTCTGGATACCATTCAAATAAACAGACAAACTGCCAAGGCTGTGTCTGTGTTTCATACTGCCCGACAAACGTCCTTTGACGCTTATCCGCGCCATTCCATTGTGAAAATCACCGATGTAAGCATAATCTTTACAAACAATACGCCCAATGCGATCCACCAGCCCATGACGCCCGTTGGAGAAAATGCTCCGTGCCACCGGGTGGCCGTTGTAAAAATCTTCCAATCGCACATCAAGAAAATCCACATCGGTCACGAGCAACCCTACATCATTTTTAACCAACCCGTAGGCAACGCTGAATCGGTAAGTAGTTCTCTCAAATTCGTACCGATTGGATTGCTCAATACCCACCAGTGTAAAACCCAGGTCTTTATATACTTTTACCGTCGAAAAATTGGGTTCGATCTGAATCGCGCCGTCCTCAAGGCGCCGAAGCCCCCAGCGGTCGCTGGTTGGCGAATAGAACCACTCGTACTTATCCAGCACATAATCATTCGTTTGTGAACGCCGCTTATTTCGACCGGCAGAATCACCGCTACTGATACGAAGCACAAAATGTCGCTCAAAACTACTATGCCCAATTAATTGACCTTCTTCGTCGAAATCCAGCACCGTAAGCGACTCTTCGCCGGTAGCTTCCGACTTGCGGGTATAGGCTTTGGCTCGATTATTTTCAATTTCTATGCGAACGTACTGCGGCGAAACAACTTCATCCCCCTTATAATTGACCAGCCCAAACTGATTGCCTTTTTTCACAACTGCAATCGTACCCCGCAGGGGAGCAATATAGTCATATTCAAACCCCATCACCAGTTTGTCATTGGGTTCAATGATACCCCATCGGCCCTTGAAGTTGACCCGAAACAAATCGCCTTCGTGCGCCTGAATCTCATTGTACTGCGGTTGTAAAATGACACTTCCGCACCAATCAATCAAGCCCAGTTGGCGGTTCTTTTTGACAATCAAATATTTGCGCGAAAAATCATAATAATCGTCGTAATCTCCCTGGGTAATGACACCTCGGCAAGCAAGTGAATAGACATACACCCGATTGTTGGCGATGAGTTTGATAAAGGTATCTGAAATTTTGCTATAAGCTTCGTATTTGGGCACCACGATATTGTCACCAACTTCGTCTACTGCACCCCAACTGTTGCCGGACTTGTAAAAGACCAAGCTGTCGTTGAAAAAGCTGACCTCATCAGCGATACTCGGGAGCATTTCTTTACCGTTCGCCGCCAACAAGCCCAATTTATCGCCTTTCCTGACTAAAAAAACATTCTTTTTTTCAAGCCGGATATCATCGTACTGTGGTTCGCCGATCAATCTTCCGCGATCATCCACCACGCCCCATTTGTCCCTTTTGCGAAAAGCAATGTATTTGTTATTCAACACATTCACGCGCTCGTAGCCCTTGGGCAAAATAACCTCCCCCCGAAGATTGATTACCTGCCACCCGCCACTGTCCATTACTGCTATCAGCAGTGAATCCAGCACTTTCAGATCTTCATATCGGGATGGAATAATTTCCTGACCACGGCTGTTGAGCAAACCCACGCTGCCGTTGCGTTGCATGGTAGCGTAACCAAACCGCTTGAATTCGCCAATCGCATCATAAACAGGCTCCAGCACGAGCTTCCCTTCCGAATCAATCAATCCCCATTTCTTACTGATTTTCACAGGGAAGTACGGCTGAGCACGGGAGACAACAACCCACCAAGTAAGCAGCAATAGCATCATCCATCTTATCCTCATAAGCGTGAGTAATCTAATCGGATTTTGTATTATGCCTCCGCATTGGCTTCTGATACGCAAGCCTCGTGTAGATGTATTATAAACGCATTTTGCGGGCGCAAATTATACGCTTGCGATTTTCTCTATGTACGTTGCGCCTTCAGTTTTTGTACTTGCAAAAATAGTAATTCGGTTGAATTAATTTACTTTTTTTACATATGTAAATTTTTATAAATTAATTTTCTGCCAGCGGAAATTCTTCAAAAACTTCCCACTGAACGCCGTTATGTTTCAGCAAAGTAATTTTTTCAACCGGAAAAGACCGCTCGTATGATTGCTGGGAAAAATGTGCCCAGGCTTGTGGAAAAAGCCAGCGTTTCAAGTCTTTGTGGGCAATGGTCATGTGCGGATGGAAGCTATGTCTGCGATCGCTTTTCAAATACAGATGCTCCTCCAAATATTTTTCCAACTGCCGTGCCAAGTGCGCCAGTTCCTCGTTGGGCGCCACATCTATATACAGTACGCGAGGGGCGAAAACGTTGAAGTTTTTAAGTGCGATGCGAAAATGTTTGGCGTTTTTTGCAAAATCCGTCAACGCAGAGCGGAGCGTATCAACTCTGCCCGATGCCCATTTGAACGGTGCAAACAGCGTAATGTGCGGTGGCGACTTCAATGCGTGCGAAGCGCCAAAATTTTTTGCAAGATATTCCTTAAACGTCGTCACTTCCTGCTGAATCTGTGCATTGGGCACCACCGCCACAAAAAACAGGATTTCTTTCATACGATCAATTTGCCGGTTTTTGCAAAAAAGGACGTGCAAATGTCTGCCAAGTAGCTATTGTGTAAAATAAACAAGTCCAACTCATTCGTAATCAATGAATTGGACTTTTACTGTGGAGGTAAGGGGAGTCGAACCCCTGACCTCTTGCATGCCATGCAAGCGCTCTAGCCAGCTGAGCTATACCCCCGATTGTTTTTTGGCGAAGCGAAATTACAACAATTTGCAGAATAAAACAAAGAAATCCGCTAACTTCGCGCATTATGATTAACGCTAAGGAGATGGAGAAGATCACAGAATCCCCTTCAAAATACCGGCACTTAGAAAAAATGTCGGTGGAGGAATTGCTGAAAAACATTAACAACGAAGATAAAACTGTACCGCTTGCCGTTGAGAAGGCAATACCACAAATCGAACCGTTGGTAAAAATCATTGTAGAAAAAATGCGCGATGGCGGCAGGCTATTCTATATTGGCGCCGGCACGAGCGGCAGATTAGGCATTCTGGACGCCTCCGAATGCCCGCCTACTTTTGGCGTACCCGACGATTGGGTAATCGGACTGATTGCTGGCGGTGATAGCGCTATCCGCAAAGCGGTAGAATTTGCAGAAGACAGCGAAACCCAGGCATGGGAAGACCTGCAGCAATATTTTGTTGATAACCAGGATGTGGTTATTGGCATTGCTGCATCGGGCACTACACCTTACGTGGTGCACGGTTTGAAAACCTGCCAGCAGCACGGCATTGTGACCGGCTGTATCACGTGCAACCCCGATGCTCCAGTGATTAAGTTTGCCGATTTTCCTATTGAGGTAGTGGTCGGACCCGAGTTTGTCACCGGCAGTACTCGCATGAAAGCAGGAACGGCGCAAAAACTTGTCCTCAATATGATTAGCACCAGCGTAATGATTCAATTGGGCAGAGTGCTCGACAATAAAATGGTGGACATGCAACTCAGCAACAGCAAACTGGTTGATCGCGGCACTAAAATGCTGATGAACGCCCTGGAAATCAGCTATGAAGATGCTCAAACCCAACTGCTCAGGTACGGCAGCGTACGAAAAGCAATGGAAGCGCATCAATAAATTAATGGATACCTGAATAATGCGCATTTAATTTTCTGAAACGGCCATTTAGTCATTCTGTCATCCAATCATTCAATTTGCATGAACCTTATCATTGACAGCGGAGCAACCAAAGCCAACTGGACGCTTGTCAGCCAGCTACGTATTAATACCCAAGTTCATACGCAAGGGCTCCATCCGCTGTTGATGCCCGATGAAACGCTGCGTGCCCTTGCCCAGGAGGCGCATCAACGTGGCATTCAGGGAGCCAGCAGCATCTTTTATTATGGTACGGGATGCAAAGTTGAAAGCTCCCGCCAACGGCTGACGGTTATTTTGCGACAAGTTTTCCCCAAAGCGGAAATCGTGGAAGTGAACACCGACCTGCTTGGAGCCGCGCGTGCCTTGTGCCAGCGGGCGCCCGGTATTGCTTGTATTCTTGGCACAGGATCCAACTCTTGCGCTTACGATGGAGAGAAGATTACCGAAAACAAAGGCGGCTACGGATTTATTCTGGGAGATGAAGGCAGTGGAGCAGCTATGGGAAAACAATTAATGGCTGATTTTTTAAATGGTCAAATCCCCTTGCATTTGCAAAAGCATCTGATTGAAAAATATAATCTTACCCCGACAGAAGTAATTGAGGCTACCTACCGGCGCCCGGCTCCCAGTCGCTTTCTGGCAAGCTTCGCCCCTTTTCTGCAAATGCACAGCGATGAGCCTTATCTTCAAAAACTCATTGATGATCAATTTTGTACCTTTCTGGAAAAATATGTTTTAGGATATGCAGATGCTCAAAAAATTCCGATCCATTTTGTAGGCTCGATTGCCTGGCATTTCAAGCCCTTTGTTGAAGCGGCATTGCAAAAATATAATTTAACAACCGGCACTTTTTTATCGGATCCGATGGAAGGGTTGATAAAATTTCATTGCCTCTAATAACGCTATGCAAATGCAATAAATAAGCTTTCCTAAATCTTAGAGCTTTAGGAAAACTATGATATCCATTTATTTTTGGGGGTCAAAAAAAAATCTCCCCATCGAAATAATGAGGAGATCATAACAAAATATTGTGTGTGAAATAGTAGCCTTTCTTAGATCGCCGGATCCGCCGGTGTATTCGGATTGTTCGTCCGCTCACGCAATGGATATGGATAGAAATTGCGGCTGCGCTCAGCGTTGGCGTCATTTGGACCAGGGCGATTGAAACGACGGCTATCTTCCAGCTTTAAGCCACTCATATACAATTCGATACAACGGTTGCGATAAATTTCCTGTAAAACCGCCGCTTGCGTTTGTTCTCCGCTATAAGCCGGCAAATTGGCATTGACGCCAAATACATCGTTGGTCTTGGTCAACACTTTATTCAATTCTTCAATCGCCTGTGGTATCTGATTTTGACGAGCATAAGCCTCGGCTTTGATCAGGATCATTTCTCCCGGCAGATAAACTGGAATCGGATCGGTGTCGCTTTTCCAGAAACCCTGCACTTTCACGTTGGTAGCCGGATTGGCACCGAGATAAAACGCGATGCGTCCATCTGCCGGATCGGGCGCCAAGGCACCAGTCAGTCCAAAATTATTCAACCCATTGTAAGTGTTGTTGTTCACCAGCGAAGTACGGAAAACAGGATTCTGATTGATCGCTTCGTACTTGAAAATAGATTTGCTGGTCAGATCTACCTTGTTGGCAGCTTCCAGTGCTTTGGCGCTATTACCAAGCATGTTATAATAACGTGCCAACAAAGCCTGAATGGCGTTGGTCATGTTAATATCTGTACCTACTTTGGAGTTGAAGTAGCTGGAAATGGGCGCTTTCGCTAATGCACCGGCAGCATCTTCCAACAGTTGAACCGCTTCCTGCAAAGCTTCATTGCGCGCTTTGAAATTAGCATTTTTGCCTCCCAGAAAATCGCCTCCGTCAATCACTTCCGTCGGCACGTTTTCCCAAAACTGCGCCATTGTACCCAAAGCCAATGCTTTGAAGAAATGCCCATACACCAGGATGCCGGTGAAAGTACCCTCGTCGGATGCCACACTGGCATTGTCAATGAGCAACTGAGCGTAAGCTTTTACCAGGTTTGAACTCGTCCAGATATTATTGACAAAAGCATTGGCATTGCCTACGTTGCCTTTTCCTGCCTCCAGGGCTGCCAATTCGCCATTACCAGTGTTAATAACATATAATTCCTTTGTGGTCAATCCATTAGCAGACACAACATTGTATAAAGCTCCGGTAGCGCCAACGGAATATTCTCTTTTAATACCTACCACCAGCCCCAGCAAGCCGTCCACGCTGTTGATCACAGCATCTTTAGTGGCGGCGTTTGGGTTGGTATATTCTTTTTCGCAACTGCCAAACAATAATAGCAGCGGCAGCATTGCGATTATGATGATTTTTTTCATTATCCTCAAATTTAGAATTTTAAAATGATTTCATTGCTTTATTGTCTCCTTGAAACACTGTGCCATGAAGCGCCAAAACAATATCAGAACTTCGCGCCGATTTTAAACTGCACGCTCAACGGAATGGGCACGTTGCCAAAGTCATCACCGCGTACCCGGTCATTCTGACCTGCCGAATTCGTTTCCGGGTCGAAGCCTTCATACTTATCAAATGAAATCAGGTTGCGACCTATCAGGCTGAAATTCACATTCTGGAACATTTTTCCAACCTTTCCGACATTGTAGCTCAGCGCTACTTCGCGTAGTTTGATGTAGGAAGCATCTTCCACGTGCTCTTCCTGAATACGCTGACCGGTCACACCACCTGCGATAGAAGCCACGTAACCACGTGCCACTTCGCCCTTGAGTTCTTGCTCGGCGATTTTGCCATGACCAACGTTGTTGCCCGTGATGCGGTTCCAGTTGAAAATTTCAGCGCCCTGGAAGAAATCAAACTGGAAGCGAAAAGCCAGTTTTTTGAATGTCAAATCCGAAGAAAACGAGCCAAACCAATCCGGGTTCGGATCGCCGATGACCTTAAACAATTCCGTATTGCTCTGAATGGGTTGTCCGTTGGCATCGCGTACCGGCACGTAATAGTTGCCTGCCACCTGATAAATGCGATCGCGCAATGCCCCTTCCGGAAGATTGGCAGGATTGTACTGGCTTGCCGGGATGATCAAACCTCTTTCCGGTTGAGCCAATCCCTGCGGTGTCAGCAAAAGATTGCCATCGTTATCACGAGCGTAGTAGCGACCAAAAAACAAACCAAATTGCTCACCGCTAATCGCTGATTGCGTCCCATCGCTACCCCGCAGGAACAGCACACCATCAATACCCGACACTTCATTGCGGTTGCGCGACCAAAGCGCAGTCAGATCCCAACTGAAATTCTGGGTTTTAACCGGTGAAATCTGCAACATCACTTCCAACCCTTTGTTGCTCATGCTACCTACGTTGGTCACAATGCTCGTACCACCGGCGGTAGGTGGCAACTGACGGTCAAGCAGCAGGTCTTCGATATCCTGATTGTAGTAAGTGACATTCAAACCAAGACGGTTGTTGAAAAACGCCATGTCGGCGCCTACTTCAAATTCGGTCATGATTTCCGGGCTGACATTTGGATTAGCCAAAGTACGAGAAGGCACAATTGCTGGAAATCCTGTAAGCTGACTCAGCAGGAAGTTGTCAAAACGGTCATACGGACCAATGCCGGTAAGGTTACCAGCTTGCCCGTAAGAAGCACGTAATTTAAGGGTTCCAATCGTTTTTTGCAAGCCGCTTCCTTTCCAGTAATCGGAAAGCAACCAACTGAAACTCGCTTTCGGATAGAAAATGTTTTGATTGTCTTCCGAAAAGGCAGAAGAACCGTCGACACGTCCGGCGAGGGTGAGGAAGAACTGCTCATTGTAGCCAAAGGTTTGTTGCAGGAAGTACCCCCACACGCTGCGCTGAGCAATGCTTTGCACCGGCAGTGAGAAGAGGTTGGCAGCAGCCGCGATCGTTTTTACGAACGGCGCCAGGTCGCGTCCTTCCTGCGCGGTGAAGTGATTGCGATTGTATTGAATCTGATAGCCAGCAGTCGTTGTAGAAGTTATCTTACTGGAAATATTGCGATTATAGGTAGCTGTCAAGTCGTGATTGAGCAATGTCACGTTGCTGGTAGCGTTACTCACATAGCCGTCTGGGAAGAAAGTAGCTGCTACGCCAGCATAAGGCAAACGCGGATGGAATTCATTACCCACCAGAGAATAATTATCAACCCCCAGAATGGCATTGACCGTCAGCCCTGCAACTGGATATAAATTAAATTGAATATCGCCGATCGTACGATTCGTTCTTTGTGTAATATCAAATGTTTCTAAAACAGAAAGCGGGTTGACACGCACCAATTCCACTTGTTTTAGGTTGCCGGCAGCATCGCGTTCGTTGATGTCCCACACGTTGTCCATGATAAACATAGTACTGATCGGGCTGAAAAAGTTGTTACCGTTCGGCATATCTTGGCTCAAGCTATAATTATAAGCCAAACCAACCGACATTGAAGCCCAATCTGCAAGGGTTTGATTCAATCGCAAGCGCCCAGTGTATTTCGTGAAATTGGTATTTTTGATAATACCATCATTATTGAAATAGCCGAAAGAAGCAAAATAATTCGTCTTTTCATTACCACCAGAAATAGAGAGGTAGTTATCCGTTCCCCAAGCGCCTTCAAAAATATCATCCTGATAATCATAACGTTGTACCGGATACTTGGCCGTGATCAGGGTTCTATTGGCAGGCGCTGCTTTTATGAAAGGTACGTTATTGGCGGTAAGCGTAGCATCTGTTAAGCCCAGTGTCAAGAGGATTGTCAAACGATCCTGAGTTGTTTCCAGGCGGTCGTTTCCTTTTACACCAAAGCGCTCCGGGTGTTTGGTCAGGAAAACCCGCTGGCGCAAAGCGCTGTACTGAATAGAAGTACCAAATTCAATACTTGGCTTGCCGCTCTTACCGCGTTTGGTAAAAATCTGCACCACGCCGTTGGAAGCGCGTGAGCCATAAATAGCTGCCGCCGCCGCTCCGTTGAGTACTTCGATGCGCTCAATGTCATTTGGATTAATATCCACCAGGCGGTTTTGACCCGCTTGCAAGCCCGTCACCATAGCATCGGCACTTAAGTTGATCACGTTAGTTGAACTATTATCCACAATTACTCCATCTACGATGTAAAGCGGATCGCTGGAACCCTTGATAGAACTGGCACCACGCAAGCGCACCGAAATACCACCCGCCGGATAGCCATCGTTTTGAGAAATCTGAGCGCCCATTACTTTACCACTCAATGCCGCGAGGGTATTGGTTGTACCAGAATTTTGCAGTTTTTCGCCACCCACCACGCCAATGGCGTTACCTAATTGCTTCCGGGTGGAAGTCGGCGAGTTGCCGGTGACGACCACCGCATCCAGTTCCAAAATGTCAACTCCCAACTGAACATCCTTGGTCAGGTTGTTGTTGGAGGCGTTGATCGTAATTTTTTCGGTATAAGAAGAGTACCCTACATAACTGACCTGAAGGGTATATTCGCCCTCCGCAACGGCATCGGATAAGTCGTAAAATCCACGTTCATCGGTAATTGTTCCCAACCTGGGTTCGACCAACTGGACGGTCACCCCGATTAACGGAAGTCCGCTATCGTCGGTCACAGTTCCTTTGATGGAGAAACTGATTTTTTGTGCGAAAGCGAGTGTGGTCATCGTTACCATCAAAAATAGTAACGACAACCGACGGCTTAAGTTAGTTTGCTTCATAAGTCGCTTAATTAGGTTAGATAAATGTATTTAGGTTTTATGCCTAATGAATAAATATTAAAACGATTAAATAAGACGATTAAAAAAACTTCGCATTACGAATGCCCTGCAAAATCATTCAATTTCTTAATCGCCCATTCACTTAATAATGATGCCTTTTAAATGCTTCTATCGCTTCGTATTCCGCTAAACCGAGTTTGTCGTATAATTTCGCTGTTCCCCGATTACGTTGCTCTGCACGCTCCCAGAATTCACGGGAATCGTGTCCTGGAAACAACGGGCGATCTTTTTGCGATTGATGCTTAAAAATGGCGCGACGCTTTCGAAGAAGTTCTTCCGGGCTGAGCGGCACCGCCATATCAATGTCATCAATATCCCACTCCTGCCAGGCGCCCCGG
>CAZQTF010000002.1:18323-57999 GCA_964596135.1 uncultured Saprospiraceae bacterium | reverse complement strand
CCTTGCCAAGCAAGCGCAGATAGCGCACATAGATATCAGCTGGAAGGTACGCGCCCGCGAGGTGCCCCAGGTGCAAAGCGCCGTTGGCATACGGCAACGCCGAAGTAATCAGGTATTTTTTGTTCATGCCATGTCAAGTTTTGAGGGTTTCGAGCATTATGACGGTTCGGAATGTTAAAGTTGCGAATATAAGGGAATATGATAACGCCAGGCAAGATAAATTGGTTTCCAAGTGAAGAATTTCGGTTTATGCCACTGGCACGATGCTAAAAACAGACTCGATGGAAATAAAAAGTCCATTTTCCAGAACGAGCCATTCCGTTTTATTTTTCAAAAAAATGTCGCGAATTGTACCAATTGTTTCAGAAATTTTCTGCTCGGAAACACGATACACAATTTTACAAACGGCTTTTCGTTCTGAAAAGAGTAATGCTTTTTCAAGGATAGATTCGCTGAACATTTTCGCTTGTTTTGCATTTCAAAGTGTTAAAAGTACGAAAACACATACGCACGACTTCTTTTTTTAGTTTTTTCATGTAAAATATTTCTAAAGTCGTGTTAATTTTGGGTCTAATAGTTATAGACACAGATCTTGCTGATAGCAGATCATAGAACACGCTTAAAACACAACACATATTAAAATTTGATTTACACTGAGATAGCCATGCTGAAGCCGTTCCCTCGTCTGGTTTCTACACATAGGCGTGTTTCTAGTGCAAGAATATAACTGGGGTTTAGTTTTTTTGAGGGCGAAGCATTTGTTTGCTATCGCCCTTTTTCGTTTAATAGTCAAGGTTTTTTTCTAATATCCATACATGCACAATGAAATTGCCCGTGCTAATGTATCTTTGCTGCACAATTACGTCCAATGCAGATCAAACCCTTTCAGGCATTGTACCCCGATCGGCTGAAAATAGCCACAGTGTCTGATTTCTTCGACAGCGCGAAAGAAAAATACGCCCATTATCTTCAATCGGGTTTATTCACTCAGATAGACAAACCCGCCGTATTCTTATACCAGATTCAATCGCCCGGGCGTATCTACACAGGCGTACTGGCTTGTGCCGACATCCAAAACTACCTGCTTGGAAATATTAAAAAACATGAACATACCATCCGAGCCGAAGAAGAGAAGCAAATACGCATCACCCTGGAACGCCAGGCTGCGGTGAAGCCAGTGCTGCTTACCTACCCGGAAAACGACCTCATTGACCGATGGATAATGCATTACACCGCCCATCATCCTGTCTTTCTGGAAATAGATTTCCCCGCCGAAGAACAAATACACCGCCTTTGGGCAGTACAGGAGAACAATAAACTGGAGCAGCTTCAGCAACTCTTTGCCGAAGAAGTGCCACATGCTTACATCGCTGACGGGCACCACCGCATGTCGGCAATGGAGTTAATCTGCCGACAGACTGGTAGCCCCCAAATTCGGCAAACCTACCGTGATGTACTATGTGCTTTTCTTCCGTCGGGGCAACTGGATATTCTGGAATTTAACCGCCTGATTGCTCTGCCCGAATCATGGTCCGTGGCGGCATTTCTTGAAAAAGCAGGCAATTGGGTTGACCTGGCGCCAATCAGCGTAGCCGCCAAACCAAAACAAAAACATGATATGACTTTATGCACGGCACAAGGGTGGTATCATGTACGCTGGAAAAACGTTGCTCTTCAGGAACTTGCGTCTGAGCCGGTTATTTTGGATACTATGCTCCTCAATAAAATTTTATTGGGCAAAATACTCGGCATCACGGATGTACGCAACGACCGCCGTGTGGAATACGTGGACGCACCAAAAGGGCTGGAAGCCATTCAAAACAAGGTGGATACCAATCCCGACCAAGTAGGGGTCTGCTTGTATCCGGTGGCGTTTGACGACCTGATGAATCTGGTGGAAGCCGGAGGTACGATGCCGCCAAAATCCACATGGTTTGAACCCAGGATGAAAAACGGGCTGATCGTAAAACCTTATAATGTGTAAAATCGGCTTGGTCTCCTTTGAACTTTTAACCCCCCGATCTTTGAACATTGCCGGTGAATTCTCTATTTTCGCCCAAAATCGCTTTGAATGAAAAAGTTTAGTGCTGATTTTATATTTCCGGTTGCTGACGAGCCAATTAAAGAAGGTGTTGTGATTACGGATGAAAATGGTAAAATTTTGCAAATTGATCGTCGCGAACAGCACGATCCGGCGAGTCTGGACATTCGCAAGGGCGTGATCGTACCAGGTTTTGTGAATACGCATTGCCATCTGGAGCTATCGCACATGAAAGGAATGGCAAATACTGGCACCGGCTTGCTGCCGTTCTTGAAAACGGTTGTTAATTTTCGGGATATTCCGATGGACATCATTCTCGATGCTATTGCTAAAGCCGACCAGGAAATGTATGACAACGGCATTGTGGCGGTGGGCGATATTTCCAACAAGCTCGATACTGCCGCCCAGAAAGATCAAAGCAAGATTCGTTATTATACTTTTGTAGAAATGTTCGATTTTTTCCAGGACAGCTGGACTGAAAAAAGTTTCAAGGAGTATAAGTCTGTTTACAACGGGCAAAGCACTGCGCACGGCAACCGCAAAAGCTGCGTGCCACATTCGCCGTACACAGTGACACCCGGTTTGTTCCAACGCATTCGCGAGGTAAACGAAGACGAGGCGACGGTGAGCATTCACAACCAGGAAACGCCGCACGAAGATGCTTTTTTTCTCAACAAAACCGGCGATTTCCTGGAATTTTACGAATACTTTGGCTTCCCGATCGGCCATTTCCAGCCGACCGGAAAAACTTCCATTTACTATGCTTTACAACATTTGAATCCGAAAAACCGGAATTTGTTTGTGCACAATACCATGACCACCCCGCCCGATATTCAGGCAGCACAAGCCTGGAGCAACCGCGTATATTGGGCTACTTGCGCCAATGCCAATCTCTACATCGAAAACCGACTGCCTTTTTACAAATATTTCATTGAAAATGATGCCAAAATGACCATCGGCACCGACAGCCTGACTTCCAACTGGCAGCTTTCGGTGCTCGAAGAAATGAAAACCATCGCCCGCTTCCAGTCGTATGTGCCTTTTGAAACGCTGCTGCGTTGGGCAACGCTCAATGGTGCACAAGCACTAGGCTTCGACGCTGACTTTGGTAGCATTGAAATCGGCAAGACCCCGGGCTTGAATTTGCTCAACCTGAGTGCTGATCTTAAACTGACCACTGATACAAGGGTGCAAAAATTGATCTGAAACACTTAATTCAGCACGATTTTTCCCGTCCAGGTACCCTGAGCAGAGGTCACTTTAGCAACGTAAAGCCCCCGGCTCAAATGTTGCAGATCAACCATTGGCACTGCATCGTCCAAGATTCTCGTCAAATGCGTCTTGCCGCTCAGATCGACAATTTGCAAAACAGCCCGGTCGGGAATATTTTTTAATGTGAGCCAACCGCTCGTCGGGTTGGGGAAAACATTGATATTCAAAGACTTGTTAGCAATATCCGGTACACTAACCACCACTTTGAAATTTTCGAAAAACAGAATGGCAAAAACTGCCGCCGGCTCAATGCACTCGCGGTGATCGAGATCAGGGCTGAGATCGAAGGCTTGCACATCGGGCGCGCCGAGCAGATTCATCACCGAATCGGCTACAACACTGTTGGTGTATTTCACCCGATCGTCGCCGGAACAATAAAACAAGCGGGTCGGAGCTTGGGGAGCCCAGTTGTAGGTATCGTTTTCGCGTAGCGCCACGTTCAGCGGATGGAGACTATCACCAATAAAAGCGCTCAGCACGCTATCCTGAAACATCTGTTTGGGCAAATCCTCACCAAAGTCTTCGCGCAACTGATACAGCAGCAAGGTGTCCATTTCAAAAAAGCCGATTTCCTCATTGAAAAAACGCTCCATTGGTTCTACAAACTGCGGTTTAAAGACCTGTACCAAACTATCGTACCACTGATAAACGTAATTATAGGAAAGCATTTGGTAAGCCACAAAACCGGGAAAAGGATAGGGCTCGTCGCTGAGGATCAAATCGCGCATCACCCCGGAAAGGCTGTATGGTCCAGACATGTGGGCGGCGGCAGTGACCGTGAAAACGTCGGAATAGTTGGTTTCAATTTCCCGATGCAGCGCCATTGCACTGTGTCCGCCTTGTGAATACCCGGCGATAAACAACTGATCGTTGAGTTGAATGCCGTTTTGTTCTGCAAATGCTTTCGCTGCAAAAAGCATATCGAGTGCTGCTGAAGCTTCCGTTGCAGCATGTACATAAGGGTGAAAACCGCGGGAATCGCCCACTCCCAGCAAATCAGGAGCAACGGTCATATAGCCTAGGCTACCAGCGATGGCAGCAGACTCCCACGCATCCATCAGATTGGAAGGCACATCCAGGCGATTGTCAATCGTTCCACGCTGAAAAACCAGGGTTGGAAAAATGCCGCCAGGAATGTCGGGCACTACCAGTAAGCCAGAGGCGGTGTCCAACGCGCCCCGTACATCGGTAGTGGTGTATTGGAGCTTAAATAACTGAATGCTGTACTGCGCATTGATCAATCCGCCAAATAATTCTTCCACCTCGGATGGCGCCAGCGAACCCTTTGAAATGCTGTTAATAAATGTCTGCGCCCGGCAAGGTAAATAAAACAGTAAGCTCGCCACCAGGCAAAAATAGAGTAACCGTTTTTTCATATAAGGCTTATTTTATAGCTCAATATAATCAAAAACGATGAATGATCAGCTTTTGTAAATAATTTCCCTTCTCACTTTGTATTTGAATTAGGTATAATCCGTTGGCGTATTCGCGCAATGGAAGCACCACATCGCTCCCCTTGGCAAGCACCATGGCATGTGTTTTACCCTGTAGATCAATCAGTTGCACCCTGGCATCTGCAGGAAGGTTTCGGATAAACACCTCTCCTCCTGCCGGATTGGGATAGGCTTTTATGGTCTCCAGGGTGCCAACAGTCGTTACATCGGTGGTAATGCGCTGATACTGATCGAAAAACAAAAAGGCATTGAGCACCGCCGGGAAAACGCATCCGCCATGATCCGCAGTAGAATTAACGTCAATCGCCTGTACATCGGGTGCACCACGCAGGTTCATCACTGAATCAGCAACAATACTATTGCGGTAAGGCACCTGATCATCAGCCATACAGTAAAACAAACGGGTTGGCGCTTGTGGCGCCCAATCGTACACGTCGTTGTCGCGCAGCGCTACGTTGAACGGATGAACCGGGTCATTGATAACGGCATTTAGCACGCTGTCCTGAAACATGTTTTTGGGAATAGATGCGCCAACATTTTGCTCTAATAATGAAATCAATAAATCATTTAAAGTAGATAACGGGAACGTTTCATTATAAAATTGCTCAATTAGATTCGCGTAGGCAGGTTTGAATATGTCTTCCAGTTCATTAAAAATACCATACACTTCATCATATGATATAATGGTAAATGGAATGTACGCCGGAAAAAAATATTCCGCGTCACCTATAATAAATTCCCGCATCACTCCGGAAATGCTATATGGCCCCGACATGTGCGCCGCTGCGGTGACCGTAAAAAGATTGTTTTTATTTTGTTCGATCTCCCGATGCAAAGCCATGGCTGCATGCCCGCCCTGCGAGTAGCCGCTGATAAACAACTGATCATTGAGCAGAATATTATTTTGAGTCGCAAATTCCCGCACTGCCAGCAGCATATCCAGCGACGCCGAAGCTTCAGAAGCCGCATGTACGTAGGGGTGAAACCCGCGCGACTCTCCCAGCCCCAGAAAATCGGGCATTGCCGTCACATAGCCCAACCCGCCAAATACTACGCCCAATTCGTACCCTCCCTGCAAATTGGACGGCACATCGTTTTTGGACGTAACGGTGCCGTGCAGCGAACAATGCAGCGGCATGATTGCGCCCTCCAGATCGGGTACGATCAAAAGCCCCGAAGCCGTATCGGTGACGCCTTGCAAATCAAGCGTCGTGTACAGAATTTTGTATAATTTGACCCCATTTTCAAAAAAAGGACCAAACTGCGCATTGAGTTCTGCGCGGGTATAAGCGCCTTTTGGTTCGCTGCTAATCAATTGCTGCGCCGGCGCACAAGTGACAAAAGCAATAAAAGCCGCCACCAGCAGCCAGGAGATAGGGAATAAATTTGTATTCATGTATTCTTTTCCGGTTTCAGTTAGTCAATTTGCCTTGTTACAAGCCATTTTTTTCAATTTCCAGAATGGCTTCCACGTGGGCATCAGCGATTTTTTGCCGCACCTCTGGTTTCATCAACTCGACAGCCTCGGCGCGGTTGTTGTAAAAACCATTTTCAGTAAGGATTGCCGGCATATGGGTTTCGCGCAATACAAACAGATTGGTCTGCTCGGTGGTTTTCAGGTGGCGGTTCACAAACCCCGTCTTGGCAATGAGATGCTTTTGGAAAATACCCGCCATTTTTCTACCTTTGGAGCTTTTGGCATGGTGCCAGGTTTCGATGCCTTTGGCGCTGTCGGCTCCCCAGGTATTGATATTCTTGGCGGTAGAAGCGTTGGAGTGAATGGAAACGTAGAGCTTCGGCAAGTCGGATTTTTTGTTGTTCGCCCGATCCACGCGGCCTTGCAGGAAATCGTCAATATCCACTTCGGGCACTACATTGAAATATTGAACACCTTCTTTGTCAAGCCTTTCGATCATGCGACGCACGATGTCCCGGTTGAATTCATACTCCAGCAGCCGTACTTTTTCACCGTTAAATTCAAACTCGGGTGAGCGTTTGCCGGAGGTTTTCTTACCATGTCCGTTATCCAAGCACCAGAGATAGCGCCCTTTGGGCTTGGGCTGTGGTTTTGGGGCAGCAGGCTCTGGAGTTGGTATGTCCGGTTTCGGCTGAGGTGCGGCAGGTTCTGCTTCGGGTTTGGGCTCATCGAAAATATCTTGATCAAAATCATCATCCGGCTTGGGCGGCATAACGATGGCGTCCATCTCATTTGTTACGATCAGTACGGTATCGGCAGGCACTTCGATAGCATCCTGCGGAAATTGGGGTTCAGCGGGTGTTTCCGGTTTTGGGCGAGGCTGCTCCGGCTGGCGTTGCTCCTTACCGCCGCCGAATAAAGCTAAGAACAGAGATTTAATGGCTTCAAAAATTTTTGCGAACATGGAAATTGGGTTTTAATGATTGAGTTAAGAGTGATGCTCTTGCTGTTGCTTTTTCTTGTAAATTTAGGAAATAATCATTCGGTTCGTACAAATCGCAGCAATTCGTTTCAAAACAATCCGTTTGTCAAATTTATAACAAAAAAATCCATTTTAACAGAAAATTATGGCAAGCGCGTTCTTACTCCGTCAAACAAACAAAGGCTACCCGCGTCTGATTGCGAATAGCCCTCGTGGCTGGTTTTGATGCATCCAATTGCCTATTTTTTGGCGGCTGAAGTAAAAATGCGCGACCAGTTGATGCCTTTGCTGAGTTGTCCTTCTTTGAGCGAAAACCATATAAACAATGGCTTGCCGACCATGTGGTCTTCGGGCACGAAGCCCCACACGCGGGAGTCTTCGGAGTTGTGGCGGTTGTCGCCCATCGCCCAGTAGTAGTCCATTTTAAAGGTGTACTGGCTGGTCTCTTTGCCATTAATAAAAATTTTGCCACCGCGCTCTTCGAGGTCGTTTTCTTCATAAACATCGATCACCCGTCGGAAAAAGGCAATATTTTCAGGCGACAGTTGCACGGTCACCCCTTTTTTAGGCACCCACACAGGACCGTAGTTGTCCACCGTCCAGCCTTCGGTAATGCCCGAATCGTGCGGAAAGAGCTTATTGCCGCCGCCACCGATTCTTCCCATATCCAAATGCGCTATCGTAATGCTGGTATCCAGTGATTCCATTTTTTGTTTCTGCTCATTGGTCAGAATAACAATATTCTGGCTCAGCATGTCTTCGGTCGAAATGCCCCAATCCGGAAAATTACGGGTGTTGATATTGACACCTTGCGGAATTTCAATGGTGTACATGAACTCCATTTTTGCCGGATTGCTGGCGGGTTTACCGTTGATATAGAGCTGCCGGTCGCGAATTTCGACAGAATCGCCGGCAATAGCGACACAACGTTTGATATAATGGTCTTTTTTATCCATCGGGCGGGTAATCAGTTTCTTCTGCCCGGTCTTGATCTGCTGGGCGTAGTAGGGAGGGATGCTATTACGGTTATAATCGTGGATACTCCAGGTACGGTCGGGAAATACATACACACTGTCGCCTTCAGGGTAGTTGAAGACGATCAAATCATTGCGATCAATGGTTTCCAATGCCGGCAAACGCTTGTAAGGCAGGCTTGGTTTTTCTAAATAAGATTCGCCGCCGATCACCGGAATTCGGTTGTGCAACAATGGGATCATGGCGATCGTTTCGGGCATTCGAATGCCGTAATGCGCTTTGCTAACAAAAAGAAAGTCGCCCACCAGCAACGAATCTTCCATCGAAGAGGTTGGAATAACATACGCTTCAATGAGAAACATACGGATGAAAGCCGCCGCAAATACAGCAAAAATAATGGCTTCCGCCCATTCGCGCACAGGGCCTTTTTTGTAAGGATTGCTGGCTTCCAGCTTGCTCAGCAGGCGCTTGTTGTTCGCTTCCTTGGCTTCCTGCAATTGTTGGCGAAATTCGCGTTCCTTGATCAACGTTGGTCCGTCGTATTGCTCTTTGTCGGCAAAGCCGATATAGAAAAAGTACAACGGCGCAAAAACGACCGATAATAAGCTCGCCCAGAAAGTATAATGCCGGAAGGAACGCACCATGTCAATGCACATACCGGCGTAAATAAAAAAATTGACGATGGGAAACAGGAGCCACGCTGCATACCTGGGCTTGCGCCCAATAATTTTACACCACACTACAAAATTCAACCCAGGTATCAAACCTTTCCAACCGGCTTCTCCAGTTTTCGGGAAGACAAAAAACAAGCTGATACTCAACAGGATATAGCTGACTATAAAAAAGATAAGTAAGCCCATTCGTATTGCAATTAGTAATTTAACGATGCCTAATCAGTAATGTCGCCTGCAAATATAAACGAAAAAGCGTGTTGGAGTAAGGTATGTTGCAGCTAAGATTGAATAATCCTGTTGCTTTTCTCGACCAAATGGAGATTATTCTGCCAAAACGAAGCCTGTAACCCACAATTTTTCTGCTTTCCGTTGCTCACTAAAGAACACCCTGGCGTACTTGCGAAATTCGCCCGAAACCGCCGCGTCGTATTCGAGCACAACCGTACCGGTCGAATCGGGGAGCACCGGTGTCTGCGTCCAGGTGCTGCCGGTGCAACCGCAGGAAGTGCGCACAATATCAATGGTGAGTGGCGCTTCTCCTTTATTCTGGAAGGTAAAAGTATGCTGCACGGGGTTGCCCAGCGCAATATCGCCGAATTCATATTCGGTTTCACCGAGCCATTCTATCCGCACGGGTGTTTTGGCAGGCAAAAACGCAAACCATAAAATGGAAATAATGTGCAATATCATAAAAGCTGTTTTGGATATAATGGGACAAAAGGTACTATAAAACTATATTTCGCTGTTCAGTATTTCCCAGGTGTGATCCGACAGCAGCCGCACCGAAGCTACAAATCCATAAGGCATACGCTTGCCCCATTCTTCCGGCGCAATCAGCGAGAGCACATCCGTGCCGTCCTTTTTTTGGTACAAATGGTATTCTTTGCCTATGATCGGTTTGAAATTCATATCTGCCAGATAAATGCGCTCTGAGATTTTTACGCGGTCCTGAATCGCTCTTGCCTGCTCCACCAGCAAATCCACCTGCCTGCGGATCTGGTCGAGCTGCATGTTGGTTTGTTCGTACATGGCGCTCACCGCCAAACCTTTCACCCGCCCTTTGTCAATGGGCTTGATGATCGCACCGCCAACGGTGTGCGCATAAGGCAACAAATGCGGATTCTCGGCAACTTTGTCCGCGTCAATCGGATTGATCAATTCGTCATTAGCTTTTGGATCATTACTCATATCTGCTGTATTTCAAAAAATGAAACCCGTAACGCTTAGTATTGTTCTCAAACAAAAAACGCCGGAATTGCTTTTACACAATCCCGACGTCGTTTCACGTTTATTGCTTGGAAAAAAGTTATTTCAGTTTAAGCGTCGAAGTACCGGCTAAATAGCCTTTGTTGTACACTTCAATTTTATAAGTGCCTTTGGTAAACGGCTGATTTGGAGCCCAATTGGCACAAAGCTGCGTCGCGCTTTGGTTGTAGTTGAATTCCTTAGTCATCGTGTAAGGAATGTCATCGCCATTAGAACTGCTCTTGAAAGTACCAGAACCGAGGTCTGCTACCTGCAGCGTTGTACCTTGCGGGTCGATGATGCGAATGTAATATACTTCTTCACCTGCTTCAGCTACTTCATTTACCGTAGTATTAAAGCAGATTTGCACTTGGTCAATATCCTTTGCCTGACTGTCTTTCGCTAATTTACCGCTGCCTTTGGTTTTGTAGCCCTGAGCCTCTACGCCAGACACTTTAATCACAGAAGCAAAATTCACTTTGCTGGAAAGCGCTGCTTTAGTTTGTTCCAGTTGTTCCTTTTCGCTCACCAGTGAAGCGCGTGCTGATTCCGACTCTTGGTAAGCAGCACGCTGCGATTCCAGATCGGTCTGAAGTGCCGTATTGGTTTCATTCAGTTGACTGTTCTGAGCGGACAATTCCTGGTTTTGCTGGCGAAGTTGGTTGATTTCAGCTACGTATTGCTCCACTTGTGAACGCAGTTTCTTCAGCTCTCCTCTGGCGGCTGCCAGGTTGCGGCTATCTTTCAGCAATTCGTCAATACGCCCCTTCTGGGTTGCCAGTTCTTCTTTCTGTTTCTCGATCAGTGCGTTCAGTTCTTCGTTACTGCCGCGCATTTCTTCCAGTTCGGAAAGCGCTGTGTAGTATTGTTGCTCCAGTTCTTTCTTCAGTTGCTCAGATTCGGTGAGCTGTTCGGATAAATCCGACTTTTGTTTGTTTTGGCTGATCGTGGCGACCAAAAGGCCGATGGCGGCTACAGCCAAAATTGCAATAGCTACAATAAAACCCGTTTTGCTGCCGCCCGATTTTTGCGGAGTCGGCGTTGTTTGGTAAGGTTGTTGCGGGTTTGGATTAGGATTGTTGGTTATCATACTAAAAAAGTTTTGTTTTAAAAATTTTAACCTATCAAATAGCGTGTTGAAATATCGCCCATAGAACGGTGGGCGCTTTCGGAAAATTGTATTTTGTATTTACATTTTTGTAGGCGTTTTAGAAAAAAAAATATTTTGGCCCCTTAAAATAAAGGGTTTTACTGCTTTACACTTTCCTTGTACCATGCGAGTGAAACTTGGGACAAAGTAAAACGCAGTATTTTAAAACATTTTTTGTTTTAAATATTGAAAAATAAAAACAAATTATGTATATTTGCTGCATATTAATACATATTTCACATGGATCTGCAAATTCTCATCAGCAAAAAAGGCACCAAAGTCGTAACGGCTAAAAATCTGCACCTGGCGTTGCAATTATTGGATCACCATTTTCAAGCCAATGTAAAAAAGTGGCTGAATGATGTGTACGAATTTCGGGATGGCATTCGCAAGCCACTGCATATGCAGGATTATGCGCCCAGAAAGCGGAAAGATTCGCCGTTAATCGAAGATTATTACCTTTCCATAGCGCTGGCCAAGCACATCTCACTGCGCTCTGCCAGCAAGGTCAAGCTCAAATATGCCAAATACCTGCTTTCGCTGGAAGAACAAACAGAAACAACAGTATTTTTTGATAAAGAGCAGGTGTTAGCATTGTTGGATCTGGTGAAAAAAATGCAATCCATATCTTATCAAGAAAATTGCGAGCGCCGCCATCTGGAAGTATATGAAGAACGTAATAGAGGCAATGCTTCTAACTGGTGGAAGCACCGTACCGAAGTGCTGGGATACTCGCCTCAATACCTGCGCAAGATCGTACAGCACCTCGGCAAAAGAGTCAGCGGCAAATCCCAGCGGCAATTACTGATGCAAATTGACAAGTACGAGATGATCCGCACTGGCGTGATTGACCTATGTATGGCCATGGGCAAAAACGAACATTATGCTCGCACCATGGGCGATCTGGCTAAGGTTTTCGCGGAAGAAATGCAAGTGGAAATCCATGATGACCGCGAAGCAGGAAATCTTTTTGCGCCTTCTGCCAGCGCCGAGCCAGAAGCAAAATACGAAATCAAAAAAATGGAAAACGCATTCCGGCTCAGCGCCTAAATTTGCAAATGAATTCAAGCGTTTCTGTACAGAAAGTTAGTGTTTTGTTAACCAATTGCCCGTAGCTCCGATGAATTGTTGGAGCTACTTTTGTCGTCAAAACATTATCTTCATTTCCTGGGTCACAGCTCGCCCGATTCGCAGAACACCTTCTACCAATGCCTGAAAATCATCTTTCTGGCTGCGATGATTCACATTGGCAACCCGAATCGCATAGTTTCCATGCAGCATCGTGTAAGACGGCGCCGCCACGCCCTCCTCGTGCAGGCGTATCAGAATTTCCTTATTCAGATAATTCAATTGCTCCTGATTCAAATTGCCAGGATTAAAGCGGAAACAAACGATATTCAGCGTCACGGGAGTGAGTAATTCCAGCAAAGGCGCCTTTTCCACTAAATCACCCAGGTAAAACGCCTGGGCAATATTCTGCCGAATCAAGCGGGCAAACTTGGCAATTCCATGCTCTTTGAACGACATCCAGACTTTCAACGCCTTGAAGCCACGCGAAAGCTCCAGTCCGTAATTGCTGTGCGGATCAGGTCCCCCAGAGAGTCCACGTTCATGCTTGAGCAGGTAATTTGGTTGCATAGCAAAGGAATTACGATGCAGTTGGGCATTTTTAATCAAAACACAACCCACTTCATAGGGCAGATACATCCATTTGTGCAGATCGAATGCCACGCTGTCGGCTTGTTCAATGGCGTTTAAAAGTTCCTGATAATCAGGCGTTAATTTTGCCAAAGCTCCAAATGCCCCATCCACGTGAAACCAGAGATTTTCCTGGCGGCAAACCTGTAAAATTTCTTCCAGAGGATCAATGGCGCCGGTATTCACCGTGCCGGCATTGCCTACAATGCAAAAGGGAATATTGCCGGTGGCTTTATCTTCGGCGATCATGGCTCGCAATTTCGCTACATCCATTCGAAAATCAGCATTCACAGGCACTTTGCGCAACGCATCTGCGCCTAAGCCCGCGACCTCCACTGCTTTTTGCTGACAACTGTGCGTTTCACTCGAAGCGTACAACACCAATTGCCCGGGCAGCACCCGCACACCTTCCTTACGAATGCGCTCATCAAATGCATTGCGCGCCACCAGAATGCCCGTAATATTAGCAATCGAGCCGCCGCTCACCAACAAACCGCTTGCCGAAGCCGGATACCCCAGCATTTGCTTGCACCAGTCAATTACCTGATTTTCAACGTACATCGCCGCGTGATCGCCGATGCCAAGATTCGGATTCATCCCTGCCGCCAGCATTTCCGCCAGCATGGCAAATGGCGTACCTGTGCCCTGTACCCAAGCCCAAAAGCGTGGGTGTACATTGCCTTTGTTATAGGGTAAAATATAGGTTTTGAATTCCTCATAAATCTGTCCGATAGATTCGGCGCTTTCCGGCAAGCCGCGCTGTAACTCCGTTTTAGCCGTTTCCGACGGGGGCGTCCACACTGGACGGTCGCTTATTGTGCGCAAATAATCCATCATATCGTCCACCATTTGGTAGCCGAGTTGTTTCATTTGATCCCAGTCCTGAGGGTCGAGATTTTCTTCCTTGCTCAGAATATCACGAAAATTTAGCATTTTTGTTATATATTTTGGCAAAGGTACGGTTTTGCCCAAAGGCAGAACAGATGCAGATTGTAAAATTTAAAAGAGAACAGTTTAAGCTGTCCTCACAACCTTTGCAATAAAACACTGTGCCTCCGCATTGCGAATATGGATGGTTTCAATTATTTGATTTTCAAATAATTGCTTGATTATTATTTCCACATCATGATCGCCTACTTGCTTCGCTACGATCATTCTTCCATCCGCATTATAGCCGCGCAGCACCAATGGAATAAGGCAACGCCCATTCTTTACATCCGCCGGGAAAGTATTTACTTCCTGATAGGGCGTGCATTCATGTGCATGAATATAAACGGGTCCCACTTCGTTGTAGGGGTTAGTGCTGCCCACTGGCGCGTAGGAAAACAGCAGCCTTTCTTCCCCGGGTTGCGTTTGTCGGAGGCACGAACGACAAGGTCCGTAGCCATGCTCACCGGCGATACTTTTCTCTACGGTGTGTCCAAAATCATCCTGCAGGGTTTGCCGAATCCGATCAGCATATTCCTTAGGAATAGGTAAATACTGGAAGCTATTCATAAATCTTATGATTAATACATTGAGTTTTTTATTACACACACAGGAGTAAACACCCCTGCCAAAAGCAGATTATTGCAAAAAAATAACGATGTAATATAATTTCATAAAAGCATTTACAAACGTATATTACACCATGTGGGATATCAACGTATGTTAGCGCCTACTTTTCGCCATTTCCCAGCCTACAATCGCCTTTTTTCGGGTGCTACCCCAGTGGTATTCGCCAAACTTGCCTTCCTGGCGGATCACGCGGTGGCAGGGAATAAGGTAAGCAACGGGATTGTCGCCGATCGCCGAGCCGACCGACCGCGATGCGCCGGGCTGACCAATACTCGCCGCAATTTGTCCATAGGTAGTCACTGCACCAAAAGGCACGCGCAGCAAGGCTTCCCAAACTTTTACCTGAAATTTGGTGCCGCGCACCAGCAATCGAAAACGCTTTGGCTCCTGAAATTTGTCTAAAAAAATCTGTCGGGTGAAATCTACCGCTACCGAATTATCGGAGAGGAGTTGCGCATTGCGCCATTTTTGCTGAAAAGCTTGTAATACCGTGCTTTTTGTGTTATTATTTACAAATTCCAAACCACAGATGCCACGCTCGGTCGCCGCCACAAAACACTCACCAAAAGGCGTGCCGGCATAGCCGTAGCGAATGCTCAAGCCCTGACCGCCGCTGCGATACTCGTGGGGCGTCATCGCTTCCAGCGTGACAAATAAATCATATACCCGCGATTGGCTTGACAAGCCCGCCAGATTTGCCGCCTCCATGAGATTGGGGGTTTCGGCTAACTTGTCTTTGAGAAAATCGGTGGTCAGGAACTGTAAAAACTTTTTGGGGCTAATGCCCGCCCATTCAGTGAACAGGCGTTGAAAATGGTATGGACTCAGATGCACCTGCGCCGCTACCTCATCCAGATTCGGCTGCTCGGTAAAATGTTCCGACAAATACTGAATCGCCTGCTCAATCCGCTGATAATTGATCTCTTCGCTAGCCATCATCTCTTTTTTTTATTACAAAAGTACAGGCAATTACCACTCGGTACAACCCGATTGTTGCGAAAGTGAAGATTGCAGCATGTACCTGACAAGGACCGGAATCTCCCCGCTTACCAGTCGGGCAAGATGCGCAAGGCTATTCGTTGATTGGAGCGAGCATCCTCGCGAAAGACACGACGGTCGGAACGGTTACCGATATTGACGGGAAATATCAACTGGTCGTTCCTGAAGGTGCAAATACATTAGTGATTTCTTATACAGGTTTTAATGCCAAAGAAATAAAATTGACGGACAGGAGTCAGATCGTAAATGTGAAGATGAATGAAGCGGCACAGGCATAGAAGGTGAAGTTACTGTTGGTTTTTTCGTTTTACCCAATGGGAAGTTCAATGATTTTAAAATTATTAAATCATTAGGGTACGGCTGCGACGAAGAGGCGATTCGACTGCTGAAAAAGGGTCCCAGATGAAGTGTAAAGGATTCGCTTAAAGCAAAGGAACCCGGCATGTATTTGATTGAATCTAATTTGAAAAAATAATATCGTTTGCTAACTTTTCACGATCCGTACGATCCAGACGTGCGTTGCTGTTCGCAATTGCAGTAAATACAGTCCTTTCGCGAAAGCAGAGAGATCCATTTCCAGGTATTGCCTGAAACTGCCTTTGTGCAATAATTGCCCACGAGGATTAAGCAGCTGATAATCAAGTCTTTGCCCAAATGTTTCTGCATTGATGTACAACACTTCCTGCATCGGATTCGGAAAAATCATGATACCGTTTTGACGCAGATCTTCCACGTCTGTGACGCCGACCGCCACCGTTCGGGTGGTGGATCTGCCGCAGTAAGCATTCGAAGCATTCAACGTGATGGTATAAATGCCAGCGTTCATGTAAGTATGGGTCGGGTTGGTTTCAGTGCTGGTAGCGCCGTCGCCAAAATTCCAGAGCAAGCTCGTCGCGCCGGTTGAAGCATTCAAAAACTGGACAGTCATGCCGTTCACTGTCAAATCAAAAGCTGGTGTCGGCTGCTCCAACACAGTGATATACCCTTCCTGGGTGAGGGTGCTGCTGCCCAAAGCGCCATTGATTGTGAGTGTTACATCGTACAGACCAGGCGCATCGTAGCGTACGGTAGGATTGGCATCCGTACTGGTAGCAGGATTTCCGCCCGGAAAAGACCATATTCTGGAATCGTAAGTGCCGGTGCTTTCATCCCTAAATTTCACTAAGTGCGGAACGCAGCCATTTTGACGATCCTGGGTAAATAAAACGACAGGTGCCGTGCCTACCGTAACATTTTTTGTCACAGTCTGACTGCCACATACATTGGTTGCCGTGAGCGTGACCACGTAATTTCCCGATGAAGTATATGTATGGGTGGGGTTGGTTTGGGTACTGGTATTACCATCGCCAAAGTTCCACAAATAAGAGGCACTGTCAACAGCATTGTTTACAAAAACAACATTAAATTCATTGATGGCAAAAGTAAAATTGGGTATCGGCAGAGGCAAAACTTCAATAAAATCAACCAGTTGAAGTGTATCGGAACCCACTGCATTGGACGCGATCAAGGTCACGCTGTACCTGCCAGGGGCGATGTACGTCACCGTCGGATTGCGCTGGGTGGAAGATGTAGGCGAAGCGCCCGGAAAAATCCAGGAAAAACTGATCGCACTTGCCGAAGACGTA
The DNA here is from genome assembly GCA_964596135.1 of uncultured Saprospiraceae bacterium. GTDB lineage: Bacteria > Bacteroidota > Bacteroidia > Chitinophagales > Saprospiraceae > JADJNW01. Next base: position 40,910 of record CAZQTF010000002.1, on the reverse strand, counting down.
TTTTCAAACGAAACCGCGAAAGGAGCACAGCCCGAAATCATATCTGCAGAGAATCCAGCCGTTGGTGATGAAATAATTTCGATCGTTTGAGAAAAAATGACCGTATCGCAAGCGCCAATCGCCCGAAGCGTCACTTCGTAGGAGCCATCATTGGCATAAGTGTGTTGCGGATTCACATCTGAGCTGGTGCTGCCGTCGCCAAAATCCCAGTAATATGTATCAGCATTTGCAGAATTATTAGTAAATAAAACATTAAAACCATTTACTTCGCTTGTAAAATTCGCCGCAGGTGGAGTCGCAAAAGTAAGACGAACAGGCAAAGAAGTGACCGAAGGATAGCAATTACTGCTGATTACCAACCGGAAAGAATAATTCGTCATCTCTGTCGTTACCCGGTTAATGCTCAACACTGGCGTTCGGCTGCCGGCATAAACAGAATTGTCATTCAGATTCTGAAAGTTGCCCGCCTGATTGATCTGCCATTGGTATTGTAAATCAGAGCCAATAATGTCCAAAGCAATCTCTACGCTTTGGTTTTCGCAAACATCTACAATTTCAGGTTGAGATACAATAAATGTTTCTCCCGAAATTTCCGTGCTGCGGGGAATAGATACAACATCAGCGAAAAATCCATCTTCGCCGGGCAAAGCACCGTTATTTCCGTCCGGGCAACTGCTTGAGCCGGAATTGTAGGTACGCCCCGCATCTCCGCCAGAAACAATAAAATTGATAGGCAAGCCCAAAGGCATCAGAATCCTGCCGCCACCACCGCCACCGCCAGTACCGTGACAACGTGCAACATTGCCATTATCGACACTTCCGCCGCTGCCACCACTGACATCCACCAAAAATGGGCTTTGAATATCGACAACATCCATCAGAATGGTGCCGCCGCCACCACCGCCGCCACCGCCATCACCGTTGGTGTCCTCCGTTACCGACATTCCCCGTACATCAATTGTTCGGTTATTGCCATTGATGGCGCTGGCGATCAGAATGATAATACCACCGCCATTACCGCCATTAGTCGCCTGATCGTTATTTTCATGCCCGGCTCCACCGCCGCCGCCCATAAAAATTCTGCTTGCCAGGTCGGGCAATGCCTTTCCCCCAACTCCAGGAAACCTGCCGTCACATCCCAGGGCTGAGGGTTCTTCGTTGTTGCCGCCTTTGCCCCCGGCAGCGATATTAGCGCCACCGCCACCGCCTGAGTTATGATCATTGCCGCCCCCACCACCGTTGGACTGTGCGCCGCGCCCAGCTTCGCGCTCCGTTGTAAATTTGGCAATTCCTTCGCCTTTGGCAGCACCCCGCCAGTTGCCAAGATTGTAATAATAATCGTTCTGAGCGATCAGAAAAGTGCAATTATTAGATTGTGAAATATCGGCAAGACCACCTCGAAAGCCACGCCCGTGGGCGCTGATATTTCCGTTTAGTGTTAGTACATTTGTCACTTCCAACGCCAGCATACCGCCAGTGCTTCCGTTCCAAGGTGCAGCGACAATCGAATCCGTCACCGTTGCGTTTTCATAAACTGGCAAAGATACCATCTGCACCGATCCATCGAGGTTGTAAGTATTCAAAAGCGTGTTTTCCAAAGAAATAATATTGCCGTTGACCGCCCGGATACGCGCGCGCTCCAACAAACCCGCGCTGCGCAAATCCTGAAGATCGCCGAATTCTGCATTGTCGGAAGTATTGATGACGGCACCCTGCATTTGTATAACAATCACATCCGTATTGGCAAGGAATCCACTTGCATCCGATACCGTTAGCGTCGCCGCGCAATAGTCAATGTCTGTCACGTCGGCATATTGATTGATGACTCCGGAGAGTTCGGTTTGGGCGATAAGAAACGTTTGTAAAATAACGAGCAGGGCGAAAAGCAGCGTTTTTCTCATATCATTTTATGTTTTTGGGATATACAAAATTAACGAAACTCTGGCAGAGAGATTGGGCTTTAACGCAGGATTGTAATATTCCGGCGATATTTTTAATAAAAAATGCCCAAAATCGTCTGATTTCGGGCATTTGATGTAAAATTTTCAAATATTTCAATAGCTTAGATACTTTCCACTTCTTCTATCGGGCGGTAACTGTCCAATGGCGGACAGGTGCACACCAGATTGCGATCGCCATACGCATTGTTCACACGGGCGACAGAAGACCAGAACTTAAATCCTTCGCGGAGGTATGGCAGCGGATACGCCGCTTTTTCGCGAGAGTACGGCAGGTTCCAGTGATCTGAAGTGACCAATTGTACTGTATGCGGCGCATTGTGAAGCACATTGTTTGTGGCATCGGCAGCGCCGGAAGCAATCTCATCAATTTCCCGACGAATTTGCAGAAGTGCATCACAGAAGCGGTCGAGCTCGTCTTTGGCTTCGCTCTCGGTCGGTTCGATCATGATGGTGCCAGCAACTGGGAACGACAGCGTCGGGGCGTGGAAGCCATAATCCATAAGACGCTTGGCGACATCTTCGGCACTCACCAGCGATTTGAACGGACGCAAATCCACGATCAGTTCGTGCGCAGAACGGCCATTTTCACCAACGTACAAAATTTTATATTCCTTTTCCAGCCGTGCTTTGATGTAATTTGCATTTAAAATAGCGTATTTAGTAGCATCTGTCACGCCGCGTTTGCCCAGCATTTTGATGTAGCCATAAGAAATGAGCAGAATACTCGCGCTACCCCAGGGCGCTGCAGATACCGCGTTGATGCCCTGCTCGCCACCGGTTTTCACCAATGGGTGCTTAGGCAGAAATGGCTTCAAACTTTCATTGACGCAAATGGGGCCCATGCCGGGTCCGCCGCCGCCATGCGGAATAGCAAAAGTTTTGTGCAAATTGAGATGACAGACATCCGCGCCGATAATGCCTGGACTGGTGAGTCCTACCTGCGCATTCATATTGGCGCCGTCCATATAAACCTTGCCCCCGTGTCGGTGAATAATATCACAAATTTCTGTAATACCTGTCTCAAATACGCCGTGCGTAGAAGGATACGTTACCATCAGCGCTGCGAGATTTGTACTGTGCTGTTCGGCTTTGAATTTTAGATCCGCTACGTCAATGTTGCCGTGATCGTCGCATTCCACAACTACAACCTGCAAGCCAGCCATCACGGCGCTCGCCGGGTTGGTGCCATGTGCCGAAGAAGGAATCAAGGCAATGTTGCGATGGCTTTCGCCGTTGGCTTCGTGGTAAGCGCGAATGGTGAGCAAACCTGCGTACTCGCCCTGCGCACCAGAATTGGGCTGCAAAGAACAGGCGGCAAAGCCAGTAATTTCCGACAAATAGGCTTCCAATTCTTCAAAAATTTTGGCATAGCCCTGCGCCTGATCCATCGGAACAAACGGATGAATATTTGAAAATGCATCCCAGCTCACCGGCATGAGTTCAGTCGCTGCATTCAGTTTCATGGTACAGGATCCGAGTGCAATCATCGAATGCATGAGCGACAAGTCGCGGTTCTCAAGGCGTTTGATGTAGCGCATCATTTTGCTCTCGGTATGGTAGCTGTTGAACACCGGGTGCGTCAGGAATTCGCTGCTGCGCACCAGTTTTTCCGGAATTTGGTACAACGACGGCTCGGTTGTATCGAATTGACTGTCAACACCATCCGCTTCCGCAAAAATACGAACGATGGTTTCAATATCTTTCAAATTCGTTGTCTCGTCAATGCTAATTTGAATGGTATTCTCACCGTAGAAGAAATTCATCTGATGCCCAAGCGCCAGTTGGCGAATGTGGCTTTGAATCGCACTATTTACTTTGATACAAAGTGTATCGAAATAAAATTTGTTTTGTTGCTCGTATTCGAGCTTTTGCAAATTCGCATCCAGAAGTTGAGTCAACGTATGCACCCGCTCCGCGATGGCTTTGATGCCCTGCTGACCGTGATAAACGCCGTACATGCCCGCCATAATCGCCAGCAAGGCCTGTGCTGTACAAATGTTGGACGTTGCCTTTTCCCGACGAATGTGCTGCTCGCGCGTCTGCAACGCCATGCGCAACGCCCGGTTGCCCTGAGCATCTACCGACACGCCAATGATACGCCCCGGAATCTGGCGCTTGTAATCATCTTTCGTTGCAAAATAAGCCGCATGTGGACCGCCGTAGCCCATCGGCACGCCAAATCGCTGCGAATTTCCCACCACTGCATCTGCCCCCCATTCGCCCGGCGGCATGAGTAAAGCCAGGCTCAGGATATCCGCCGCGACGGTAACGTACACTTCATGAGCGTTGCATTTTTCAGTAAATGCACGGTAATCTTCTACTGCACCCAGTTTATTAGGATATTGCAGCAGTACGCCGAAGGTTCTGGCAGTTGGCTCAAACGTTCGCCAATCGCCAACAACTATTTTGATGCCACCAAATTTGGCGCGGGTTTTCAGCACATCCAGCGTTTGCGGAAAAACATTGACATCCACAAAGAACTCATCTGCTTCGTCTTCCGCTTTTTTCACTTTAGCATTTTTCACACCGTAAAACATATGCATTGCCTCGGCGGCAGCTGTGCCTTCGTCGAGCAACGACGCATTGGCGATAGGCAGACCAGTCAGATCGCTCACCATTGTTTGGAAATTCAGCAACGCTTCGAGGCGCCCCTGGGCAATCTCCGCCTGGTAAGGTGTGTACTGCGTGTACCAGCCCGGATTCTGGAAAATATTGCGCAAGATCACCGAAGGTGTCACCGTGCCGTTGTAGCCCATGCCGATAAAGGATTTGTACACCTTGTTCAGCATGCCGATCTGACGGATTTCGCGGAGGTAGTCGTATTCCGTCATGGCATTGGGTAGGTTAAGTTCGCCCGGCATTCGGATGTTTGCCGGTACAGTTTCGTCTATGAGTTGGTCGAGCGAAGCCACGCCAATGGTTTGCAGTATTTCCTGCAATTCGGTTTCGTTCGGACCAATATGTCGGTTTGAAAATTGATCGAAAACGGTTGTTTTGCTCATTGTAGTAACCCAGAGGTTTGGTTAGGTAAAAGTGTCGCCAAAGGTACGATTTTTTGTTGTGCTTTCAACACTCAAACCGCAAGTCTTGTTGCAAGGAAGTTGTTTAGATTGGGTATGAATTAGTGACAATTTTCTAATTTGCAAATGCAGTTGTTTTTATACAATTGTGGTTAATCTATCATGCTTATTTTAAGCCAGCCCCGGGAAAAACGCATCTTGAAAATGCTCAATTTCATAATGCTGCTCATTGCGATAAATAATTGAAATAACATCGAAGCGCACCGCCCAGTCGTGCCCGATTTGTTCCATGTACACCGAGGCGGCATCGGCGAGGAGGCGCTCTTTGCGCAGGGTGACGGCTTCTTCGGGCTTGCCGAAAAGATCGGTGCTGCGGGTCTTTACTTCAATAAAAACGAGGGTGTCACCGTCTTTGGCGATGAGGTCAATCTCCGCTCGACGCCAGCGCCAATTGCTTTCGAGTACCTGCCAGCCTTTTTGCTCCAGAAAAGTACGTGCCAGGGCTTCGCCGATGTTGCCAATGTCTAAGTGTTTTGCCAAGGAGAGCGTTTTTACAAAATCAGTCATAAAAATGTCCACAATCAATACTGCAAGATAAGGCAAACCCGCTTCCACTAAAACAATTGCGAAAAAAAAAACTCTCTCCACCCAAACAAGGGCGGAGAGAGGCTATCCCAAAAACCTATTCTTTTCTTAACGAATAGCATGTAGGTTTCTCACACAGAAAGATTATGATTTGTTAGCAGCGGATTATAACCATTGCGGTTTTATATAAAAATATGGAATTATTCCAGCGTTAAATAAAAGGATACGTTCGATGGGATGCCTCGATTTGCGCCGAGCGCTCTGTTGATGTGCTTATCGGTTTTGGGAAGTGTTTCAGAATTATTCAAAATTCTATATAAAAATTCTTTCAATACAAAAGTAAAAATATTTTTAATTCCTATATATATATTGTGTAAGTTATTTTCAAAAATTAACACTTTCGGGCTTACACAAAAGACAAAATCGTTGGTAAATACTTCCTTTCCAACAGAAAAAGCCCCTGCTTCGCGCGGAAGCAGAGACCTTCGTTCTGATAACCGATTCTTGGGACAGCAATATAAAAATCGGCTGGTTTTAGGTTTAGCTTAAAGTTTAATCGAGCAAAATCATCTTTTTAGTTTGATGACGCCCCAGAGTTTCGAGCCGGTAATACAGCATTCCCTGCGCATTTACTTCCGAACGATTGATAATCACCTCGTTGTAACCCTGCGGAAATTCTCCCGCTCGGCTATACACCACCCGCCCAGATTGGTCAAAGATCGTCAACTTGGCGTAGGTGGTTTCCGGCAGGCGGAAAGGCACAACCGTTTGAGTGGCAAACGGATTCGGTGCATTTTGATACAGTTCGAAGCTTCCTTCTACCGGCACCGCACCCGTTGGTATTTCGACAATCGGCTCAGAGAATTCCAGTTTTATATCCAGAACTTCTTCATCTGTGCTATAGGCTTCGCTTTCCATGTAGCGAGGGTTTAGTTTTAGGGCGGCGCTCAATTGTCCTTCCTGTTTGGCACGCAGCGTCAATCGGAAGAGCGTGACGTCATTGGGCACTTGGTCATCTCCAGCTGTATTCCAACTGGTGGTAATAACGCCTTCATCTATGAGGTGCAAACCGAAATTGCCATCGTTCATATTGGGAAGGTCGCCATTATCCAGATTGACAAACTCCAGCCATTCGGGATCTAATTGTAATGCGTATTGATAACCAATTAGTTGCGACATAGTTTTTACTTTAATATCAACGGTAAAAGTTTCGCCGGGCTGAAGTGTACGCTCCTGTGCGTACAGCGCAATGCTTTTTCTGCTGGCGCGTGCTTCGGTGGACATAGCATTATTTGCCCTTGCCGAGAAATCTACATCTCCGACTTTCACTGCGATAAAATCTGCATCCATCATATTTCCGCTAAAATTATTGATATTGTAAAATTCTGGGAAATTAGATTTTAAAGGATTGCTTGGATCGGGAAATTTGAAATTTGCTTTTACAAACCGCCAGGATTTATTGCCGTTCGGAAACTGCTCGTCAATGCCGAGTATCATTTTGCGCAAGCGAATGACATCGAGAATGGTGATATCGCCCGAGCGGTCAATATCGGCAGCAATGACTTTGTAAGGCGAATTCAAAGGCTGTACGCCCAGTACATGTCTGGTGATGTGTAGAATATCAATGGTCGAAACGCCGTTTTTCACGTCATCGTTTTTTTCCGGCACCAGTGTATAGTCGCCACCAACCGGCAGGTAGGGGAACTCAAAAGCGCCGCTTGAGCCAGTGATAACCTGGTAGGCATTGCTATTCACCCGTACGTTGACGTTTTGCACCCAGTCGCCGCGCTCGGTCTCGATTCCACCCGCGATCATACCTGTTTCTGGCAATGGACACAAGCGATTGTTATCCTGCACCGAGATAAAAGTGACACAATAATCGCTATTGCCTTGCTCATCGGTCACCCAAAACTCGACAACCTGATTGCCCAGATCATTGCAAGTAAAGACCAACATCGTATCAGTGGGGGGAGCCGGGGTATTGGCGCCAGGGCGACGAAGAGCAAACTTGAGCTTGTCTTTGGGCGTGCAATTGTCAAAACTACCGCCATTAAAAGCTTTTGCGGAGATGGAAGCCTGAATCACGCCGTCTTTGTTCACCAGGTTGGCTGACAAACCCACGATACAGATCGGAGTTGGGCGCACTTTATCCTGCACCGTTACTTTTACCTTGCAGGTAGAAGTATTGCCACAGCGATCTCTTGCGGTGAAGGTGACTACCGTAGTGCCGATCGGATAGTTGCCGCTGGCATTTGCTCCGTTAGAGACGGCGTAAGGTGAATCATTGGTAATCAGGATATTAGGATTGCAATCCTGCGCAGTCACCATCGGAATAGTCACCTGCACGGGTCCGCAGTTGTTGCCCGTTGACACTGTAATATCCGCCGGGCAGGTCAGCACCGGCGCTTCATTATCCTCCACTTTAATAATCTGCGTGTAACTGAATTTCCCACCCAGATGAGGATACGCTGGTTCATATTTGCACCAATCAATTACTTCCCAGGTGCGAATGATCTTGTAACAAGCCGGAAAAGCGACATCAAAAAACTGATCGGTGTGGGATACCGCAAAATAGTTGCAGGACGTATTTTTGATTACCGGGCGATTAAAACCTTCAGGTAAATCTTCGGGATCCGTACCGACACCGCATTCATGGGTGGTGTACGATTCCGGCCAATCAATGTCTTCCATCTTTAAGGGCGTTGGATTTATCACGGTGATCGTTTGTGTGCAGGAGCTTGTATTTCCGAAATTATCCTTAGCTGTAAAGGTGCGCGTAATGATGCCAGTGCCGCATTCATTGAGGTTTTCTACAACGGTAGAATCGAGCGTATAGCCACAGATTTCGCTGACTTCAGGACTGCCGAATCTGGAAAGATCACGGCGATCGTCAGTACAATTGATAGTGACATCTTTCGGACATTTGATAATCGGCGGCAGTTCATCCTGGATTTCTACATCAATCATGCATTCATTGTAATGGTTGTACAAATCGCCTCCCGGCAATTCCCGCACAGGATCAACCGGACCGGCTCCGGGATCAATTTCATATACCCGGAAAATCAGTTTTATGTAAGTGGGTCCCGCTTCTGCGCAGCAAAAGGTCACATTATCGTCAAACCATTCCTGGTATCCTTCCCTCGGAGAATCGTCGCCATTCATGCCTTCGCAGGTGCCGGTGGTCGCTTTACACACTTTGAAATACAGCTTGGGGGCGCAGTTGTCGCGGCTGCCTTTGTTAAATGTTTTTGCCGGAACGGTCACAATGCCGACTGCCGGAAGCGCGATTGCGGTATAGCCTTCGCATACTGCCGATGGCGCTTCGTCATCAATTACCGAAAGTTGCATTTTAAAAACAGTAGTATTACCACAAGCATCCACGGCGGTGTATTGCACGGTATGCAGTCCTACCGGTACAAAAGGATGCGGACCCAAGCCAACGGCGCCATAGGATGTGCTCACAAACAGTTTGGGCTTGCTGTCGCAATTATCCAGCAATTCTGGCACCGGCAGTGTTACGGTTCCGTAGCATTGCCCAGGATCAGCCGATGCGACAAATACGTCCTGTACTTTGATGCTTGGCGCGATGGTATCCTGCACCACAATCAATTGTGTATCTCGTTTTGTTTCGCCACTGCATCTATCTGTGACCGTCCAATAGCGCCGGATTTCATATTCAATCGTATCGCATAAAGTTTTTATACTATCTACGCGGGTGGCAACCAGATTGCATATAGCGCCATTGCTGATGGTTTCACCTTGGAGCACGGGCTGCCCGAGCGTTGTTGCCGTTGTATCGGCGGCATTGCAATTGAGCGTTGTGTCTTTCGGGAAAACGATATCTTCCAAAGAGGGTCGCGTGATGGTAATGAGTTGCACACAAGTGCTTTCATTGCCATTTTGATCCGTGGCAGTCCAGGTGCGCTCAATCACTTTTTCGCAAAGCGAACCAGTCATTACATCATGGTATTGCAAATCCACCTCCGAATCGCAGTTATCAATGACTTCCGGCAATTCGACGATCACAATCGTCGCTTCTTCTACGCAGGTCATCTCAATATTCTGACAGGCGATCACCGGCGCTTTTTTGTCCAAAACGGCAATAAAGTTCACACAAAAAATGCCGGTCGTGGTGTCGGTGACAGTCACGCTCAGCAATTGGTTTACAATCGCAGAAGCATCAAACGTAACAGAATCTAATGCAAAAGCGACTACATTGCTCATGCCGTCGCGGATGGTCAGTGTTTTGCTGCCGGGGCACTCATCCGGCGATGCCAGTAAGTCTCTTGCCCGTACCGTTGCTTCGCAGTTTCCATCAATTTCAATCATCATCGGCGACGCCATGTCGGGGTTGTTGCATAGCATGTCGCACTGTGCCAGTAGCATATGCTGCCCCAGCCACACCAGGAAAAACAGCAATGCGAGAAGTTTTCTTCTCAGGTTACCGGAACATACAGCAAGCTTATTGCCGCTTATGCTAAAGTGTTTCATGGTTAAAATTGCATTTTATGTTTAAAATTAGAATCGGATCCACATGGCGCTGACACCTGTGTGGGCGCTCCTTTGCGCCTTACAGCAAGCGGAAAATCATCTTGTGTCGGGAATGACAACGCGGACAGTCGCGCTGCGCAAGGTAAAAAGCGTGTCATACAAGAAAGTGGAGATGCAAAATATTGAAACCCAAGGCTTCTCTTTTTACATCTCACTTCTCATGTTTGGTTTGTTTTCTCATCGTATGCTTTTTCCACATTATCCCTTTTTGAAATTTGGCTTTATGTTCAATTTTTTTCTCCTTTTGAATCACGGGACATTTGACGATTAATTGTAAACTAAAATCGTGCCAATTGTGGAGAAGGTGATGGGGCGATAGGGAGGCGAGGTGATGATTAAGCCTGAAAAACAGGTAGTTAAATAAGAAAACGCTTTTGCATTTAGCAAAAAGAAAAGGGCGCCTCTGGTGGGAAGCAACCCTCTTCGCGTTGTCGAAAAACTACCATTTCTTTGTGAGACGTTAAATATTAGACGTTAGACGTTAGATTTTATATTGGATTGAATAGAATCGATATTTTGTATTTCACTCGGACGGGTCTGCCTCTGGAACCACAGCAAGGTGTCCACAAGGGCATTATTTTTTAATACTCTTATCACTTCTGCTTCACAGGCATTACATACACTTTTTATAATTCTAATTTCTTTTACACGTCCATCTTTTTCAACCCAGAAATAATGCGACTACCCTGCCACCAACTTTTAGCTCTTCAGGATATTGAATATTTTTACTTAAAAAATCATGTAATTTCTTATCCGAGCAGGCTTTCTTTTCTTCAATGGTAGCCAAATTCTCACATCCTGGAAAGCGCGGCGGTAGATTATTCTTTATTATAAATATTTCCTCCTCCTGCCCCCAAGCCCACTGCCACATTAAAAGCCCAATAATTATTATAAAAAATATTCGCATAACTAAATATTTCACAAAACCTGAAACCTCCAACTTCCAACCCCAAATGACCTATAACCACCTCACAACTTTACAGATGGCCAGGCGTTTACTTTTGGCGTATTGAAGTGTGATTTTTTGAATAGTTTTGCAGTTTGATAGAGAAATATTAGACGTTAGATAATAGAATTCAGACTATTCAGCATCTGATGCCTATCATCTTAAAATCTAAAGTCCAAATAAAGAAGTGATTACATATAATCGTTTTATATTAAGTAATGGCTTGCGCGTGCTGGTGCATGAAGACGACAGCACCCCCATGGTTGCCCTGAATGTGCTCTACAATGTTGGCTCGCGCGACGAGCACCCAGAGCGCACGGGCTTTGCGCATTTGTTTGAGCATCTAATGTTTGGCGGCTCAGCGAATATACCCGATTTTGACGATCCCATCCAGATGGCAGGCGGCGAAAACAACGCGTTCACCAATAGCGACATGACGAATTTTTACGATATTTTACCTGCCCAAAATCTGGAAATTGCGTTTTGGCTGGAATCCGACCGGATGCTTAGCCTAAATTTTGACCCGAAGGTGCTGACGACACAGCAAAAAGTGGTGGTGGAGGAATTCAAGGAAACCTGCCTCAATCAGCCCTACGGCGATGCCTGGCATCATTTGTCGGACATGGCATACCGCGTGCATCCCTACCGCTGGCCCACGATCGGGCTGACGCCCAAACATATTGAAGATGCTACGCTCGACGATGTGCAGGATTTCTTTTTCAAATACTATCGCCCCAATAACGCCATTCTGGTAGTATCCGGCAATGTAAAAACGAAAGAAGTGCGAAGGCTGGCTGAGAAGTGGTTCGGCGATATTCCGCCCGGAGATGTTCCAGCCCGCAATCTTCCGTTGGAACCCAAGCAAACCGAAAAGCGCCGGCGCCACAACGAAGCAAGTGTACCGCTGGATGCTTTTTACCTGGCGTTTCATATGCCGGCGCGCGCCGGGCAGGATTATTATGTTGCTGATTTATTATCGGATGTGCTGAGTAACGGGCAGTCCTCGCGCTTGTTCCGCCGGCTGCTCAAGGAAAAACAACTGTTTTCGTCCATTGATTGCTACGTATCGGGCAGCCTTGATCCGGGTTTGTTTATCATCGAAGGTAAACCAAGCGAAGGCGTTTCGCTGGAAACAGCAAAAAATGCGATCTGGGAAGAACTGGAATTATTAAAAGCAAAAACAATTCCGGAAACCGAATTGCAAAAATTGCAACACAAAGTAGAAAGTACGCTCACCTTCTCGGAGACCAACGTGCTGAACAAAGCCATTAACCTGGCTTTTTTCGAGTTGATGGGCGACGCCAGCCTGATCAATGACGAAGCAAAACTCTATCAGCGTGTGAACACCACCAACCTCCAGCACATGGCGCAGAAGATTTTTACGGAAGATAATTGCTCAGAATTGATTTACATCGCGAAGAAATAGGTCCGGTGGGCAGTAGGCAGTTTTTACAAAATCGAACCGCTTACTGCCTATTGAAAACTACCCTTCTGCTGTCTTTTTCTTGCGTTTGGTTTTGAACATTTCCACAACTTCTTTTTCCGTCAAGAAGCCAAACTCCACGTACATCGCAGCAACAAACTTTTTGATATCCTGATAATCTTTCCCCCGCTTGTCGGTGTAGCGTTTGAGCAGGGACTGCAGGTAATTCATGGAGACTTTTTCCAGATTCTGATTGAACTGCTGGTTCATAAAAATGCCCATGTACACTGGGAAAAGCTTGGTAATTTCGAAGAAATTGGTATAATCGCTTTCCTCCAGGTTATTGATAAATCCGGCAAAATATTTAAAAATAGTTTGGCGCAGACATTCATTAATCGTAGAAAGCCCCTCATGCCGATCGTAAAATGCTTTAATAGCTTCCTGCACTTCGGGGTTGGTATAGCCCTTGCCATGCACCGCGTCCATAAGGTCGTAGTAAGCAGTCAACTCATCTTGGGTTTTGCGATTAAGCAGTGCCGAAATACGTTTATCCGCGTCAGGTGTCCATTTAAGTTCTTCGCTTTCCAGCGTTTCGAGCAGAAAATCCAGGTACAGCTCCGCAAATTCAGGCATTTTTTCCCGCACTGCGTTAAAGTGCTTTGCGAGATGCGCGCGATCTTCATCGTTCAATTCGAAGAAGTTGGCGTACAGGCTCATAATTTGAAGGTGCTCTTTAGTCCCTTGAAAATCAGCATTTTCCACAAATTGCTTGATATGAGGAATAATGCTAGAGTTATCCGCCTTCAGATTGATGCGGTGAATCAGAAAATGCTTGAGCGGTGAAAAGTGGATCGGTAGCATGAGCGCCGTTTCAGGAAACTCTGCCGTGTGATAGTTATCATGTCTGAATTGCTGCTTATATCGCTGATAAGCAGTAGCGCGTTCGTTTTCGCGGCGATAACGATCCAGCTTCTGCGACTGCAGATAATAACGCACCCGCTTATTGGCAATGCTGTTGATCAAATTGGTAATCCAGATATCACTGCTCAGCGCAAAGCCGATCTGAATGGATTGACCAATACGTTTTTTCAGGATTTCAAAGTTGGCGGAGTTGCAGATCGCCAACAGTATTTCCTTGAAGTGCTCCTGAGGGCGCAAGTATTTATGATGTTCATCGAATTCACCGCGTAGTACCGAGTACCCGAGGATTTTGGGTAAAAATAAGCCTTCGAAAGCCGGATCGAGCAGTACCAGTTCCAGCGGAATCAGTTGTAATGGATGGTTGAGCGCCACCGTTTCATATATGTCGGCAATTTGAGGCTCGAATCGCTCTTTGAGGCGCAGATAGTCTTCTTCTTCTTCATTTTCGAGGTATTGCTGAAGTTCTTCCGAATCCTGAATTTCTGCCGCCAGTGTTTCCAGTTGGTCTATATATTCCTGATTTAATTCGTACATAACGTTGCCCTTTTTAAAGGTAAACCTGATAGTGCATATTGGGGCGCACTACCAGGTTCGCATTTATTTAGAAATTAAAGTATAGCTGAATTAGAATTACCCTACAAAGATAGGACACAGATCAGTAAAGTTCAAGTGAAAGCGACCTGAAAAAATTGCTTTCCAAAAGAACAAGCCTGGCTTCCGCCTTATTCGGCATTTTCTTCTTCTGTGCTTTCTGCTGCTGCTTCCATTGTCTCTTCTGCTGGCGTTTCTGCCGTCACATCAGCGGTTTCTTCCACTTCCGGCGCTTCCTCTACTTCCGGACTGGCGGCAGGAGCTTCCTCCACTTTGGGTGCCACAACAACATTGGCTCCAGCCACTCTTGCGTGGAATTCTGCCTTTTCTTCAGCCGTTTTCGCAAAACGGGCAGCGATTTTCGATTCTTTCGTATCTACCCACTCCTGGTACTTTACTTCTGCCTCTTCCATCGTCATGGCGCCTTTTTTCACGCCGCGCATGAGGTGTTTCCGATAGTAAACTCCTTTGAAACGAAGAATGGCGCGCACGGTATCGGTCGGTTGAGCACCTTTTTCCAGCCATTCATAGGCTTTTTCACGGTCAATTTCGATCGTAGCGGGTTTAGTCAGCGGATTGTACGTGCCGATTTTTTCAATAAAACGGCCATCTCTCGGAGAGCGGGCATCGGCGATAACGATGTGGTAAAAGGGTCTTTTTTTGCGCCCTTTTCTCTGCAATCTAATTTTTACAGACATTGTTAAAATTTACTTGGTGAAACCATACCTGCTTACTCCCTTCAAGGGGCGACAGGTTTTTAACGGGATTGCAAAGGTATATCTTTTTGGAGTTTTCAGCAAATTAATTTTCATTTTCCTGGAGATCACAGCCAAACAAATTTTTCTGCTCAGCAAACATTCTAAAGGATTAAGTAGTTTTTCTTGAAAAAATAAAGTATGACTCAGAAATTTCAACTTTGGCTCAAGCGTATTGGCGTTGCGGGTTTTCTCTTTTTTCTTATCAAAGGTTTGGTGTGGGTGGCTATTTTTGCAGGCATTGGCAAATGTGCATTGTAGAAAAGGCGGCAAGTTCATACTCCACAAAATACATTTTCTTGCAAATCATAATAAGCATATAATCAAATGTATTAAGTGCCTGATTATTCTACGTGTGCCTCTCTCTTTTCCTTGTGTTGTCTTTCCAAAACGCGATGAAATTTAAGTAAATGCTTGGGATCTTGCTCGTTGTAAATACACAAAATAAGTGTGGTGCGCTTGCGGCGGTCCATCGGAAAGAGAATTTTCACCGGATTGTGCACGTAGCCGTTATCCTCAAACATCAAAATCTGCTTGTTACGGGTGGGTAGCCGAAATAATATCAATTCTTCTGCGCTCTTAGGCAAGGGGACATCCTGATACCCCTCTTCGCGCAAAAATTCCTGGATCATGCGATAGGAACTTTCGAGGCTGCTGCCGGCAAATACTGTACGGTATTCGTATCCATCGCTTTCGCCCCCCAGATAGTCGAAACCTGCCGCCGGAAAATTTTCTCGCATTGGCATATTCTACAATTGCTGATTTTTGATGTTTATTTGAAAAACAGCTACCAGAAAACACTTACAAATTTATCAAACTTTTTGTTTAATTCTTGTAAAAAAATTCCCCTCGCATCCATTCGACCAAAACTCTTATCTTCGTCTCGCGATGGCAAAATCACATGCATATAGGCAATCTGGGCAATCGCAAAGCCAGCTTTCCTTGTTTCAATCCTCCAGTGGAACAGGCAAAGACCGCTTTGATCTCGACCAGCCACTATTTCGTATTCGCGAGCGTGGGCGCTATGGCTTTATCAATGTACACGGCGAAACAATCATCGAACCGCAATTTCTCGAAGCAGAAGATTTTTACAATGGTTTTTCGCGCGTACTGCTCAACGACAAACTCGTACCGATGGACAAGCTCGGTCGCCTGTTGATGAAACGCCTGTTCAACTATGTCGGCTATTTCGAGGAGGGATTGGCGCCAGTGCAGTTGGTGCGCCGCTGGGGCTACCTGAACGTAAATGGTAACCTCGCCATCGAGCCGCAATTCGAAGAAGCCGGGGCGTTCAGCGAAGGGCTGGCACCGGTACGCCTGAGCGGGCGCTGGGGCTATGTGAATACGGATGGTCATTTTATCATCAAACCGCAATTCCTGTTCGCCGATGTTTTTTCCGATGGACTTGCACCGGTGCGGCTGGAAGAAGGCTGGGGCTACATAGACGCCTCTGGAGAAATAGTCATGATCCTGCCGTTTGACGAATGTTTCCCGTTTCAGGGCGACGTCGCGGCGGTACGCGCCGGCAAACAGTGGGGCTTGGCACACCGTTTCAGCGAGCTACTGCTCGAGCCACAATTCGACATTCCTGCCAACGAGCCTTACGGTGAATTTTCGGAAGGATTGGCAGTCATCATTCAAGACCAAAAATATGGTTTTGTTAATACCGAAGGAAAAATCCTGATACCGCCAACTTTTGATTTTGCGGGCGATTTCAGCGAAGGATTAGCGCCGGTACGGGCAGGTAAAACTTTTGGCTTTATTGACAAAAAAGGTACAAAAGTCATTGATTTTCAATACGATGACGCCGGAATTTTCAGTGCCGGGCTGGCGCCGGTGTGCATAGGCAAACATTGGGGTTTCATTGACAAAACCGGGAAAATGATCATTTCACCGCAATTTGATAGCGTTTTGCCATTCCTCAATGATTTGGCATGGACAGAAACCGCCAGCAATTGGGCCTATATCAATCAGCACGGGGACATGATCTGGCAGGAAGCCTGAATAAACCGCAAAATATCAAATGTAAAAACTTAAAGTGTGTTTTTGTAATTCAATATTTAAACTAAATAAAAACATTAAAAAACTAAATATTCATTCGACTAACCGACTAAAATTAATAATAGACGATCTTTTTTTACAATTTTGCAATCAAATCCAGATTTCCTTTCACGGCTTGCCCAATTTTCACTTGCACTTTCGCATCCATTGGCAAGAACACATCCACACGCGAGCCAAACCGAATGAATCCCATTTCGCTGCCTTGTTCTACTTTTTGCCCCACTTGCAGGTAATTGATGATGCGGCGCGCCATCGCTCCAGCAATCTGACGCACCAGAATATCGGTTTTACCATTGTTGATCACTACCGTCATGCGCTCGTTTTCAGTCGAAGACTTGGGGTGCCACGCTACTAAATATCTGCCCGGATGGTACTGGGTGTACTGCACCGTGCCGCCCACCGGATTGCGGTTGACGTGTACATTCAGCGGCGACATAAAAATCGAGATTTGCAGGCGCTTGCCTTTGAAATATTCGGGCTCCTCGACTTCCTCGATCACTACCACCTTGCCATCGGCGGGGGCGTACACAAGGTCGTTGTCCGACTTTGGAATGACGCGTTTCGGATTGCGGAAAAATTGCAGAACGAACAGAAAAAGTACGATCAAGCCGATCAGAATCAATACTGCCCAAACATCGGGTAGAAAAAGATTTGCCAAAGCAATCAACAAGGTACAAACGGCTACAGTCATAGCCACAATCGTGCGGCCTTCGCGATGGATCATAATTTTTTGAATTTGCTTGACGCAAAGGTAGGAACGAGCATTGAAGATTGACGAATGCTTCAGCCGATTAATTTTTGATAATCTTCGGGAAAGTCAATATCGAAAGCGCCTTCAGGGAAAGGAATCGTCTGTACTTCGTCCGGGAATTGCCGAAACAAAGCACGCGCACCCTGATCGCCGCTGAGTTGTTGAAGTGCGTCAAACCACTTTTTGTCGAAAAGTGCTGGCACGCCAGGCTTGTTGTTGTAAAAAGAAGCAATAATGGAAGCTTGTTTTTTGTTATTTGTTGCTGGTGGCTGGTGTAATAATTCAATTAAGTGCGCCGGCGTCAGCAAAGGCTGGTCGGTGAGCAGGAGGAGCGCAGATTCTGCTTCTATATTGATTTCCAATAGTTTTTGTATGCCAATTTTCACGGAAGTACTCATGCCTTGCGGCCAATCAGGATTTTCGGCAATGTGCACTTCAAAGTCTGCTATTTCCATCCGAATCGCGTTCGCGGAAGCGCCCAACACAACTATAATCTTATGGCAATCAGTCGCTAAAGCCGTTTCTATTGTTTGCCGGATAAGCGTTTTACCCTGCCATTGGAGCAGTTGTTTGGGTTGCCCCATCCGCGTAGAAGCGCCGGCAGCAAGAATGATTATGCCCGTTTCCGGATGCCGATTTCCGTTTGCCGATTTGATATTTTTCGGTTTTTAATCTTTAATCCTATTGTATTTTTTCATGATTTCCAGCACCTTATCTATCGGCAATTCTTCTACTGTGATACCATTAGCGGTTGTGGTTTGCGCAGCAAAAAGCGAATTGATAATCGCCTCTTCGGTTGCTTCGATCGTTGCCAAAAACAAAGGTGAAATCGCATCGTTATGCAAAACTGTCTGATTGAGAAGAAGTTGCTCCATTCGATACGAAATGCGTAAATGCTCAGCGGTCGAAAAAGCGATCACGTAGTCGCCGCTGCCATTGGAAGCGATGCCGCCCGTTTTGGCGAGGCCGAGCATGGCGCGTTTGGCGAGTCGCCTGAGATTGCGGGCATCCAAAGGCGCGTCGGTTGCCACGATCATCATGCAGGAACCATCGGCAGATTGCTCAATTTGTTCTTTGAGATAAAATTTGCCCAGTTCCACGCCAACGGGGACGCCGTCAATTTGTAAGACCCCGCCAAAATTGGTTTGCACCAACACGCCCACCGTGTAGCCGCCCAGATTTCCGGGCAATTTGCGCGAAGCTGTGCCAATGCCACCTTTAAAGCCAAAACATCGCGTGCCGACGCCCGCGCCCACGTTGCCTTCCACTACCCTGCCATCTTGAGCCGCAGCGATTGCCTGCAAGACATGCTCCCGCTGCACGTGCCGCCCGCGAATATTATTTAAGCCGCCGTCATTGGTTTCGCCGACGACCGGGTTCACCGAACGCACATTTTCATTGCCCGGCAACGCAAGAATATAGTCAATTATGGCATCCGCAGCGGTGGGCACGCTAAGGGTATTGGTCAGGATAATCGGCGTTTCGAGGTTGCCAAGTTCTTCTACCTGGGAGTAGCCTGCCAGTTTACCAAAACCATTACCCAGGTAAATTGCTGCTGGAACTTTTTGCTGAAAAATATTGCCATCGTGAGGCAAAATGGTCGTCACCCCCGTGCGAACGCTGTCACCCTGCACCAGCGAAACCTGACCGACTTTGACGCCGGCAACATCGGTGATGGCATTATTTGCACCAGTGGGCAACACGCCAATCTTGATCCCCAACTCTCTGGGACGCTTTTTCTGTGCATTCAAAGGCAACACAATTGACAAACAAAGGATGAATACGAGTATCTTTTGCACGGACTTTTGGCACAATAATACAGAATTTGGCTGATTATTTCTGCGCCGTCACTTAATCAGATTACGCTCCGGCTTGATAAGTTCCGGAAATTTTCGCTGAAAACGCTTGATGCGTGGGATGGATTCGTGTAGCACGTACGGATTGTCATTAGGATGATGTTGTACATAATCCTGATGATAATCTTCGGCAGGCCAGAATTTCTCGAATGATTTGAGCTCTACGGCAATCGGCTTGCTGTAGGCATCGGATGCATTCAAATCCGCGATCATTTGTTCTGCCAATGCTTTTTCTTTCGCATTTTCATAAAAAATAATCGAACGATACGCCGAACCATGGTCGGGCCCTTGCCCGTTCACTTGCGTCGGATCCATCGAATTAAAATACACCTTCAACAGCGTCGGATAATCCACCACAGTGGAATCATAAAACACCTGCACCGCCTCAGCGTGCCCGGTATTGCCGCTGCCCACCTCATAGTAGGTCGGATTTTCCGTAGTGCCACCAGAGTAACCGGAAATGACTTCGACGACGCCCTGTACGCTTTCGAAAACGCCTTCGACGCACCAAAAACAGCCGGAAGCAAAAACCGCTTCGCTGTAGCGAGTAGAATCGTTAGTCAGCTTGGCAAGCGCTTCTTTCGCCTGGGAAGTGCCGGTAGAACTGGGTTGCTGGCAAGCTACGCTGAACGAAACGCCAATCAGCAATAAAATTGGAATCAATCGCATGATATAATTTTTTTTGACAAAACGCGATGCCGTATTGTTTGTTTTAAAAGACTATTCAAATTAAGCGCAGATGTCGCTGCCACTACTTTGTCTGATCGAGTCGCTTCACCGTTTCCACCGTTGCTGCGATGACACCAAGTGGCAGAGCCGCCAGAAATCCAACACCAGTGAGCAATAATAATACATACACAATGCCGTTGCCAATCGCCAAACCCCGGTAGCGACGCACAAAACGAACGCTTTCCCGCACGCGGAAGTGGCGCTCCAGAGCAAAATCAATATTGCCGGCTCCTGCGTAATAAGATTGCACCAAAAAAATGGCGACCGCCACAAACGGACTGAAAATCGGAATCAATCCGAGGAAAAACAACAGAAATGTAAAAAATAATTCCCTGATTATCAAACGAATAGAAATACGAACGCCGCGAATCAAATCACCCAGAATTTGCGGCAAGCTGAACCCCACGTGCCCTGCAGAACCGGTCAGGGCTTTTTCCACTTTCTCTGATAGCGGCGACATAATAGGCGAGGCAATAGCGATGACGAGATTTTTAAAAATGATCAAACCTACTGCCGCCACGAGCAATCCACCAAATACATTGGCAATTTTTTCCAGGACGCTCCTCCCCCACTCCAGCGGATACAGCGAAATCAGCCACCCGCCGATGTTGTCAGAAATGCCAATTGCCCCCCAGATGATAAGCCCTCCAAGCAACAAACTCAGGATGCCCGGCGCGATCACATACCCCCAAAGGCGCAATTCCGGAATGAGTTGCAAGGCTCTGCCGTAGGATGCTATGCCCGCGAAGAAATCTTTCAGCATATCAGGTCTCATTTGGTCATGAAGATGATTCTCTGCAATCTATTTTGCCAACTCTTTCTACCCAAGCGCGTTTTTTTTCGACAGATACACTCTTACTCAAATAATTCCGCGAGCTTTTGCTCAAGCGCAGGTCCTCGAAGATTGCGGGCAATGATCTTGCCTTCGGCGTCCAGCAAAATTGTATGCGGAATAGACGAAACGCTGTACAATTTGGCAACAGCATTTTGCCAGCCCTTGAGGTCGCTCACATGGTACCACGTCAGTCCGTCCTGCTCAATGGCGGCGAGCCAGCGATCTCTGCTATTGTCGAGGCTCACTCCCAGAATTTCAAAACCTTTCTCTTTGTACTTGTTGTACAATTTCACCACATTGGGATTTTCACGGCGACAAGGTCCACACCAGCTTGCCCAGAAGTCCACCAGCACTACCTTCCCACGCAACTCGCTGAGTTTCATCTCTTTGCCGTCCGGAGTGATTTGCGTAAAATCAGGGGCAGTGCCACCAATTGCAAAACTCTTCATCAAATCCACCTGCTGCTGCAAATCCGCCATCGCTTCGGGTAGGGTCTCTTTGAATTCATTGAGCATTATTTCGGCGAAATGCACAAAATTACCAGTATTACGCTGTTTCAAAACCGTTACCATACCGCTGAGCGCAAACAGGCGCGTGCGTGATCCTTTCGGAATGACATTTAGCTGTTTTTCCAGATATGTTTTCAGCGATCCTTCCGACAAGCCCACGCCGGTGAGCGTGCCGGTGTAGTTTTTAAAAGCTTCGTACACCCAGGGCAATTTTTCGTAGGCTTTATCTTTGAAATCAACAAACTGAAAAAATTTGGTAGCGAAATAATCAATTTCATTCAGGTATTTATCTTTTTCTTCGTTGCCGTCATAGCTGAGGTACGTCTCCAGAGCGGCAATTCTGGCGAGAAAAGGTTGAGCTTTTTTCAACGAATCTAGGAAATTCAATTTGCTGGTATCCAGCACTTTCATGTCCTGTAATGCCTTCGCCATTTCGGCTTCATTGTTTTTTGCAAGGCGAAACCTTCTTATAATGGTGCTCGTCTGACGCTTGAAATCATTCATTTTATCTTTTAACCCTTCGTATTGCGCATTTACGACCGAACCGGAAAATTTGGCATCCAGAATCGCCGAGCACGAGCCTTTGAGTGTTACTTCTTTTTCGGTGCCCAGCAGCAGCACGCGCATGTTGCTTCCCTGCCCAATGTAGTAAAATTCCGGTTCTTTCGACAACGGAACACTGAATTGGATGACACTGTCCGCAACGACAGTGGGCAATTGGAATGGCTCGAATCCAATTCCATTAAAGCGGTACAGGCTTGGTTTTTCAGGGCAGCGCGACAAATGGCAGGTCAGCGTTGCGTTTTGTTGTGAAAAACCCATTTGCGGCAGAAACAGAAATGCTATTAGCGTGTGAATGAATATTCTCATTTTTCTTAATTTTTAAGTCCCAAAAATAGCGGGATTATATCGGAAAAACAACGATACCGCAAGTGTTAACGGCATCTTAACGTCTGCGCTCGTCGGTAGAATAGGGATCATTGGTCTATGGGTTTTGGACTTATTCAAACTTTTGACTAATTTTAATAGTTGAATAAAATGAAGAAGAGTAGTATAATTTTAAAAAAGCTCTTCGCTTTAATATTGAAAAAAT
>CAZQTF010000002.1:16559-18223 GCA_964596135.1 uncultured Saprospiraceae bacterium | reverse complement strand
GAAAAAATAAACCAATGGAATTTCGTCGCGAATATCAGTTCAACAATAGAAATGACAGCCCTTTCAATTCGCTTATCAGCGTCATCATTATGGTGGTATTTTTGATCGGGATGTTTATGCTCGCGCGCTTCGTGTTTCGTATTTTGTATTACCTGTCGCCTTTGATGATTATTGCCACCGCCATTATAGATCATAAAGTCCTCGTCAATTACGGGCGTTGGCTGATCGATATGATCCGGCGCAATGCGCTCCTGGGCATAGGTGCCACTGTGTTGTCGCTCGTGTTTTTCCCGGTGGTAGCGGCAGGGTTGCTGGCAAAAGCGCTGTTCAACCGGCGAGCCCGCAAAGCGCAGGAAGAAGAACGCAACCTCCGCGAAGGCGAATACGTGGATTTTGAAGAAATTGTGGATGAGCAGCCGCTACAACTCCCCAAAGCACCAAAACAGGAGCGCCCGGAGCCAAAAGACGAACGCTATGATCAGTTTTTTAATTGATTAATGAAATTTATCCCTTGATCATTTTCACGCTTATTTACCTGACAATCAGTACCGTACTCTGCCTTTTTTATGGTTATATGATAGTGGAGGCCTTGCGATTCTGGAAATCATTACCCGTCTGGAGCATTCCGCCTGCATTTAAGCCCCAAACATTTATATCCGTGTTAATTCCTGCCCGCAATGAAGAAGCAAATATTTTAAATTGTCTGCAATCCATTCTCAATCAGTCTTATCCCAAAGATTTATACGAAATCATTATCATTGATGATCACTCCACCGACCATACGCTAAAAATATTATACGTATTACAACAAAAATATCCTGGCATCAAGGTTTTAAAATTGGCAGACTTTGTTCATGATGAGCCGTTGAATGCTTATAAAAAGAAAGCCATCGAAATTGGCATAGCACAAGCGCACGGTGAGCTGATCGTCACTACTGATGCGGATTGTGTCGCGCCGCCCGATTGGCTGTTGTTACACGCATCATTATATGAATTAAAACAAGCAAAATGCATCGCCGCCCCGGTCAATTTTTGTCAGGAGCAAAATCTGCTGGAACGCTTTCAATCGCTCGATTATGCGGGCACCATGCTGCTCACAGGCGCAGGCATACACGCGCGCACCATGCGCCTGAGCAACGGTGCGAATCTGGCTTACCCAAAATCCGCTTTCAATGATGTAAAGGGATTTGAGGGCATTAATCACTTGGCTTCAGGCGACGATATGCTGCTGGTGCAAAAAATTGCTGCAATCTATCCTGAAGATATTTACTTTTTGAAAAATCCTAATGCGACGGTGGCTACCAAAGCCAAATCCGATTGGCGCTCTTTCCTGCAGCAACGCATCCGCTGGGCGAGCAAATCCAAGGCTTACCGCGAATGGCGCATCACTTTTGTGCTGGCGATGGTGTTTTTTTTGTGCTGTAATATTTTACTAAGTTTATTATTAATTCCTTTTTTCGGAATTTTGGCGCTCGCGGCCTTTCTATTACAACTCATAATAAAATCTATTTTTGATTACCGGCTTTTGGACGCCGCGTGTCACTTTTTTAAAAGGCGGGACCTCATGCGGAGCTTCCTACCGGCGCAAGCGCTGCACATTATTTACATCATCATTATAGGGTTTGCCGGAAATTTTATAAAAAAATACGAGTGGAAAGGAAGAT
>CAZQTF010000002.1:0-16459 GCA_964596135.1 uncultured Saprospiraceae bacterium | reverse complement strand
GGTTTGCTAATCTTTGGAATATTAATCGCCGGGAAATTACTTTCTAAGTACATTTTATTATACTTGGCGATATCTTCACTTATCAATTTATTCATTGTATTGCGGTGCTGATCCCATTCGTTTACCAGATCGGTCATACGCACTTTGGCGCCGCCGGTTACCTTTGGGTCGTGTTGATCCACGCGATTGCGCAAGTTCATCATTTCCGCGCTGAGGCGGTTGTAGAAATTGATCACATCCTGGAAAGTTTTTTGCTTCGGCTGAATGAGTTGCTCTTCCCATTCTGTGATCTTTTTGATCACTTCCTCGCCAATTTTTACCAATTCCTTGGCTTCTTCCACGCTTTTGAGCGAAGCGTTTAGGGTTTTTACCTGCTCGCGTACTTCGCGCATTTGGTTGACTGAATTGTGAATTTCAATAACGGCGCGGTCAATTTGCTTCAATACCTCCTGCTGAGCTGCATAATCTTGAGGCGTTGCGTCCACGCGTGGGTCTTTCACTACCGTTATTTCCTGCTCGATGTTGCCTTTGGGCGTCACGAGACGCACTTTATAATCGCCCGGGGCTATGCGGCTACCACGATAATCCCCATTGATAAACACGCCCGGCACACCCGGCGCGGTTTCTCTGCGGAAATCCCAGTTAAAACGGTTCACGCCTCTTTTGGAAGAGAAAGTAGGTTCCGGATTTGGCCCGCCTTCATAACGCTTAAAGCTTTTGTCGGGCATATTTTTATACGTGCGTATAATATTATCATCTTTATCCAGAATAAGCATCGTCATTTCGGTCGTGTCCATATCCATAGGCAAATAATAGGACAAGATGACGCCTGTAGGTGGATTTTGACCAATAGCTGCCCCGCCGCCCCGGAATCCGCCGCCGCCCTCTACCAAATAGGTTGGTTTTGATTCAAAGATAACGGTTTGATCGCCCAATTTGCCCATGCTCTGTTGCAGTGGGCTCAAATCATCCAGAATCCAAAAGGCGCGACCGGAGGTAGAGATGACCAGGTCGTTGTCGGCGAAAGTCATATCAGTAATCGGTACAATGGGAAGATTCAGTTGGAATTTCTGCCAGTTCTTGCCATTGTCAAAAGAAATATACATACCGCGCTCGGTTCCAGCATAGAGGAGCCCTTGTTTTTTGCGGTCTTCGCGCACCACGCGCACGAAATCTTTTGCACCAATGCCATTGGTGATCTTCGTCCAGGTTTTGCCCCAGTCGCCGGTATAATAGATCATGGGAGTCGGATCGTCAAATTTGTATTTGGTAGCCACCACGTAAGCTGCGGATGGATTGTGCGGTGAAACTTCGATTGAATTGATCAGGCATTCGCCGATGCCCGGAGGTGTAACGTTTGACCAGCTTTTGCCTTCGTCACGAGTGACGTGCACCAATCCGCAATCACTACCTGCCCACAGCACGCCTGCCTGGTGTGGCGAGGCGATCAGGTAGGCGATCGTATTGTAAATTTCGCCTCCAGCGCCTTCATTGGTGAATGGACCACCGCCGTCGCCCTGCTTGTCTTTTTCGTTGCGGGTCAGATCAGGGCTGATCTCCGTCCAGGTGACGCCGCCGTCTTCGGTGCGCAGCACTTTGTTGCCGGCATGATAAATCACTTTCGGATTTTGCGGTTGAAAAACGATTGGCGCATTCCAGTTGAAGCGATACTTTTGCTCTACAGGTGGCGTTGCCAGACCAATGCGCGGATACGCCATGATGTCCTTCGATTCTTTGGTTTTGGTGTTATATACTTCGATATACCCTTGATAACACCCACCGTAGATCAATTCCGGGTTGTTGGGATCAAAAGCTAAAAAAGCGCTTTCGCAGCCTGCCGCGGCAAACCAGTCTCTTTCCGTGATACCTCCACCAAGCGTACGACTGGCAATGGCAACGGAGGAGTTGTCTTGCTGACCGGCATAAACATGATAAGGGAATTGGTTGTCGGTAACCACGCGATAGAACTGAGCAGTTGGCTGATTGTACAAGGTAGACCAGTTGGTGCCGCCATTAAAGGTTATTTCGGCGCCGCCGTCGTCGGCAAGGATGATATTCTGGTTGTCCTGCGGATTGATCCACATATCATGTGTATCGCCGTGTCCGACGCTAATGCGACTGAAAGTTTTACCGCCATCGGTTGACTTCAGCATCGGCGCGTTCAGTACATATACCGTTTCAGGGTCAATGGGGTCGGGGAAAATTTCGATATAATACCAGGAGCGAGTGATCGTCACCCGGTCTTTGCTGGTTTGACGCCAGGTCATACCGCCGTCGTCCGAGCGATACACCCCCGCCTTTTCGCCTTCCGCTTCGATGTTGGCATATACTACGTCAGAGTTGGCGCGGGAAACCGCGATTGCCGTTTTACCCATTTTTTCGGGCAATCCCTTGGTCAGTTTGGTCCAGGTTTCCCCGCTATCGGTGGATTTATACAAACCGGAACCAGCACCGCCGCTTACTGCCTTCCAGGGCAGGCGAATGTGATCCCACATAGCGGCATAAAGAATGCGGGGGTTGTTCATGTCCATGCTGATTTCGCTGGCGCCGGTGTTTTCATCTACAAAAAGTACCTGTTTCCAGGTTTTGCCGCCATCGGTGGTTTTATACACGCCGCGTTCTTTGCTTTTGCCGTGTACAGGTCCTTGTACCGCCACATATAGTGTATTAAAATCCTTCGGGTGAATTTGAATACGCGCAATATGCCGCGATTCCGGCAAACCAATATGCGTCCAGGTTTTACCAGCATCCACCGATTTGTATATGCCATCGCCGGGAGAAGTCATCACGCCACGCACTGCGTGTTCTCCCATGCCCACGTAGATCACGTTGGGGTCGGATTCTGCAACCGCGATTGCACCGACCGTACCTGTAGCAAAGAATCCATCAGAAATATTTGTCCAGTTTTGCCCGGCATTTTCCGTTTTCCAAACGCCGCCACCAACGCCGCCCATGTAATACAGCATAGGATTGCCAACCACGCCGGTGCAAGCCACGCTACGACCGCCGCGAAACGGACCGATGTTGCGCCATTTCATGCCATGAAACTGCTCAGAGAGCTTGTCTGGCTTCATTTTGGGTGCTTCCTGCGCAAAAACAGAAGAAACGAATAGGGTAAGGGCAACTAAAAAGCCCAAGGTGTTTTTTAATTTCATTGTTCGACGATTTTTTTAAAATTAGACAGCCTTTCCTGAAATTGTTTTCCAAAAGATCAGTTCTGAGCTAAATTTAATGGGAATTTTTGAAAAATAAGCCAATAAAATTTGTTCTTTCCCCTCCCTTACTTTTCCGGTAGCGCATTTTGCATTACATTTGAAGCTAATCTACAATTCAATTTACCATGCAAGATAAAAAGACTACTTCCAGAAGGAATTTTATCAAAACCGGCGCCATGGCCGCCGGTAGTTTCCTGATTGTACCACGCCATGTGCTGGGCAGAGGCTTCATTGCGCCAAGCGACAAACTGAATATTGCCGCTATTGGTGCGGGAGGCAAAGGAGAAACCGACATCATCAACGCCTGGAACAAAGACAAAAACAACGTCGTTGCCCTCTGCGATGTAGATTCGGAGCGCGCCAAAGGTGCGATTAACCAATTTCCAAAAGCTAAGTTCTACAAGGATTTTCGGGTGATGCTCGAAGAGATGAAAGACACGATTGACGCCGTGACCATCTCCACGCCTGATCATACCCATGCTGTTGCCACTATGGCGGCTATGCAACTGGGTATGCACGTGTACGTGCAAAAACCGCTGACACACAATATTTATGAAGCCCGAATGCTGACCGAAGCAGCTCGTAAGTACAAAGTTGTCAGCCAGATGGGTAATCAGGGCGCTTCCAATCCGGCGCAAAAAATAATGATGGACTGGCTCGATCAGGGGCTGATCGGCGAGGTGAGCATGGTGCACGTTTGGACCAACCGCCCCGTGTGGCCTCAGGGTATTCCCGTACCTACTGATAAGCCGCCACTGCCTGCTGTTATGGACGCCAAAGACTGGGATTTGTGGGTAGGTCCCGCCCAATGGGTGGACTACCATCCGTTGTACCATCCATTCAAGTGGCGCGGCTGGTGGAATTTTGGCACTGGCGCATTGGGCGACATGGGCTGCCATTTGATTGATCCACCGTTCCGAGTATTGGGACTGGGCTATCCGACCGAGGTGGAATGCAGCGTTGGGCAAGTATTTTTGCAGGACTGGATACCTGAATATATTCCTGAAGGTTGCCCGCCATCATCGAGCGTACAATTAAAATTCCCGGCGACCGCGCGCAACAAATCGGAAGTAACCATGATCTGGACCGACGGCGGTATCCGTCCGTTCCATCCCGAATGGATCCCTGCCGACGAACCGATGGGCGAAGATGACAGCAGCAATGGTGTGATCATGATCGGCACCAAAGGTGTAATGACTTGTGCAACTTATGGTTACAATCCGAAGATTTATCTAAAAACCGGTGAGCGCATTGATATGCCCAAATTAAATCAGGAAAGCCGCTCTCTGCCTGAACATGGGCACCAAATCGCCTGGACAGAAGCCTGCAAAGCGGGATTTGGCAGTAAGGAACACCTGGGGCTGACCTCTTCGTTCGACTATGCTGGTCCGCTTACCGAAACAGTGCTGATGGGCAATCTGGCGATTCGCAGCTATAATTTGCGCCAGGAAAATACCAATGGACGTGGCTTTAACTATTATGGTCGTAAAAAACTCCTCTGGGATGGCGCAAACATGAAGATCACCAATTTTGAGGATGCAAATCAGTTTGTTTCCCGCCCATACCGGGAAGGTTGGAAATTGATGTAAAAACGAAAGCCTGACGGGTTCCAGTAATCTGTCAGGCTTTTCAGATCCTTCTTCTCAAAGTATTGCCGCCACTGGAGCAAATCGGCGCGGTGGTGCGCATCTCCAAATAAACGGAAATATCTCCGCTTCGGCGAATATGCATGTTCCGAATATAATCATGGCTATTTAGAAACGTCTTTATTCAGCAATGCTTCAATTTTAGCCCAACTAATGAGCTTAAAGTTTTGGGGCTGTGTCTGCTTCCCATCCGTATTGAAACCATCCTGGGTCACGAGCAGTCCTTTAGGATATTTGTCGCCCAAACTTTTACTGACGATCGCAATGCCATCGGTTTCCTCTACCCCATCTACACTGCCGGCTTCCACAATTTTAAAACTCAGGCGGTAGGGATTGTCGCCCTGGCGATCAAAAACCGCAAAGGAAAAATTGCCCTGGCTGCTAACGATCAGATAGCCCGTGTCGCCCTGCATGTATAAGTCAAGCCCCTCGATGTCGTAGCTGATGTTGGGGTTGGATTCATCGCTCATAGCAAGTAAATGTCGTTCCGATGATCCCGTCGGTTCAGCGCTCAATTTCCAAACACCGCGATCTTCTTCGCCTACGTACAGATGCCCCCTGGCGTGATCGGCCACCATGCCCTCCACCTGCGAGTCAAACTTGAGCGTTCTCACAAGCTTCAGGTCTAATTGCCCGCCATTGACCGCGACAATTTCATACTGCTCCAGCCGCCCGTTTTTGGCATTCACCAAAACATATGTAATGAGCGTTTTCGGATTTTGATAAAAACAAAAACCATATATATCATCCATCAGCGCCGTGTCCACAAGGAAAGGGCGTACCCCGATCGGCGCCAACTGTCGGGTGTTGGGATCGATCGCGAACAAATCAATGGATTGCTTCGTACGATTGCTACCGCCCAACAGGTCAATTTTTTGCTTGCCAATCGCTACACCGTACACTACGTCCACGTTGTTGATATTTCCTACCGGATAGTAAGCCATTTCCTGACCTTCAAGGGTATAAGCAGCAATGCCGCCGCGTTTGTTGGAGCCGATAATCAGGCTCTGGGCAGGATCCGCTGGGTGCACCCAAACCGCCGGATCGTCGGCAGCATCTTCCTCGGAGCCAGCCCGGATGGTTTTGGTTTCGGCCTCAGGCGTCACAAAAGCGGTTATTTTGGACTGTTTTTCCAATGCTGCGACCAATTCCAGCGAATCTTCCCGTGCTTCCAGATCAGCCTCCGAAGCTTCGCGTTGTTCTTGGTGATTGGCGGAACAAGCCCAAGCGCAGAACAATAAAATAGCAAAATGGAATCGGAAATATTTATTTAGTTGCAACATAAAATTATGTGTTGTCTATTTTTATTTACTTAATAATTCAATTTTATACCAAGACGCCCCCACCAGGAGTAGTATTCCAGTTTTTGGGTACGGCTTTCGGTGCCGAGATAGTAGCGCAACGGCGTGTTGGTCAAATTATAAGCATCCAGAAACAGGCTGAAACTATCAGAAATTTTATAATTTGTAGTAAAATCAACCCGCAACGCAGCCGCGTAGAATTCATCCAGATCAGGATCGGCGCCGAGGCGGAACAAAAAGTCGTCCTGATAATTGGCGGTGACGCGCGCAAAAAAGCGCCTGGAATCATAGAAAAATGAAAGATTGGCGGTGTGTTCGGCGGTGCCCGGTAAAGTGATTTTCTCTTGCTCTTCGGTAGAGGCAAATTCACTCAGATCATCTTCGCCAAAAACGACCACAGCGTTCGCATAGTTAGCTGGAAATCTTTTATTTATAAATGCTTCGGAATAGGTATAAGTGTAATTGGAATAGATGCCAAAGTTTTTCCACCAGCCCGGAAGAAAGTCGAATTTAAACTGCGCCTGAAACTCTGCGCCATACACTTCGGCGCGCAAGCCGTTGATCGCTTTGGTAATTTCTACCAGACCGTATTCGCTGAAATCCGTTCCTTCGTGCGCAAAGCGTTTGTAAAAAAAGATAAAATCGTCAATTTTTTTGTAGAACAAGCCTCCGGAGAAAATGCTGCGGCGATAGAACCGCTCCGCCAGCAGGTCAACGTTCATCGAAAGCGGGTACACCAGATCGGGGTTGCCAAATTTCACTTCCTCGCGATCCTGCTCGCGGTAGGGCAGCACATCCTCGAAATTGGGTCGGGCGTAGGAATACGTCAGGGCTGCGCGCAAATTGATTTTCTCATTCGGTGAGTAGTTTAATTGCACTTGTGGCAATACAAAATTGTGCGTCCTCTGATCGGTCAGCGTATCAATGCCCACAAAGCGATTGCGGTCGAGCAGAATCTTGCGTCCTTCGTAGTCAATATCCGTTCGTTCCCAACGTACGCCGCCAAGCAGCATCAGCTTGCCGAAGCTTTGTCGAAACATGCCATAGGAAGCGTAAATGGTTTCATTTGCTTTGTAATCTTCCCCAAAGGATTGGGTTTTGGTTGCATTCCGATCAAAAACAAAGTGTTGCGGATAAAATTCGTAAAAATCGCGAAGCAAATCAGCGGAAGGCATATGCTCCAGCCGATAGTTTTGGTTTAACAGATTATTTTCTACGAAGCCGTCATTCACCGTCACTAATGACAGATCAGGACCTACGCCTGGATAGAGGGGCGATTGGGCAAAATAAGTGCCAAACACCTGCGATTCGATATTGCGCTCTTTGCGCTTGGTTCGAACTTTTCCGCCGAATTTAAAATAACCATCGCTTTTGGCAGAAAGCCGAATCGGAATCTGCAGATTTAATCTCGGCGTGATATTGCGGTCCTTTACCTTGCTGTCTTCAAACAGGAGGTCGTTCAGTTCAAATTCGTCATATTTTGTTGCATTGGCGCCATTGCTGGGGTTGGGGAATGTGGCACGGGGGTAATCCGGATCAGCCAAGTCAAATTCAATGGCAATTGCCTGACCGGGACTTTCAAATTCTGCTTCTAAGCGATCAGGCTCGTTCTCCTGGGCTAAAGCTGCAAAAAGCTGATAATCAAGCTTTATTTTTCCAAAGCTGTGCTCACCGCCAAAGCTAAAGGTAAGCAATTCCTGGCGTTTGACGCGATCCTTGATATCGTGATTGACGCCGCCGTACAGATAATAAGTTGCCGATAAGGCATCGTCCAGCTCGTAGATCAGGCGACGGCGGGTTTCGTCGTCCGTGAAGCTGTTATACATTGCCCGCAGGTAAAGAAAGGAATTTTCATTGAACCGAAAATCCAGCGTAGGGCTGATTCCGATGCGGGTACGTGTGATGTTGTAGTGGCGCAGTTGCACCTCGCGGTATTGAACGTAATAGTTGTCAACGCTGTCCTGCTGGCTGCCAAAAAACGGGCCTTTGGCAAAATCGAACTCGATGTTGTCCGCGCCTTGTTCATTCTGAAAATAGCTGCCGTTAATGTGGAATCCCAGTTTTTTATAACGTTGACCATACACAAACTGAAACTGCTGATTGGGGGTTTGGCGCAGATTGCCATAACCCATGGCAATGGTGGCGCGAACCTCTGGCGTTGCGCCCGATGCTTCTTTGGTTTTGATATTCACCGAACCAGCGATTCCATCGGCGTCCATATCGGGGGTCAAAACCTTATTAACTTCAATAAAGTCAATTTGATCGGAGGGGATGATGTCCATGCCCACATAGCGTACCTTTCCTTCCGGCGAGGGGATTTGCTCGCCATTGATGTTGAAGGTAGTGAGTTCCGGCGGCGTTCCCCGTAGCTGAACATACCTGCCTTCGCCCTGGTCGCGCTGCAAGGTGATACCCGGCAGACGTTGCATGACCTCAGCGGCGTTCATATCAGGAAAAGTGGCAATTTGTTCGGCGGAGATAATGTGTTTGATATTTTCTGCTTTTCGTTGTTCGATCATCGCTCTGATCGTGCCGCTCACCTGTCCTTCTACTTCAATCATACCCAATTCAAAAGCAGCTTGTTTGAGTAGAATAATTCTTTTTTTATTGCGATCTGTCCTGAAATGATACGACCAATTTTCCGTTTCGTAGCCCAGGTAAGAAACAATCAATACAATTTTTTCGTCTCTGATACCTTCCAGTACAAAGCGCCCTTCCGCATCGGTCGTGGTGCCCAGATTGGTACCGCTTACCAAAATTGAGGCGCCCACAAGCGGATCACCGGTGCCGGCGTCGCGCACTGTTCCCGAAAAAGTGAAGGGTTGCGCCCAACCCACTAATGGAAGCAAAAACAAGAACCAAAAGCCTGGAAAAAGGATTTTTAGTTTCATGGTTGATGGCTTTTGCAGGTCACTGACCTATATTATTAAAATAGGAAGGCGAATGAGGTATGATGATACAATTATTTACCCCATTCGCCTGTAAATGAAATTTTATTACAAATTAACGAATAACCAACTGTTCGACATAAGAACGTCCTTCTTGAAGGGCGTGCAGGAAGTAAATGCCCTTGGGTAAACCAGCAGTATTTACGAATACCCAGCGGTTGCGTTCTGTGTAAATATTTTGCAATATCTGACCATTGACGCTAACCAAACGAATGATCGCAGGCGTTTCCTGGTCGAGCTGTACCTGTACCCCGTTTTGATCGGTGGGGTTGGGATAAACCTTCAACCGCTCCGAAGTACGATAAAGCGCTGGTATAGAAGTAGTTGCCATCGGCGAAGAGAAATAAATCTTCAGTTGTGGCACTCTTTCCGGGTGGTTCTGACCATCGCCGCCATCTTCGGGATCAGAAATGTTTTCAAAAGATTCCCATTCGCGGGCGTTTTCCGAATCGCTGGGTCCCTGGTTTTTTCCAAGAATAACGAAGGCAATAGCATTGCCAATTTCCCAGCCTTCCCGATTGACAATTTCCTGAACAATGGTTTTCAAATCCGGCGTGCGGTAAGGTTGCCAGATGTTCCATTCCTCTGCTACAATCCAGTCTACTTTAGCCATCGTGGCAGGGCGGGCATCAATCAGAGCATCTTCGGTAAAGGTTTGAGCATTATCTGTTGCTTCTGCGTAAATCGTCAGTTCAGCCACATCCGCTGCGGATTTATCTTCGTGCGACCACACTGTAATAAAAGCAGAATCAATGACTGCACCCTGCGGAATAGCAAGGTTTCTGAAGCGCAAGCCAGCCGTGAGGATATTTTGATCTTCCGGCGCGCCTTCCCAGCCGGCATCAATATCATCATCCGTCAGCGAGTCAATCTCATCGTTTTCCTGCTCAGCATCATCCGACGAAATCGCCAGTTTTACCGCGTCATCCGTGATCGTGTCGGTTACCATAATGCGGGTATCAACAGCGGTAGAACTGGTGCTGTAATAAATAATCAGTTGCGGCACTCGTTCCGGACGGTTCTGACCATCGCCGCCGTCTTCCGGATCGGAAATATTTTCAAAGGATTCCCATTCGCGGGCGTTTTCCGCATCGCTGGGTCCCTGGTTTTTTCCAAGAATAACAAAGGCAAGGGCATTGCCGGCATTCCAGCCATCCCTGTCCAACAATTCCTGGACAATAGTTTTCAAATCCGGCGTGCGGTAAGGTTGCCAGATGTTCCATTCCTCCGCTACAGTCCAATCTACTTTAGCCATCGTAGCAGGGCGTGCATCAATCAGCATGTCTTCGGTAAAGGTAGTGGCATTATCCGTTGCTTCTCCGTAGATGGTCAACTGCGCTACATCCGTTGCAGATTTATCTTCGTGCGAATAAACGATGATAAAAGCGGAATCTATTTTTGCACCCTTAGGGATCAAAATATTGCGGAAACGCAAACCCGCGGTCAGAATGTTTTGATCTTCCGGCGCACCTTCCCAGCCGGCATCAATATCATCATCATACAAAGCATCAATTTCATCGTTTTCCTGTTCGGCGTCATCTGACGAAACAGCGAATCTTACCCCTTCATCCGAAATGGTATCGGTGGGCAGGATATAACGGGAAAAAATAAAGCTTTGAGCATTGATCGAGTTTAGTCCGATCAAAGAAAGGAACAAAAGCAAAAAGAGTTGTAAAGTTGGACGCATAAGGCAATAAATTTTGTTTCGTCCAAATTTACCGGAATGCCCTGTATGCGTCAGTGCTGATAGTTAATATTTACCTAAAAATAAACTTTGCTTTACATTTATTAAACCTTGCAAAGTTGTCTTTGCCAGCACAAAGAAAATAGAGCGCCGCAAAAGCAGCGCTCCGTCAGTTTTATTGCTCCCGTACCACTCGAAAACCAACGTTTTTCGGGTTGGCGTTTACGGTATCGTCATTCGGATCTACAAAATCGTAAGCGCTGTAGCCATAAGTGCCACCTTTGGCGTTGTATTCCGCTACGTTGCCGCCAAGGTCGTACAACACCGCTGCACCAACTTTCACGGAGTTGAATTTTCCAACTTCCATGATGAGGCTGCTCTTGGCAGTTGTCAATTTTTGGAGTAACAGCGGCACTTCATCTTTGGTGATAGCGTAGCCCGCCCAGTATTGCAAAGTGTTTTCTTTTGCGCCATTTTCGTGCGCTTTCTCATGAAAATCTTTGGCTTCCTTTTCATTAGGCAAACGGTAAATCTTGCCGGTTTTCTTGCTCAGCCATTGCACATACGCCTGTGCTTGCGCGAAGGAAACTCTTGCAGGGAAATTTGCTTCTGCCGCCGGGTAGCTGAGTTTGGTATCGAACTGTTTAAACTGTGCATTCGTCACTTCAAAACGACCAAACGCCACCGAATCTTTTTTCATCGCTACTACTTTCGGGAGCAAAGCGTTGTTGCTCCACACGCCAAACTGACCGTTGTACACCGCCGCACTGTCGCGCTTGAGCAGCATGGCAAGCGGGCTGTCATCTTTAAATGCCAGATTCATGTCGTCGGGTTTGTTGAATAAATATTGGTCAATCCAGGCAATTTCTTCCTTCATTTTGCGCAACTGGTGCGTCACTTTTTGCAAGCTATGGGGCTGATCGGGGAACCAGAGGAAACGCACGGGCGCCTTGCCGATTTGCTGCAGCGCTCTGTAGAATTCCCAGCTCTGGTCGCGTGGTACCGCCCGGTCGTCGCTGCCGTGAAAGAGAATTGTCGGTGTAATGATTCGCTCGGCTTCAAACAAAGGCGACTTCAGAATGTAATTTTCGTTATAATTTTTGCCGTTCAGGTTATCCCAGGGGGCGCCGCCAAAGTAAGTTTGATCGAAAGTAATGCCAAATTCGCAGGTGCCGTAGTCCGACGTCCAGTTGACATCGCCCGCACCAGGCGCACATACCTTGAACATCTCCGGGTAGCGCACAATGAGCATCGTGCTGAGAATGGCGCCGTTCGACCAGCCCATCACGCCCATCTGCTTCCGGTCAATCATGCCTTTTTTGTCCAACTCGTCAATTCCTTTGGTAATGTCTTCCAGTTCCGGATCATAATAATTGCCCTTGATCGTTTCCACATATTTCAAACCATGATTGGAAGAACCATGATAGTTGGGCATTAGCGTGAAAGCGCCTTTTTGCGAAAGAATATTTGGATAATACGCCCAACTGTCGTTCCATTCGTCGAGGTCCGTTGCCATTGGTCCACCGTGAATGGCCACCACCAGCGGATAGCGCTTGCCTGGTTCATAATTTTCGGGGTAATACAAAATGCCATCCACTTCGTCGCCATTGTAGCCGCGCCATTTGAAGACCTCCGACTTTGCTTTGGGCTTCTTAGCTAATTTTTCATTCAACTTTACAATTTCTTGCTCATTCTGGAAATTCAGTTTCCCAGCATTTACAACCAAATCCGCCACGTAATAACGCGGTAGTTGCGAAGCAGTCGTATGCGCGTAAGCCACTCTTTTACCATCAAATGAAACAGCAGCAATGCCCACGTGCTCATTTTTTTCGCCGAGGTCAAGGTCTGATTTAGTCCAGGTATTCCCGTTTTTAGCATAGAACGCCA
Source organism: uncultured Saprospiraceae bacterium (assembly GCA_964596135.1). Lineage (GTDB taxonomy): Bacteria > Bacteroidota > Bacteroidia > Chitinophagales > Saprospiraceae > JADJNW01. The sequence goes on along the minus strand of CAZQTF010000002.1, from coordinate 3,778 downwards.
GCTTCATCGTGGCGCCGTTGGCTAAAGCCACCAACACGTCATTGCCGATCACCTGATACGCGCCTTCCATTGCCCAATCCCATTGTAATGGCACTTGGGTGTAATTATTTGACGCCAGATCATAATAATACACCTCCGAAATACCCGCGCCTTCCCATTGCGGATTCGACGAAGTCACCGCCGTGAAATAAAAACCTTTGTTATCCGCCGTGAATTGAAAATTACCGGGTGTCTGCATGCCTTGCAAAATCTGGCGCTCCGAGCCATTACTCAGGTTTTTCAAATAATATTTCGGCTTAGGATTCGCGTCCACGCCGTAGTGCGGACTGCCGATCACGCGGTACACCAGCCATTGCCCGTCGCGGGCAGCGCGGTAGTTGTCCACCTGATACGGATTGGCGGTCAGGCGTTGCGTAGATTTATCCTTCAGGTTGTAGCTATACACGCGATTAGGTTTCCAGTGCACCGTATCTTCAACGATCTCTACATTGTCCTTTTTTCCTTGATCTGCAAATCGTAAAGCGTCTCGCCCTCGCTGCTGATGAATGCAAAAGTACTGTCGTTCAGCCATTGCATATTGCTAATGCCGTTTTTGAATTCTGCCACCTCCTGTGGTTCACCACCGTAAATGCTCAGCGACCAGAGTTTCTTGCCCTCCTTGCGCGAAGACAGGAAGTAGATCGTTTCCCCATTTTTCGAGAAAAGCGGAGCGGTATTATTCTCATCGCCGGTAGTAAGCTGCACGGTGAGCGGCAGTCCGTTTTTTATTACATTGAGGCGGGTGAGGTAAATATCCGACACAAATTTGTCTTTTTCCTTGGAAGCCTTGCGCTTCGTCCAAACCACCATGCTATTATCCGGCGAGAAAGAAATATTTCCGGCGTACTCGGTATTAATGATGTCTTCCGGTGTCCATTTGTTGTCCTGTGCTCCCAGGCTGACGGCCAGCACCAGCGCAGCGAGAATTGCTGTGATCTTCTTCATGTTGAGTAATCGCTTCAGGTTTTAAAATTGTTTTTTTATAAACCAAAGCTAAAAAATCTTTGGAAAAATTGTGGTAGAGAAACTTTTCAGGAAAGGCATAGCTATATTTTTACGAATCTTCTTTTGCAATACGCATCATGTTATTACTAACTTACAGGATCTTTGGAGGATGGATGGTTCGGGAAGTATTGATGGCAGCATTTTGGCGCTTGGTGATGCGGCGGATTTTCAGCGCCAAAGTTCATTTGAAGCATTAAGGTTTCTTTACCTACAAAATTGTCATAAGAAGCACGGAACCGCCAATTTTGCCAAACTGAGGTAGTCTAATCTCTACGCACGGTAAAGTTGATAAGAATTCACGTGCATTGCAACTCGTATTGATCGGGAATTTGATAATCAATACCCGAATGTCGTCTTTTGCGGTTGTAGTAAATTTCAATGTACTCAAAAATTTCAGTATAGGCTTCCTCAAAATTGGCAAAAGCGCCTTTTTCCAGCAGTTCGGCTTTGAAACGGCTAAAGAGGCTCTCTGCCATCGCATTGTCGTAATGGTTGTCTTTGCGGGTCATGCTGGAGAGAAAATCATGGGCTGCCAAGAGTTGTCGAAAGCGATGAGCGGCATATTGCCCACCGCAATGTTTCCTGCCAAAGACTTGACAAAAAAGAATATCAACGCGGCTGCTGTTAATGCTGAAAATCCATTAAACAAGTAACTTGTAAGTAATGCAGTTAAACGAAGTAATCGGTATTTGATATGGTAAGGCTTGTGTTCAAATTTAGCGTCCAAGCGTTGTTGTATGCCTTCTGTGCTAAATTTCTCAAATACCGTTGTAAAGGGATTGTTTCGCAATGAATTATTGCCAAAATCGTTTAAATTAGACATCTTTACCAAAATTTTAATTGTTTAAAATTCACGGGGCGGTATTGCTTCCAGGCGTTCACCCCGTGTTTTCGTTTTCAATAGTTGCAGTACGTTCTAATCATCAATTTCAAAATCGTTCATTCGATTGGCAGCCTCCTGTTTTTTGCTATCCACAATTTTGCCGTATATCTGGGTGGTCTTCAATTCCTTATGTCCTAAAAGTTTGGAAACTGTATAAATGTCTGTTCCCAGCGTCAATTGAATCGTTGCAAAAGAATGCCGTGCCGCATGGAAGGATAGTTCTTTAGCGATACCCGCCGCCAAAAACCATTGCTTTAGACGTAAGGTGTCCCATACATTCATTTTTGGTTTCAAATCGGGAAATACTTTTTCATCGGGTTTACCTGCCACACCCATCAGCTTACGAGCAGGGTTGGGAATGGGTAGTGTTTCAACGCCTTTTGTTTTTTGCTGGGTAAATCGAATCGTATGGCTACCGTCTGTCTCCTTTTGTACTTGTCCCCAGGTCAGATTGTAAATATCCGAATAGCGAAGTCCAGTCAATGCGCTGAAAAGGAACGCTGTTTTTAATTCAGGCTTTAGGCATTCCGCTTGCGCCAACTGCTTTAATTCTTCAAGCGTAACAAAGCCGCGTTCGGTTTCAACAGGTTTTATAGGTTTTACTTGCTTTCCAAGATTTACAGAAAGGAAACCTTCCAGATATGCTTGCTTCAAAGCTGCCAGAAACTTCCCAAAGTATGCGCTTTTTGTGTTTTGAGCGAGTTCACTTTTCCGTTGCAAATATTCCCGAAAGGCTTCTACTTCCTCTTTATCAAGGTCGGCAAAAGTTATCCCTTTATCCCAGAAAAGTTCAATATGCTTGAAAGCACTTATCCACGCTTTGTAATTGCTGTCGCTGGTTTCGTTGCCTTTCTTCTCTACAATTACCCGTACATATTCCACTAAATCCGTTTGCAGTTTTTCATTTTTAAGTGCTTCGCCGAAATCTGCTGCTTGCACTTCCAATTGTCGGCGGGCACGTATTTTTTCGGCTAAGGTTTTTGTTTCTTTATTATGCTGGGTTTCGAGTTCATTTTTGGGTTTGGCGTAGATGTACAACCCCAAATGTTCGCGGCGGGTCTCTTTGCCTGTGTATGGGCTTATAATAGCAGGATAAAAGTCGAGATACAAACCTTTGCGCCCATTGCGCAACTCCTTGATTCTTAGGAAAACCTTTGTCGCTTTCGGTTTTTTCTTCATAATTCAAACAATTTATTGATTGCGGCACGGCTAATATATTTATGTCTGCCAATGCGCACTGATTTCAACTTTCCATCTTTGCACATCCGCCACACAGTGGAGCGGCTTACTTTGAATAGCTGGCAAAATTCTGTCACGCTCAAAAAGTCTTTTACTTGCAATTCGGCAAGCGGCTTTTCAATCGCCTGTTTAATTTCCTCATCACTTGCCTCTATTTTTTCTGCTCGCTTACGGGCTTTGTAGGCACGTTTGGCACACGCATCACTGCAACATCGGGTTACAGTAGTTTTGGCAATGAACTCATTTCCACAACTTTCACAAATGCGCCTTATCCGAATGCTTGAGGACATGGATTTATTGAGTTGATTTCAATGTCAAGATATGTTTCAAAAATTCCCTTAATTTGTACCTTTCTGGATTTACAATATTTAACTATTTTAAATTAGATACAAAATAAATGAGAGAAATAAATTTTCAAGGAATGCAAAAAGATGAGAACAGGAATCGAATTAGCTTATTTTATTGGGCTTTATATGTTGGTTAGATGTCATTCAAATGTTGCTTATTTTATTCTTTACTTTCCAATACAAAATTTACTAAATATATTATCCAACAAATCTTCTACGCTTACTTCACCCGTTATTTCACCTAAGTAAGCCAGCGCACGCCGAA
>CAZQTF010000001.1:54083-58554 GCA_964596135.1 uncultured Saprospiraceae bacterium | reverse complement strand
AAAGTCAAACAGTTTTTTGGAATTGAAGGCGTGAAAATAGAACTCGTACTGCCGGAGGAAGGCGTGCGCGCGCGTGACGGCGTGATCGAAGGTGTGCTGCTGTTTCAGTCTATGAATACGCAGACGGTGACCCATATTCGCATCGCGTTGTTTGAAAAATACAGTCGCGGACGCGGCAAGGAAAAATTGATTGACGAGTACAAACTCGGCGAAGTGGAACTAACGAACACATTTGAAGTACCGGCGGGTGAAGTCGTAGAAGTTGATTTTGAATTACCCTTCAAGCTGATCAAATCGGAAATGGATGAATTCGGTTCGCGCAATTTCCTCTTCAAAGGTATCGCCAATGCTGCCAAGAGTCTAAGCGCCGTGAAATCTTTTTACCGCGTGGAGGCTACCGCCAAAGTGAAAGGCACTGCCCTCAGCCCTTTTGATTCAAAATTCATTAAGATTAAATAAGATTGATAATTTATCATTAATCATTGACCATCAACTATTTGCTGTCGTTTATTTCCCGATTCACTACCAGATTATTGACTATTTTCCTGCCTTTTCAAAAATTCCTGTATAATTTCCTCTTCGCTCTTCCCCAGATTTTGCAAGGAAAATTTAGCACTTGGAGCCAGTTCGTCGTTGGGATATTTTTGTAAAAAAGCCTCATATAGAGCTTTCGCTTCCGGGTAGCGTTTCAACTCGGAGTCGAGCACAAAAGCCCGCATGAACAGAGCCTGCGAAGCTCTCGAATAATCAGGATATGCCGTGTTGATCTGCTCAAAATACGCCAGCGACCTTTCGTAATCGCGCACTGCCCCGGCAACGTCTGCTGCCTGAAAGAGCAGGTCGGGCGTCAGAGTGTCCTGCGGGCGCAATTGGGCATACGCTTCTGCAATTTCCATAAAATCATTGGCAGCTTGGGCGTCCACGCGGTTGGTCTTCTCGTCGAAAACGCCGGAACGTAGCATGCTCAGGGCAGATTGAAATAACGTATCATTAGCAACTGTCGCCTTCTCGGCAGATTGCTCCAAATATTGCAAATACGCCAGCGCCGATTCGTAGGGTTGCTCGATTTGCAGATGAAAATTCGCCTCCTGGCGCAGATATTGCGTGTTTTTCGCTTTATCAGCAGGGTATTTGGTGCGGTAGGTTTCGTACAATTGAAACAACGCAGTTGCCTTTTCTTTGGTCATCTCCGCGATCAGCGCTTTCTCAGCATGCTCAATTTCCGATTGCAGTTTTTTTTGTTCGGATTGGCAAGCAGTTATGAACAAAACCAATATAAATAAGTGATTGATTTTCATAAGGTTGAATTTGTAAAAGAAAATTCAAAAATACATTTGTTTGGTCAATAACGGAAAAACATAAGCCTGGAATATGTACTTTGATTTGATATTTTATGCCAAACATATCCTTAGGGGACATTTTACGGTTTTGAACTTCGTCCTTTAAACCTTCCCTCTACATGACTGTTCTACCTGTCGATTCAAGCATATAATCCAATGTCAGATCTCTCCATCTTCTGGTTTCGGCGTGATTTACGCTTACATGATAATGCCGCACTCTACCACGCCCTGCGCGGAGGTACGCCGGTGCTGCCGCTATTCATCTTTGACCGCAATATTCTGGACGAACTCGAAGACAGAAACGACGCGAGAGTCGGCTTTATTCACCGTACCATCGGCGAATTACATGCGGAACTGACAGCGCTCAATAGTTCAATCCTTGTACAATATGGTAAACCCGAATACATCTGGCCGCAAATTTTACAAACTTATCATATTACAGCTGTTTATGCCAATCATGATTTTGAGCCTTATGCTATTGACCGTGATGAATATGTTCGGCAATTATTAATAAAACATGATATTCCTTTTTACACATATAAGGATCATGTGATTTTTGAAAAGGATGAAGTGGTGAAAGACGACGGTTTGCCCTACACCGTGTTTACGCCTTACAGCCGCAAATGGCGCGCGAAATTGCAGGAACAAACCGTAGAGATGACCAATGACCAGGGACTCCCGGAATGCATTTCTACTTACCTGCAATCATATCCTACCGAACATTATTTTGATCACTTTCATAAAACGCTGCCGCTGCCGCTCATTTCGCTTTCCCATATGAATTTCCAATCCAATGACCTGGAAATACCACCCAAAGAAGTGAGCCGCAATCTGATCAAAAATTACGATAAAACCCGCGACACTCCTGGCATCCAGGGCACGTCGCGCCTCGGCATTCACTTCCGCTTCGGCACTATCAGTATCCGCGAGAAAGCCCGTCGCGCGCAGCAACTTAATGACACCTATCTCAACGAACTCATCTGGCGCGATTTCTACGCCATGATTTTGGCGCATTTCCCTAGAGTGGTACACGAATCTTTCCGCCCTGAATATGACGCCATCGCTTGGCGCAATGATGAAAAGGAATTTCAAACCTGGTGCGACGGGCGTACTGGCTACCCGATCGTGGATGCTGGCATGCGCGAACTCAATGCCACTGGCTATATGCACAACCGTGTGCGCATGATCACCGCCAGCTTTCTCACCAAACATTTATTGATCGATTGGCGCTGGGGAGAAGCCTACTTCGCCAAAAAACTCTTGGACTATGACCTCGCCAGCAACAACGGCGGCTGGCAATGGGCGGCCGGCAGTGGCACCGACGCCGCACCTTACTTTCGTATTTTCAATCCCATCGCACAGCAGGAGAAATTCGACCCTTATTTCACATACATTAAACGTTGGGTACCCGAATACGGCACCAAAAACTATCCTAAACCCATCGTCGAGCACAAATTCGCCCGCGAAAGATGTTTGGAAGTGTATAAAGCGGGATTGGAGCGGGGGAAGCAATTATAAAAATTCCTGATCAAAGCCGGAAGAATGAACGATATTAGCATATTTCCCGGAATTTTTGTAAGTTGCCAGTTAAAAACCCAAACACATGCGAAAACTACAGGAAATCTTAGGCATTCTCTGGACGTGGCTGGTGAGTTTGTTTTCTTTTTCGGAAGAAGAGCCGCAACAAAAGCCAGAAACCGAACCAACAGTAAAAATCCCTCCAGCCAAAGGTTTTGATCCCAATTTTTTGCCTCTCAAAGTAGAATTGCCAGCGCTCGACGATGAAACTGCGCCCTTGCTGAATTATCGGCATTTCAGTGTGAAGATGAACCCCGAACGGCGCCTGCCTTATTACACCGCTGTAAATATCAATGCGGAAAAGTATAATCAATTGAAAGAGCAACTTCCGACCCGCAAGGAACTGGGTGACAACTGGGTAACGGAACCGCGTATCCCCAAAACCGAGCAATTGCCTGAGTCTTTTTATGACCACAACGATTTCGACCTCGGACACATGGTGCGTCGCGAAGATGCCCTCTGGGGCGACTCCGTGGAAGAAGCAATAGCAGCCAACAACGATACGTTTCACCTTACCAATGCTGTGCCCCAGCACAAAGATTTCAATCGCAATGCCCAGCGCTGGAAAGGACTCGAAGATTACGCCCTGAAAAACGCACGGGCAAACGACCTCAAAGTATCAGTATTTTCCGGGTGTGTTTTTGATGAAAATGATCGGACCTTTGAAGCTGTAAAAATACCTGGAAAATTCTGGAAAATCCTGGTAATGGTAAAGCTAAACGGCGAACTCTCCGCTACCGGCTACCTCGTACAACAGGATGACCTGATCCGCAGCATCACCGAGCGCGAGGCGGGCTTCCGGTACGAACAATTCAAAACCTATCAGGTACCGATCTCAAAGATCGAAGAGCTCACCGGCTTGCAGTTTGGGCTAAACGATCACGATCCCATGCAAAAAATGGGCGTGCGCGGCGAAGAAGTACTCCCGGCTGCGATTGACGATTACTCGGATATTGTATTCTAATCGCCCGACATTATAATAAGTAGCCAGCTTTCGTAAATCTTACCGATTGGCGAAATCCGGTGACGTTTTTTTGCTTAATTTTCCTTAATGCCTCCTAAAACACATAATAACTTGAATTTCAGGGGGTTAAAAGTGTGTTATTTTGTGTTGTTAGACAATATTTCACCTATGATTATTTTGCGAATCAGATAATATTCCTCTACAATACAATTGTAGAGGCGAAGAGCTTAATTTGCTTCCGTATTTTGATATTTATTCAATATAAATATATGATATACTGATAAATAAAAAGCATTACCTTACGAACCCGTTTTGAATAAAACAGGGGCCGCCATGTAAGACTTGCGTGGGCGGTGGTGCAGCCGAAGCTGGATGCTTATTCTGATTGCCATCGGGAGCAAAAACTTTGGTCGTTACATATAATGGAAAACACCGGCGAGGAGTCGGGTGTTGTTGTCTATGATACAAAGACAGGCGAATATATATTTATGAGAAAGCCCGAAGGGGCGCAGAAGTTTTTGTTACGACCGCGTGGCGTGGGAATCAAGGAAAGAAAATAAACCAAGCGGTAGCGCTGTGGATATGGCGG
>CAZQTF010000001.1:0-53983 GCA_964596135.1 uncultured Saprospiraceae bacterium | reverse complement strand
AGTTCTCGATGAATCGCTACCACCTGTGGGATGAGCGGTTGTGCGCCATCGTTCATAATGACAAAATCAGCGCGCTGTACTTTTTCCGCTTCCGGCATTTGTCGGGCAATGCGCGCTTCCACTGCTTCACGCGAAATACCGTCTCGCTGTACCACGCGTTGAATGCGCATTTCAAGCGGAGCCGTTACCACAATCACGTAATCCAGGTGTTTGTCAATACCCGCTTCATAAATCAGCGCAGCTTCGCGTAGGGTGTACGGAACCCCTATTTGTGCTGTGTTCCAGGTAGAGCCATCCTTTGCCACCGCCGGATGCACCAGCGCATTGAGCTGTTCCAGCATAAGCGGATCGTTGAATGCAAGCTGAGCGATATGATTGCGGTTGAGATTGCCATCAGCATCATAGGCCTTGTTGCCAAACAATTCTTTGATACCCTGAATCAGCGTCGGATCGTGCGACATCAGCCACTTAGCACGATCATCTGCGTAGTAAACCGGAATGCCCAACGTTTCAAAAATCTTGCACACGGTTGTTTTGCCGCTGCCGATGCCGCCGGTAATGCCCACGCGCAGTGGGGAACGTTGCATATTCGATGGTGCTGACTCCAATATAGCTGTTTGTTATGTCTGTAGAATCCTCAAAGAAACAACAAATTGAGTAAAAGCGATACGATTCAGATCGAATTTACTGTAATTTCCTGACTGCTTTTTGTTACTTTTACCCACAAAAGAAGTGAATTGACGCATGGTGCAGTTGAAAACTAATCATTCAAGAGGATCGGGAGGAGGTATAATCTTGCGGATCGGATTATTTACCGCGATCCTGAGTGTAATGGTGTACTTTTTTAATCAGTTTATCAGTAAAGTAAATACGACAGCGCGCTTTACGGATAAGCCGGTCGCAATGTTGGATATCAAAGCATTTGATTTTCTACCAACCTCAAGCACCGGAGACGTCGTGTATAATCCGTATTTTGTGCTATCATATGCCGAGGAACACGAACAGGCGGAGTGGGTTGCGTACCAACTAACCGCAGAACGCCTGAATATGCCCTGGGTAAAGCGGTCGGATGCATTTTTGCCTGATCCCAGCATTCGGACAAAATCGGCAACACCTGATGATTACCGGGGTTCGGGCTATGATCGTGGGCATTTGGCGTCGGCGGCGGATATGGCTTTCAGTGAAGATGCCATGCAATATACGTTCCTGATGAGCAATATCAGTCCGCAAGTGCGTAATTTCAATCAAGGCATCTGGCGTGAACTGGAAGAACTAACGCGCAACTGGGCAAAGGACAATGAAGCGTTGTATATTGTGACAGGCCCGGTACTTTCCGAAACGTCCAAAGGAACAATCGGGGGTAATAAAGTATCGGTGCCGGTGGCTTATTATAAAGTCATACTTGACAACATCGGGCCAGAGCGCAAAGGTATCGCCTTTGTGATTCCTAATGAAGTAAGCTACGAGCCGTTGTTTAAATACGCCACTTCGATTGATGCGGTAGAAAAGCGGACGAATATTGACTTTTTTCATAAATTTTTATCTGCAACAGACGAGCGAGCATTAGAAGGTGCTTTTAATGTTGATCTGTGGAAGTTTAGTAAAAAGAAGTACGAATTAAGAACGAAGAAGTGGAATCAGGATGGAGGTATGTAATGATGCGATAATTTTTTTGATGTATTGATGTAAATAAACGTTTATTCATTATAATTGATACGATCCAATGTCGAAACAAGAGCAGTTTTTGCAACACATTGCGGAAGGCTATACTTTCAAAGGCGCTTCGCTGGAGTTGGGCGGTGCAATGCTGGACGGAGAGTGCGTACCGGGCGCGATTGTCAAACTACCGTTGCGCACGATTAACCGTCACGGGCTGATTGCCGGGGCTACCGGTGGCGGTAAGACCAAAACACTGCAAATATTAGCAGAGCAATTCTCGGCGCAAGGCATTCCCTCTTTGCTGATGGACATTAAGGGCGATTTGAGCGGCATTGCGATGCCAGGGGAAAGCAACGCCAAAATTGTAGATCGCCACAGTAAGATTGGACTACCGTTTATCCCTTCGGGTAGTCCGGTAGAATTTCTGACCTTGTCCAATGAGAAAGGCGCAAGATTAAGAGCAACGGTGACGGAATTCGGGCCGGTGTTGTTTTCTCGTATTTTGGGCTTGAATGACACTCAGGCAAGCATTATGTCGGTGGTGTTCAAATATTGCGACGATCATAATCTGCCATTATTGGATTTACAGGACATCAGGAAGGTGTTGCAATTCCTGACCAGCGATCAGGGCAAATCGGAAATCGAATCCGTGTACGGTCGAATCGGTACCGATTCGGTAGGAACGATGATGCGCAAAATTATCGAATTAGAACAACAAGGTGCAGATTTGTTTTTTGGCGAACCATCATTTGAAGTCGCCGACTTGTGCCGCACCGATGCGCAGGGCAGGGGCGTCATTTCCATTGTTCGCCTGACGGACATTCAGGATCGTCCGAAATTATTCTCCACCTTCATGCTGCAAATGCTGGCGGAGATTTACGCTACCTTTCCCGAAGCCGGCGATTTGGATAAACCGAAGCTGACCATTTTTATAGATGAGGCACATTTGGTATTTGATGAAGCATCCAAGGCATTACTCGATCAAATCGAAGCGATTGTGCGCTTGATCCGCTCCAAAGGAGTTGGCGTGTTTTTTGTGACGCAGAATCCGGCGGACATCCCGGAGAGCGTGCTGGGGCAGTTAGGGTTGAAAGTGCAACACGCATTGCGCGCTTTTACCGCCAAAGATCGCAAAGCGATTAAGCTCGCGGCAGAGAATTATCCTATTTCCGAATTTTATAATGTAGAAGATATTATTACACAGCTCGGTATCGGGGAAGCGTTGGTTACTGTGCTGAATGAAAAAGGCATTCCTACGCCACTGGCACACGTTATGCTGCGCGCGCCACAGTCGCGCATGGATGTATTGACCGATGCTGAAATTGATAATGTCGTTGGGCGCTCGCAATTGGTGAGAAAATACAATGCGTTGATAGATCGCGAGAGTGCGCACGATATTTTGACCAGGAAGATGGAAGAAGCTTTTGAAGCAGAGAAGCAAGAGGAATTGCGGAAGCAGCAGGAAGAAGCGGCAAAAACAAGAACAACTGGTACGCGGAGTACATCGCGCCGGAGAGAGAAGAGTACTTTTGAGGAAATCATTGATAGCCCGACGACTCGTCAGATTGGCAGAACGATTGCCCGGGAACTCACCCGGGGATTGCTCGGCGTGCTTGGAATAGGCGGCTCGACAACGAGGAGAAGAAAGCGTTAAGTTGCGATTTAAAAAGGAGAGATGTATTGATGCTTGTGTGTCAATACATCTCTATCTATTTTACAGGCCTTAGTGTTTGTCGCTTACTAATATTGGCTTGTAGGATTTGACAAAAGAAGACCATGGAGTTGATTTGTAATAATCTTTCGCAAAATAGATTACGATTTGCTCGAATTCCTCTGGGCTTTTAAAGCCGGAAATGGACTGAATGACGTCCATGTTTTCATCCAGAAAAACAATTGACGGGAAGCTCAGTCTCCCCTTAAGTAATTCAGCAGCTAATTCGTGGTAGCCTTTACTGCCATTTTTAATATATTTATAGGTTTTATCCTTGTATTGAAGGCTTTCTTTTTGTTCGGCATCAAATTTGACAGAATAAAAATTCTGATTCAGAAACTTGGCAATTTCAGGCTGTTGCAATGTCGTTTCATCCATACGTTTGCACCAGGTGCACCATTCGGTGTACACATTCAAAAGTATTTTCTTTTCTTGTTTTGCTTGAGCGTCGGTTGCCTGTCCCCAACTCAGCCAGTTAATTTTTTCTTTTTGTGTAGTTTCTTGTGCCTTGATAGCACTTGTCAAAAAGGTGCTCCAGAGAATTGCTACGATCAGAGCGACACTTATCCTTTTCATTCTTATCACTTGTTTGATATTTGAAAGCAAATCTAATAACTAAGAAACAAAAACAAAAAACCGCTTATGATGCTTCTGCCGTACTTTAAAATAAGTTTAACGGATTTCGCCATTTCGATAACGAATTATTTGTTCGTTTCCTAGAAAATAAGAGCTGGCTGATGCGGCTGGTAGATGCGGGGCAGGAATTCCATTTGTCAACACACGATTGGTTTGAAAGACAAATGCTTCATCCCAAAGCTTAGCGTCAATAAAACTTTGCAGCAGGCGCGCGCCACCTTCCACGAGCAGGGTGGTGATTTTTTGCTGGTGCAAATGTCGAAGAAGGGATGACAACATGTCATCGCCGAAGTCAAGCGAAAGGTATTGGAGGTTGGTTACTGGTTGCTGGCTTTTGGATGTTGGATGTTGAATGTCGGAGGGAGTGTTGGTTACGATCAGAGTAGGTTGAGAGCCGTCGAAAAGATGCAGATGCGGCGGCAGTTTCCGGTCGCGGTCGAGCACAATGCGCAGGGGCGATTTGCCAAAATACAGGCGATTATTGAGTTGAGGATTATCGGTCAAAGCAGTTTGCGTACCTACCAGAATGGCATCGAGTTCGCTGCGCCACTTGTGTACCAGGCGTTTAGAAAAAGCATTGCTGAGCCAGATTTGTTTATCGGGCAATCCAATGTATCCATTGATGCTTTGTGCAAATTTCAGAATAACGTAGGGACGCTCGCTGGTCACAAAATGATTGCGGAAGCGCGCCAGTTCTTTGCCTTGGGCTTCGAGTACGCTGGTGATGACTTCCACGCCATGCTCGCGGAGAATTTGCACCCCCATACCGGCTACGCCCGGTGTTTGATCTAAACAGGAAATGACGACTTTGGGAAGGCGCTGGCTGATAATTAGATTGGTGCAGGGCGGCGTTCTACCGAAAATGCTGCACGGTTCCAGCGATACGTACAAAGTAGCTTTTGAAATCAAATGCCGATCGGCAGATTGTACGCTGCGCACGGCGTTGACTTCTGCGTGAGCTTCGCCATATCGCTGATGAAAACCTTCCCCGATAATACGGTCGTTGTGCACCAGCACAGCCCCCACCATAGGATTGGGAGAAACGTTGCCCGCGCCCAGTCGCGCCAGATCAAAGCAACGCTGCATGTATTGCTCCGTTCGTGTCATCCTTTAAGTGTTAAGAGTGCTATGCCCAGCCCCGCCATGAGCACCAGCATTTTTTTCCAGGGAATACGGTGCTGATGACTATCGTCGGCTTCAAATAAAATCGTGGTTGAAATATGCAGAAACGAACCGATAACCAGTGCCACCAGATTGGTCACAGTTGCTACATTTATTGAAAACAGCGAAGCCGTAAACGCTCCGAGAGGCGACATGATGGCGAAAATGGTTAGGCTGAGCCAGATCAGCGAGCGTTTGACTTTCGACCAGATCAGCAGAATCACCAACGCAAAAGCCGCTGGCGCTTTGTGCATAATGATGCCGTAAAAGAGGTGATTATCATCATGACCGAGCCCGTGATGCAACTGATGGAAAGCCTTGTAATCATTGAGTGGAAGCCCTTCCAGGAAAGCATGCAGGCAAAGCCCCAGCATGATCGAGTAGGTGAATTTTCCGTATTCGTGTACGTGCACATGTCCGTGCTCCACGCCTTTCGACAATTGTTCCAGCATAAGCTGGATAAAAAAACCAAGCAGAATCCACATGCCAGCACGCATATCTGATTGCGCATACACGCCGGGCATCAGATGCAAGATGCTGATTCCCAGTATGTAAGCCCCGCTAAAAGACAACACCAGGCGCAGGTTTGCCGGATTGTATTTTTTTATCAAAAATGCAACGCCACCGCCCGCTAACACGGTGAAAAATAAAACTGCATATTGCCAGACTGCCATCAGGCTATCGGTGTATTTGGTTGATTTACAATGCTTATTTCCTTAAAATGCAAATATAATTTCGCCAATAAAAAAGCGATAAGTGATCCCAGCAACGCGCCGCAGATAATGTCCAGCGGGTAGTGGGCGCCTACGTACACCTGCCCCAGCGCTATTGTGGCTGCCCAGAGATACAGCGGCAATTTTATTTTTTTATAATAAAATCCAAGGGTCATGCTCAAAAAAGTTGCAATAGCAAAGTGGTTGGTTGCATGCGACGAAGTAAAGCTGTAGCCGCTTCCGCAGGGAATCGGAACGTGTACCTCAAAAGGAAGCGTGCCATCATTGCAGGGGCGTATCCGTTTGACCGTTTTTTTGAGCAACTGACTGCTGACGTTATCCGCAATGCCTACCGTGAGCGCCAGCGCCAGGACCAGGTACAATCCTTTGATTCTGAACTTATACCACACAAAGCCGGCAATAATCAGATACAGTGGTATCCAGGTTTTTTTATCGCGCCAAACCGGCACGATTGCATCCAGAAAAGGATTTTGCCAATTCCAGTTGATAATGTGAAAGAGTTGTTCATCAAGCGCCAAAAGACTGGTCATATTCAATTTTGCTAAAATAAATCCTATTTGATTCATTGAAAGCTTCAAATATAATTAAACCACTTCGGAAAAAGTTTACCCTGCCGATCATTTATCAGGAATACCTATCGTTTCGGTGCGAAATTGTTATTTTTACCTTTGAAAATTCCTTTTAACCAAAAAAACAAAACCTTGGCACTGATCAAATCTATTTCCGGCATCAGAGGAACAATGGGCGGGGTAGCCGGAGAAAATCTCACCCCGGCAGACATTGTGGGCTGTACTGCCGCCTTCGGCACGTGGCTGCTTCAAAATGGAAACATCCCTAAAGTGGTCATTGGGCGCGACGGGCGTATCTCCGGGCAAATGGTGAGCAGCCTGGTGACCAATACTTTGATTGCCCTGGGCATTGATGTAGTTGATCTGGGCTATTCCACTACGCCAACCGTAGAAATGGCAGTGCCCTCGGAAAAAGCGGGTGCAGGCATCATTCTCACGGCAAGTCACAATCCGATGGAGTGGAATGCCCTAAAATTACTCAACAGCAAAGGCGAATTCATTTCTGCGGCGGACGGCGAGGCGTTTCTCGGTTTACTCGGTAGCGCACAGATCCGATACGCGAGTGTGGACAAACTCGGTTCATACCGGATGGACGATGATTACCTGGAAAAGCATGTGCATGCCATTCTGGATATGCAGCTCGTAGATGAAAGTACCATTCGCAACAAGCGTTTTAAGGTGGTAGTAGATGCGGTGAATTCGACCGGAGCGCTGGCGGTGCCGCTTTTATTGTCAAAACTGAATTGCGAAGTCATACTTCTGAACGGCGAAATCACAGGGCGTTTTGCGCACAACCCGGAGCCATTGCCAGAGCACCTGAGGGATCTGTCGGAGGCGGTTGTTAGGGAGCAAGCCGATCTGGGCATTGCGGTTGATCCCGATGTGGATCGGCTGGCGTTGGTTTGCGAAAACGGCGACATGTTTGGTGAGGAATACACGCTGGTGGCGGTTGCTGATTATATATTACAATTCAAAAAAGGCAACACCGTGTCCAATTTATCTTCTTCGCGGGCGCTGCGCGATGTGACCCGTCGGCATGGCGGCGAGTATTTTGCGGCGGCAGTTGGCGAGGTAAATGTGGTAGAAAAAATGAAAGCCATGAATGCCGTGATCGGCGGTGAAGGCAACGGCGGTGTGATCGTGCCTGAATTGCACTACGGGCGGGATGCGCTGGCGGGCATAGCCCTGTTTTTGTCGCATTTGGCGAAAGCCGGCGAGCAAATGTCAGAACTAAGGAAACGCTATCCGAATTATGCGATGATCAAGGATAAAATTGCCCTGACGCCGGAGGTAGACATGGAGCGCTTGCTCAAAGCGTTGTACGAAAAATACCGACACGAGGAGTGCAACACGATTGACGGTTTGAAAATTGATTTCCCGGACGGCTGGGTGCATTTGCGTAGGTCAAATACGGAGCCGATCATCCGTGTGTATGCCGAAAGCAGCACCGAACAGTCGGCCCAGGCGCTGGCGCAGCAATTGAAATCGGATGCCATGAATTTGATTTAATTTGTTTTAATTTCCAATTTTTCTATGGAAGCATTGACCAAAGCGAAACCCGCTGCCGGTTCATTGGAGGCTTACTTCGAGCCATTTCGGCGAAATATCGTGGGTATTGATCAGGAGTTTGTTACGCCTTACGGCACAAAGAAAATTGTGTATGCTGATTGGACGGCGAGTGGTCGGCTGTATCGCCCGATTGAGGAGCGCTTGCTGAATGAGATCGGGCCGTATGTTGGCAATACCCACACCGAAACGACCGTGACGGGCAGCACTATGACGCAGGCATATCACGAAGCGAAGGCGATCATCAAACAACATTTGGGTGCGGCACCTAAAGACGTCTTGATTTCTTCCAATTCGGGCATGACTGGCGTGGTCAATAAATTCCAGCGAATTCTGGGATTGAAAGTACATGAGAAACATCGTGCTCAGATTGATATGCCACAAGAGGAACGTCCGGTGGTGTTTGTCACGCATATGGAGCACCATTCCAATCAGACCTCCTGGCTGGAAACGCTGGCGCAGGTGGAGATCATTCGCCCAACCGCAGAAGGTTTGGTAGATCTCGATGACCTGCACCGACTACTCAAAAAGTATAAAAATCGTCACACGAAAATCGCGGCGATTACTTCTTGTTCCAATGTTTCCGGGCTGTTCACGCCCTACCACGAGATCGCGGAGATCATGCATCAGCATGGTGGTTTGTGTTTTGTAGATTTTGCTTGCTCTGCGCCTTACATCGAAATCAACATGCGCCCCGAGAATCCGCTGCAGCATCTGGATGCTATTTATTTTTCGCCCCACAAGTTTTTGGGTGGCCCCGGCACTACCGGCATTTTGGTTTTTGATCCAAAATTATACACCAACCGCGTGCCCGACAATCCTGGCGGTGGCACTGTGGATTGGACCAACCCTTGGGGCGGTCACAAATACATTGACGAGATCGAAGCCCGCGAAGATGGCGGCACCCCTGCTTTTCTACAAACGATCCAGGTGGCGCTTTGCTTTCAGCTCAAGATGGAAATGGGCATTGGTAACATGCTGCACCGGGAGGAAGAATTGCTGGCGCGTATTTGGGAACGGTTCGACCGCTTGCCGAAATTGCACGTTTTGGCAGGGCACCTTCGGGAGCGCCTCGGTGTGATCTCCTTTTACATCGAAGGTTTGCATTATAATTTAGCGGTGAAATTACTCAACGATCGCTTCGGCGTGCAAATGCGGGGCGGCTGTTCCTGCGCGGGCACTTATGGGCATTACCTGCTGGAAGTTTCGCCAGGCTATTCCAAAATGATCACCGACGAGATCAGTCACGGCAATTTGTCGCACAAACCCGGTTGGATTCGAATGTCCGTTCACCCAACGATGACCGATGCGGAACTGAATTTTATTCTGGATGCGGTGGAAGCGGTTTATCACAATTTCGAGGAATGGGGCAATGATTATATTTACAGTCGCCGCACCAACGAATTTGTACACAAATACGAAATTGCAACCGAAATGGTGCAAGAGTGGTTTACCAAAAAATTGTCCTGATTGTCCATGAGAGTATTTTTTGACAATGCGGCAACGACGCCAATGCACGAAGAAGTGATCGAAGCAATGCTGGATGTAATGCGACACAACAATGGCAATCCTTCTTCCATCCACACAGAAGGGCGCAAAGCTCGTGTAGCAATAGAAAAGGCGCGCAAACAAGTCGCCGGCTACCTCGGCGCGTCTATCGGAGAAATCTTTTTCACCTCGGGTGGCACGGAGTCGAATAACATGGCGCTCAAGTGCGCCGTGCGCGATCTGGGCGTGCGTCGCATTATCAGTTCACCGATCGAGCATCATTGCGTGTTGCATTCGCTGGAAAGCCTGGAACACAGCCATAATGTCGAAGTTGTTTTTGTTAATCTAAAGCCAAGTGGCAAGCCCGATTTAGCGCATCTGGAAATGCTGCTGCAGCAAAGCGATCAAAAAACGATGGTGTCGCTGATGCATTCCAACAATGAAATTGGGGTGATGATTGATCTGGAGGAAGTGTCGGCGCTTTGTGTGCAACATAATGCCTTGTTTCATTCGGATACGGTGCAGACGATAGGCTATTTCCCCATAGATATTTCCAAAACCAAGATCAGCTTTTTGGCAGGATCAGCGCACAAATTTTATGGTCCGAAAGGGATTGGCTTTATTTATATCAACGGCGATAACATCATCAAACCTTACATTGACGGTGGCGCTCAAGAACGCAATATGCGCAGCGGCACGGAGAATATTTACGGCATCATCGGGTTGGCGAAAGCCCTGGAATTGGCATGCGACAACATGCAGCAATGGCAGGCGCACACAATGGAAGTGCGTGATTACCTGCGCGCACAACTGGAAAAGAATTTTGAAGGTATCAAAATCAACGGCGACCCTGACAAAGGACATTACAAAGTGCTCAGCGTTTCCTTTCCGCCATCGCCGAAGTCGGATATGCTGCTGTTTAATCTGGACATTGCGGGTATCAGTGTTTCCGGGGGCAGCGCGTGCAGCTCCGGCTCCAATGTCGGCTCACATGTGATCGCGGCGTTGGACAAAGATTCTGATTTCACTACCATTCGTTTCTCTTTTTCGCATTTGAACACCAAAGCGGAAGTGGACTTTGTGATAGATAAACTAAAAGCAATCATGCCGGAAACGGTTGCTGTGTCTTGAATGATTGGCTTTGCGTTACTCTTTTTTCGATTTTTTGATAGCTTGTGGAAATATTAAAAAAAGCGCCCCGGACATTTTGCCCGGGGCTGTGTTGCATAAGCATAAAGTATTTCCATTCCACCTATTGCTTATTTTCAATAGCAGCTTGAGCGCCTGCTAATCGCGCTATAGGGACGCGGAAGGGGGAACAACTGACATAGTCCATGCCAAGCTTATGACAGAATTTGACGCTATCTGGGTCGCCACCATGCTCGCCACAGATACCCACCTTCAGATTGGGGCGAGTGCTGCGCCCGCGCTCGATGCCGATGCGGATTAATTCGCCTACGCCATCCTGATCGAGGGTTTGGAATGGATCGGCTCTTAAGATTTTATGATCCAGATAGTTTGGCAGGAAGCCGCCGATGTCGTCTCGGCTAAAGCCAAAACTCATCTGCGTAAGGTCATTGGTGCCAAAGCTAAAGAATTCGGCTTCGATTGCCATATGATTAGCTTTGAGGGCGGCTCGCGGAATTTCGATCATCGTACCGAATGCAAAATCAATCTTGGTTTTGCAGGCTTTTTGGCAAACTTCGGCATATACACGATCCACGATAGCGCGTTGGTGCTTGAGTTCGTTTACCGTACAGGTTACCGGAATCATAATTTCCGGGAAAACTTTTTTGCCTGCTTCGGTCAGCTCGCAAGTGGCTTCAAGAATAGCGCGAATCTGCATTTCCGTAATTTCAGGATAGCTGATACCAAGACGTACACCACGGTGACCCAGCATCGGGTTGTTTTCGTGTAAGGCAAGAACTCGTTTCTTCAGGACGTTCAGGCTGATACCAAGTTCTTTACTCAGTAGTTGTAATTTTGCTTTATCGTGGGGTACAAATTCGTGCAGTGGCGGATCGAGCAAACGGATGGTTACCGGATAGCCATCCATAATGCTCAAAGTTTCTTTAATATCTTTTTTAACATAAACAAAAAGATCATCCAATGCCTGTCGGCGTTCGGCTTCATTTTTGCTCACGATCATTTTACGCAGCAGGAATAAAGGTTCTTCACTGTTTTCGCCGTAAAACATGTGTTCGGTGCGGAACAAACCTATGCCTTCAGCTCCAAAGCGCAGCGCCTGGGCGGCATCCTTGGGCGTGTCGGCGTTGGTGCGAACCTTGATGACTTTCACTTCATCCACGAGCTTCATAAGTTCTTTATAGGCTTTGTTGTCATCGAGGTCAACGTCCACCAGCGGTAGGCTGCCTTCGTACACCAAGCCTTTCGTGCCATTCAGGCTGATCCAGTCGCCTTCGTGAATGGTTGCGCCGTTTTTGGCTTTAAATGATTTGTGGTCAGTACCGATTTCAATATCGCTGCAACCCACGATGCAACACTTGCCCCAACCGCGTGCGACGAGCGCTGCGTGGGAAGTCATACCGCCTTTGCTGGTGAGAATGGCTTGAGACATATACATGCCGTCCACGTCTTCCGGGGAAGTTTCTTCGCGCACGAGGATGACCCGTTCGCCACGATTTGCCCATTCGACGGCAGCTTCCGAACTAAATACTACGCGACCTTTGGCGCCGCCTGTACCCGCCGGCAACCCTTTGGCAATGGGAGTAACAATTTGTTCGGCTTTCATATCCAACATTGGTAGCAGAAGCTCAACCAATTGATTTGGCGCCACACGCATAATTGCCGTTTCCCGATCGATCAAGCCTTCTTTGTACATGTCTGTTGCCATGCGTACCGCAGCTACGCCGTTTCGCTTGCCTACGCGGCATTGTAGCATGTAGAGTTTGCCTTTTTCAATAGTAAACTCAATGTCCTGCATGTCTTTATAGTGCTGCTCGAGTCGCTTTTGATACTGATCCAATTCCTTATACAAATCCGGCATCAGCGATTCCAGTGTTGGCAAATGCTGACTTTGTGTGTTTTTGGAATAATTGTTGATCGGCGCCGGCGTGCGAATACCTGCTACTACGTCTTCGCCTTGTGCATTCACAAGATATTCGCCATAGAAATAATTTTCCCCGTTGCCAGGGTTGCGTGTAAAGGCTACTCCCGTGGCGCTATCGTCGCCCATATTGCCAAAGACCATTGCCTGGACATTCACAGCGGTACCCCAGTCATCCGGTATTTTTTCGATGCGGCGATACTCTACCGCGCGCTTACCGTTCCAACTGGCAAAAACCGCGCTGATGCCGCCCCAGAGTTGTTCCATGGGATCTTCGGGGAATGCTTTGCCCAATGTTTTTTCGACGGTTTCTTTGAAAACCGCCACAAGCTTTTTCAGGTCATCTATCGCAAGATCGGTATCACTGGTGTAACCATTTTTATGTTTAACTGCTTCCAGCTTTTCATCCAGTATTTTACGGATGCCTTTGCCGTTTTTCGGTTCAATGCCTGCCGCTTTTTCCATCACTACATCAGCGTACATCATAATCAAACGGCGATAGGAGTCATAAGCAAAGCGCTCATTATCACTTTGTTGAATCAAACCTTTGATTGTTTGATCATTTAGCCCGATATTCAGCACCGTGTCCATCATACCTGGCATAGAACGACGTGCCCCGGAGCGCACGGATAGCAGCAGAGGATTGTTTACATCTCCGAACTTTCTGCCCATGAGGTTTTCCACTTTTGCCAAGGCAGCGAGCACTTCTTTTTCGAGGCTCTCCGGATAACGATGATCATTATCATAGTAATGGGTACATACCTGAGTGGTCACTGTAAAACCCGGCGGCACGGGCAACATCAGATCGGGGTGCCCCGCCATTTCAGCAAGGTTGGCGCCTTTACCGCCCAGCAGATTTTTCATGGATTCATTTCCATCAGCCTCACCGCCGCCGAAGCTGTACACGTACTTTGTGGCAATTGCAACTTCTTTTGTCATAGTTTAAAAATTTATGGTAGAAATACAATTCTGATCGATACAAAAACAGTACAGAGTTAGGTGCTTTTTCACACTAAGCCGGTGATTTGGGTCACTTGGCGCTGTGACTTTTGTCAATTGTACTGGCGAGCAGGGTTGGAAATCGTAAAATATTTGCTTTTCGGATGTTAAATGTGCTTGCAGATTTTTATCTTTAAAATTCTATTCAGCAGGTTTTCAACATTGATAAAAGAAAAATGTCGTTCGTCCTATTCGTTGCACCGAATTTCACCGAAAATGCTGTACGCTTTCTACGGGCATTTGCGGGGCTGCCTGAAGTTTCACTGGGTTTGCTTTCGGAGGAGCCCGTACAGTTGATGCCCGGCGATTTGCAGCGACAGTTGGCTGCTTTTCAGCAGTTGCACAGCGTTTACGATCCAGAGGCTTTGACTTCTGTCGCCCAATTACTGTCAGAGAAGTTTGGTAAAATTCATCGAATGATCGGAGCGGTGGAGCAACTGCAGGTGCCCATCGCGTGTGTGCGGGAGCGTTTAGGAATAGAGGGAATGAACGAAGAAACGGCAATAAATTTCCGGGATAAAGCGCGGATGAAAAATCTATTGCGTGCAGCTCAGATTCCCTGTGCCCGGCACAAACTGGCGAGCAGTATAGCAGAGGCGAGGATCTTTGCGCAGGAAGTTGGGTTTCCGCTGATCGTCAAGCCACCTGATGGTGCAGGTTCGCAGGCTACTTACAAGGTGAGGAGCGCCGTGACGCTGGAGCAAGCACTGAAGCTATTGGACGTAAGCTCCGGACATCAGATTTTGCTGGAAGAATTTGTTGTTGGTTCTGAACATTCCTTCGATACATTTTCTTTAAACGGGCAACATGTTTTCCACTCTTTGACGCATTACTATCCCAATCCGCTGGAAGTTATGCAAGAACCCTGGATACAATGGCAGGTGGTATTGCCCAGAGAAGTGGACTCGCCTGAATACGATGATGTTCGCCGGTATGCTTTTCAAACGCTCAATGTACTGGGAATGCAAACCGGCTTCAGCCATTTGGAATGGTTCCGCCGTAAGGACGGAAGCATCGTTGTTTCTGAAGTGGCGGCACGCCCTCCGGGAGCGCAATTTCCAACGTTGATTTCCAGAGCAAATGATTTTGACGCATTGGATGCTTGGGCGCGGTTGATGGTCTTTGGCAAATTCGATCCGCCAGAACGCAAATACGCCGTTGGTGCGGCTTATCTGCGCGGGCAGGGGCAGGGCAGAGTGGTTGCCATTCACGGGCTGGATGTGTTGGATAAAGAATTGGGGCATTTAGTGACGGATGTAAAATTGCCGCAGATAGGGCAGGAAGCATTGCCCAGCTACGAAGGCGAAGGGTATATCATTATTCGACACCCGGAAACAGAAGTGGTCAAGCAGGCATTGTTAAGAATTGTCTCCGTGGCACGGATTCAACTGGGATAATATTATTAAAATTATATATATAAAAACGCACAAGCACCTTATTCACATGCCGGTTCCATTGCTACAGCGCATGCACGCCCAGGCAGATGCCTGGGAACGTACAGATGATCAACGGTGTAATTTCCTGCGGTGCTACGCACTGATGTCCGAAAACATGATGAATGCTATCGAACAACAACGTTTTCTCGACGGCCGTTGGGTGGAAATATTACTCCGACGTTTTGCCGATTATTATTTTGATGCACTTGAACTATTTGAATTACAGCACCATCAAACGCCGGAAGTCTGGCGGGAAACGCATACGGTTACAACAACACAACAATTACATATTTTACAATACTTATTACTGGGCATTAATGTACATATTAATTATGACTTGGCACTGACGCTTTATGATGTATTGCACGGAGAGTGGTTGTTTTTATCCGATCAGCAAAAGCAGGAAAAGTTTGAAGATCACTGCCGGGTAAATACTATCATTGCTGAAACCATTGATTTGGTGCAGGACACAATCATCGAACGTCAAGACCCTCGGCTGCAAATCATTGATTCCCTTCTGGGGCGTGTGGATGAATGGATGCTTTCACGCCTCATTTCTGGCTGGCGCCAGGAAGTTTGGAAACATGCGCAGCGACTGCTCGCTGCAAAGACGCCCGAAGAACGTGAAACTATACGCCAGCGCCTCGAGCAACATGTACTACGCCGTGCTCTCCAGATCATGCTTCGGTAACCGGAGGTGAATCATTGGAAAAAGGTTATTCCTTATTTCGTGCTTTTTTTGCTTCTTTTTCCTGCTTTTTAAAATATCCCCGGAAAAGAAAATTATGCCGCAATGCCTCCATATTTTCATTAAAAGCAGCGGTGCTTTTTTCAATGTTAATCAGGCTGTTATGAATACGTTCGGTCATAACGGTATCCCGCAATAGCGCCTGCACAGGACCTTGCCCCGCATCAATCATATTGCGAATGTCTCGGGTCGTTTGATTCAATTCGCTTACCAGGCGATTGGCATTGTCACCGGCTGCCTGAATGGTGGTAACCGCTTCGTTGAGGCTGGCGGAAAAGGTGGTATCTACGAGTAAGGAACCAACGGAGCCTTTACCTTTTTTTACATCTTCGATGACTGAGTGCAGATCATTTACCGTTGTTACTGCTTCTGCGGACGCCAGACGTACATTATTCAGTGAGGTTTGCAGATTTTCAGCAATGTCGCTTTCTTCCAGCAATTCCCACAATTCTTTACTTTCATTAATGCGCAGCACCGTTTTTTTAAGTTCCTCGGAAATAACTGCAATATTATTATTTGTGGAGTATAATGTTTTGAGCATTTCATCGGTATCGGGCATTTCGCGGGCAGGCAAAATATCATCTTCCTGCACCGGCTCGCCGGGGGTCGCTCCAGGCACGATGTTCAGCACCCGGTTACCGACCAAACCATCAGACCCGATAGACGTTAGCGAATTTTTTCGCAGAAATTCCCGGTTTTTGGTTTCAATATAAAACAGGACTTCAATTGTAGTGTCATTCAATATTTCCACACTTTTGACCGTGCCGATCTGTTTACCGGCAAACAGAACGTTGTTGCCTGGTTGCAATCCTTTTACATCCTGGAAGTGGGTGCGCAGTTGAAAATTGGAGCTGAACATATTACTATCTTTGCCGATCATGTACAGCATAACGATGAGGAAAAGCAGCCCTGCCAGGACAAAAATTCCCAGTCTAAAATTGTTTAAAGTTGATTTTGCCATGTACAAAGTTATTCAAAAAACTGTTTGATTGCTTCATCACCCGAACGTTGTAACGTTTCAAATGTGCCTTCCGTATAGCATTTGCCGTCGAGCAAGAGGGCGATCCGGTCGGCAACTCGGCGTACGCAGTTCATGTCATGGGTAATAATTAAGGAAGAAGTATTATATTTTTTCTGGATTTCGACCATTAGCAGACTAATCTCCTTGCCCGTAATGGGATCCAGTCCAGTAGTCGGTTCATCATAAAGGATGATTTCTGGTTTCAGGATCAGGGTACGCGCCAGCGCGATCCGCTTGCGCATCCCGCCAGATAGTTCTACCGGCATCATATCTATGGTATGTTCCAGCCCTACATTTTTCAGTGCCTCTACGACCAGTGCGTTTATATCAACCTGTTGGAGGTTAACGCCATGTCGGCGCAGCGGAAATTCCAGATTTTCGCGCACCGTCATAGAATCGTACAGTGCATTGCTTTGGAACAAAAAACCGACTTTGACACGCAGGGCATCCAGATTTTCCTGGTTAAGCGTTGGCACGTTCTGCCCCAGCACGATAATATCGCCTTCATCAGGTTTTAATAGCCCAATAATGCACTTGATCAGCACGGATTTTCCAGAACCTGATTTGCCCAAAACCGCCACGCTTTCGCCTTTGAACAACTGAAGGTTAAAATCATTGAGTACTTGATTGCTGCCAAAAGCTTTGCTTAAATGCGATACCTCGATCACCGGTTCTTTGGCGGAGTTGTTTGTTTTCGGTATGGCTGGACTATCTTCTACCTGCATATCAGTTCAGTTTATTCCCAGAATATCCGTAATTTGTACCGCGACCAAGTCAAGTATAAAAATGAGCAACGACGATATTACCACTGCACTGTTGGCAGATCGCCCTACACCCTCTGTGCCTTTTTGCGAAAAATATCCTTTATAACAGCCCACCAAACCAACGGCAAACCCGAAAAAGTACGTTTTGACGAACGCCGGAATGACATCGCTGAAACTCAGTGCATCGAACACCTGGGTGTAAAAAAGATTGAAACTTACTACATCGCGGATGTTGACGCCAAGGTAACACCCGTAAAGCGAAATGGCATCAGAGAGCAGCGTCAGGATTGGCAACATCAACGTGGTAGCAATGATGCGGGTTACAACAAGATACTTGAACGGATTGGTGCCGGACACCTCCATCGCGTCAATTTGTTCGGTCACGCGCATGGAACCAAGCTCTGCGCCAATGCTCGAACTTATTTTTCCGGCAAATACCAGCGCCGCCAGCACTGGACCAATTTCCCGCACGATTGCGATGGCAACCATATCTGGCAGTTTGGATTCGACGCCATAATACGCCATATTGGGGCGCAGTTGAATGGTCAGCACTAAACCCATAATAAAACCGGTCAAACCAACTAAAGGCAAGGATTTATTTCCAATTTCATAGCACTGGCGCCACAATTCGTCCCATTCATAACGTGGTTTGATTCCTTCGTAAAAAAAGCGCCCGGCAAATCGGGTCATGTCACCCGTTTCAGTCAAGAATGCCCGCCAATCCTCATTTACCTTTATCATGTTTTTTATTTGCTCTTCTTCAAAGATAATACAATTCAGACGATTAAGGTTGAATTGCTATGCATTTAAAATCTTTAGAATAGCGGATTATTTACAATGCAAAGGTAGGGCAACAAGCCAAAAGCGAAGCTACCCTATAATTTTTAATACTTGCCAGAGCATTTGCACAAAAATGATTTTGCCGATGAGCAATAAAGGATATACCAGGGCATAACCATAAGTAGGAATTTTATTATGTGCCTGGTTGTTGGCAAAATCGAGATTTGCAGGGTGGTGGCTGATCATGCCGCTAAGCAAAACAAATGGAATTTTCATAAATTTATAACCAATAAATAATATTAACATACCGCCAAACAGGCTCACAATCGTACCGGAAAGGAACATCAACGGTCCTACCGGGCCGAGCATGGTGGTAAGAAAGGTGGCACCGGAATTGATGCCGATGGCTGCCAGCATGAGCATCAGCCCGATCTGCCGAAGGGTAAGATTCGCAGAATAGGGGAGCGTCCAGAGGATGGGACCGGAACGACGCAGATACGACAAGATCAGCCCCGCTACTAATGGTCCGCCGGCAAAGCCTAAGCTGAACAGAATGTTGCCTGGCAATGTCATTTCAATCGAACCGATGAGAATACCCAGCCCCATGCCTAAACCGAAGGAGAGCAGGTCAATGTGGCTGATATGCTCGTAGGAATCGCCGAAGAGTTTTGCAATTTGCTTCATGTCTTTTTTGCGAGCGAGAATGCGTACGCGATCGCCGAGTTCAAAAACCGTATCAGCGGTCACCATCGAGTCCACGTCGCCCCGGCGGATGCGGGTGAGAATGACTGGAAATGTTTCATTAAGATTCAGCGAAGCGACCGTCTTGCCGGCAATCTCTGGGTTGGAAACAAAAATGCGCCGAATGTCATACACCGAGCGATCTTCGGAAAGGTCGAGGTCTGTCAATCGTCCCAATATTTCCGCTACTCGCGCCACTTCTTCTTCTTCGCCGATTACACCGACCAGATCGTCTTTTTCGAAGGTTGTATCCCAGTTGCAAAGCGTGTCTTTTTCATTGCGCCGCAAGCGGCCAAACAGAACGTTCATCTGGTACTGATGCTTCAATTCCCGGATCGGCATGCCGATAACGGGTTCATTTTCAATCGCCAGCGTAAGGTGCACGATTGGGTGTCCGGTTGGAAATTCCTTACTGAGTTGTTGTGATTCCTGATCGTATTGGATCCTGAATAGCCGTTGCATAATTGCCATCGCAATCATTAGCCCCAGCACGCCCATCGGATAGGAAATGGAATACCCCACCACGGCGTTGTTGGACATTAGTTCGGCGCCAGCGCCACCGTTTTTCTGAATGGCATCCAACAAACCCGCCAGCGCCGGCGTATTCGTAGTAATACCCGCCAGCAAACCCGCTGCACCCGACGCATCGAAGCCAAAAAAGAAGGAAGCCAATCCAATAAAAACGGACAACACGGTGAGCACTGTCAGCGCCAGCAGCAAATTGGTGATGCCTCGACTTTTGAGGGAAGAGAAAAAAGAAGGTCCTGAACTCAGCCCGATGCTATACACAAAAATTGCCAGCCCGAGTAGCTTGATCACATCTGGGATTTTGATTTCCGGTTCGATCGCGCCGATGGCCAACCCCACGAAGAGTACAGCCGCTACGCCGAGGCTGTTGCCGCGAAATTTCAGATTGCCGATAAACGAGCCAACGGCTGCTGCCAGAAATAAATACAAAAGTGCCTGCTCGGTAGAACCTTCGGTGTGCATGGTTTTGGAAACTTGATGGCTGGATATTGAGCATTTGTAAAGTTGAATTCATCAGAATTTTATTACAAATGCTCAGCACCCTCGAATTTTTATTCAAAAGTTCGTGTCAAATGTACACTATTTTGAATTGCATGAGAATGATGAAAGTCATTGGTATAAAAAGCCAAAGATGATTCAAATCTCCAAACTATTATAAAATTGCTTTTCCGAAATGGACGCCCAATTGGTTGCTTTTTTGCGGAAGTTATCATACGATTCGTACACGCGCTTCGTGAAAGCATCTTTGGTGGTCATCTCGCTGATCACTTCATTGGTGTACACGCGCAGTTGGTTGAGGACTTCCTGTGGAAAAGTGCGAATGTCCACACCTTCCTGGAGAAGCTTTGTAAGAGTTTCGCTGTTTTTAGCTTCCATTTGAGAAAACATCCACACGTGGGTGTGCATGGCTGCTCCACGTATAATTGCCTGAAGATCAGCAGGTAAGCCATCAAATGCTTTTTTGTTAAAGATAAATTCCAGTGCCGTGCCAGGTTCTTGCCAGCCGGGCGAGTAGTAGTATTTGGCAATATCCTGGAAGCCCATCAAGGTATCGTGGAAAGGGCTTAGCCACTCGGCTGCGTCAATCACGCCCAGTTCGAGGCTGGTGTAAATTTCACCGCCTGCCAGCAGCACCGGCGAGCCCCCGGCTTTAGCCAATACATCGCCACCAAGACCGGGAATGCGCATTTTCAAACCGCGCAAGTCAGAGATACTGTTGATTTCTCGGTTGAACCAGCCGCCCATTTGTACACCGGTATTTCCGCCGATCATGGGCACCAGCCCAAAGTCGCGGTATAGTTCTTCCCACAATTGTAAGCCGCCGCCCGCAATAATCCAGGAAGTTACCTGCTGGGCATTCATTCCGAAAGGTAGCGAAGCAAAAAATTGTGCCGCCGAGCTTTTTCCTGCCCAATAGTAAGCCGCGCCGTTGCCCACTTCCGCTGTGCCGTTTGCCACCGCATCGAAAGTTTCTAGCGCTGGCACCAGTTCACCGCCACCAAACACCCGGATTTCCATGCGCCCGCCCGACATGGACTTTACCACGTCGGCAAATAACTGGCACGCTTCACCGATAACCGGAAAACCGGGGGGCCAGGTGGTTACCATTTTCCACTGGTATTTTTTGCCGCTAATGATGTTGGCGGTCGAATTATTCTGAGCGATGCTGTTGCCCGTCAGTGCCCGGATGATCACGGGTGCAGAGATGGTGCCAATTGCCAGTCCCTTGAAAAAATCTTTTCGCTTCATGGTTATGATGTAAGGTGTTGCAGTTCTTCTGTGTTTCCAAGCAAAATAAAGAAAATTTTTAGGGAGTTTGATAAAAATTTGTTTTTACAAACTTTTTGTTTTAAATTTGAAATGCAATCAACAATCCTGCATGGACAATCAACAATTTTTGAAGGGTAGGGGGGCGCAGATCAACACGCCTAACAAATATCATAATCTAGAATATGACAAAGCGCCTGTCCCGCCAGAGGAATGGGAGGAAGGTCTTCAAATTAAGACCGAGTACATTGAAGTATATCCCAAAACCATTTTGAACAAAGTGGACAGCCCCGACATCGGCATGGGGTATTCGCTCAATCCCTACCAAGGCTGTGAACATGGCTGCATTTACTGCTACGCGCGAAATACGCATACCTATTGGGGCTACAGTGCAGGATTGGATTTTGAACAAAAAATTTTGGTCAAAAAAGGCGTTCCGAAGATTCTGGAAAATACGATCAAAAAGCCTTCCTGGCAAGCCATGCCCATCATGCTCGCCGGTAATACCGACTGCTATCAGCCGGCGGAGCGCAAGTACAAGATCACGCGACAAATTCTGGAAGTATTGTGGAAATACCGCCATCCGGTGGGCGTTATTACCAAGAACAGCTTGATTCTGAGGGATTTGGATTTGCTCAAAGAGTTGAATTCCTGCGACTTGGTACATGTTTCCATTTCTGTGACTACGCTCAACGAAGACCTGCGACAATTCCTGGAACCACGCACGGCGTCGGTAGCGAGTCGTTTGAAAACGATTCAAAAATTGGCGGAAGCCAACATTCCGGTAAACGTGATGCTCGCACCGATTATTCCTGGCTTGAATGACCACGAAATTTTAAGGATGGCGGAACGCGTTGCCGAAGTGGGCGCCTCGTCTATCGCTTCAACGGTGGTACGCCTCAATGGCGATATTGCCGAAATTTTTGAAGACTGGATTCGCAAAACCATGCCCGACCGTGCCGATCGTGTGCTGAATCGCATTCGCGACTGCCATGGGGGCAAGCTCAATGACAGCCGCTTTGGTACGCGCATGACCGGACAAGGCAACATTGCGGAAATGATCCACCAGCAGGTTGCTTTGGCTAAAAAACTGTATTTCAAGGATAAAGAACGTCGCCCTTACAATCTTGCCCTGCACGAGCAGTTTAAAATCGGGCAGTTGAAGTTATTTTAAACTACAATCAAATGCTCGCTTGTGAGCTTTTGCTCGATCAGAAAAGCGCCAAGATTATACCACTTTGACACCTGGTCGAGAATCCAGCCATCAGAAGAAATCACAATTTTTTTGCTGTTTGCCAATGCCTGGTCGGGATTATTGACTAATTCCATTTCCCAGGGATAGCCATTTTTTTGACCAATTTCCTGCAAAAATCCCTTCAGCCGGCCGCTGTTGGATACTGGCGCATCGAGCCACCACGTTGTTTTGGCAACTTTCAATTCTTGGAGGGTTTTACCAACCAACTCCATGGCTGCTTCGGTTTTCATTACCCGTTTGTAAGAGCCGTGCACGCTGGCAATATCGCGGTAGGTACCGTCCCGGCACTTGAAAAGATACGCACCCGACAGGGCACTTTCGAGGAGTACCAACAGATTAAAACCGTCAATGTCTATCTCTTGCCCTGCCAGTTCATCGTCCTGGCAAGCTTTGAGCTGGCGGTTTTCTATTTTGTGGTCCGAAGCACTGATCCGAAGTACCGCTAAACGTTGTCGGTTGTTGAGCTGATAACGATTGCCCACCAACGACAGAGCAGAGTTGCTGCCATAGCCCCGCGTCAGCAGATAACACATGTC
The DNA here is from genome assembly GCA_964596135.1 of uncultured Saprospiraceae bacterium. GTDB lineage: Bacteria > Bacteroidota > Bacteroidia > Chitinophagales > Saprospiraceae > JADJNW01. The sequence goes on along the minus strand of CAZQTF010000001.1, from coordinate 30,817 downwards.
GTTGACTGCTTCCCGCAAAGCGGGATGCCATCTTTTCCCGAAAATTTTGTCATCATTGGGGTGTTTTCCACGGTTTTTTGTCACAAAGGAATGTTTTACTTTTCAGGAAATCAAAGTGTCAGCCAGTAAGTGAATGAAACGGCATTTTGAATGTTTCCCAAATGTAAAGAATTTTCTTTTTTTTAGTACATGGTTGAAAGGCAAGCTAATTGCCTCTAACTTTGAGTGTTTGGAGAGAAACAAACCTCTTTCTCCTTCTGGTGTTTATTTTTTTTATGGAGTTTTGAAAATGAATTTTCCGTTACAATATCTCGAATCTTATCTGGATGAAGCGTCTCTTTTGGCGGGCGAGCAACTGCTGGAAGAGGAAGGGGTACATGATTTACAGGAAGTCAGTAGAAATTTCTATATAGCCAAGGTGCGCGATGGAAAAATCTACGAAGTAGAAGCCAAAATCAGCCCCTCCAAAGTAACGGCAACTACCTGCGACTGTAATCGTTTTCAGGAAGAAAAACAATGCGGTCATATTGCAGCCGTATTGATGGTATTACGGCAACACGTAGTCCAAACGCTCGCTGCCCGCGCCCCCGAAGCCGCCGGGGAGGAAACGCCCCGACGCCTGACCACCGGCGCAGTGCTTGACCAGGTCAATCACGATGATCTGGTAGCTTTCATTAAACAATACGCCAAGACCAACCGCAATTTTGCCCTGGCGTTGAAAGCTCGTTTTGCACCAAACGTTTCTAATATTGACAGCCGAGAGAAATACCTGCAATTATTAGACAGTACGATCGCTGCCGCCCGCCGCCCCGACCGCACTTTCAATCAGCGGGGGGCTAACAGCATCTACAAAATGCTGTTGGAAATTCACCATCAGATCGAAGATGCCCTTACTCTGCGATATCTCGCCGAAGCGGTTGTGATGGCACAAAGTATTATTGAAAAAATAGCGCCGTTGTTGCGCAAATTGCAAGCACTCGAGCAAGAAATCAGGCAGCAGGTACTGGAGGCATTTGAAGTGTTGGAGATGGTGCTGGAGCTGTCGCCGCCGCTCGATTTGCGCGAATCTATTTGGGCTTATTGCCTGCGGGAATGCCCCAAGTTGCTCTATCGCAACGTGCAGTTGGATCAATATTTTTTGCGTGTTTTGATCGAAATGGCAGCGGAAGAAGAAGAAGTCGAACAACTGCTCGATTTGTTAGACAGACAGATCCACCGATACTTTTTTGAAAAAAGAGAACTGGCAAAAATACTGCTGGCAAAACTATCGCTACTTGAAAAACTGGGCAGAGTAGAAGATGTGCAAAATTTTGTAAATGAGAATATTACAAATGAAGAAGTATTGCTATTTGCAGTGCGCCAATCTTTGAGCAAAGGTAACTACTCAAGGGTAAAGATGCTGGCAAATATCGGGCTGGAGCGCTCCGAAAATAAAGACACGATTGCTTTGCTGGAAGAAACGTTGCTCAAAATTGCGCTCTCCGAGCAGGATCTGGCGTCCATTGCGCATTTCGGCAAACGCCGTTTATTACAAACTTTTGATTTTGAATATTATAAAATGCTCAGGGAACGGTTGGCGCACGATTGGACTGCTTATTTCCCGGAGGTGTTGGAAACCTTGCGTCTTTTGCCATCGTTTAAAGAAAAAATGCGACTGCTTGCAGCTATTTACTATGAAGAAGGATTTCTTAAAGAGTTATTTACCTATTTGTATGAAACCCAATCACTCGATCTGGTTCAGGAATTTGGACACTTATTATTGCCTTATGACCGAGAAGGCGTTTATCATTTGTATAATAACTTATTTCAACATTATCTGAATTATCATATCGGCAGGAAGCCTTCGGAAAAAATTCGGGCAATTATTCACCGATTATACGAGTCGGGTGCAGCAGAAATTGCGGATGCGTTGGTAGAAAATCTTCGCGCCAACTTCTCGGAGCGGCATACTCTGATGGAGGAATTGGAACTGCTTTAGAAAATTATTAATTGATGATTGGTAATGATTTGAACTTGATTTTCAATTAAAACTGATCATCCACAACCTGAGTCTTAAAATGAAAATTGAATTTTGGGTTATTGGAAAAACCAATGAAAAATATCTGGAAGAAGGAATCGGAATTTATTTACAACGATTGCGACATTATATTCCTTTTGAAATGACGACGCTGCCCGAAGTGAAAAATGCCGGAAAATGGGACAGTGAGCAGCTCAAGCAAAAAGAGAGCGAGATTGTACTCCGCCGTTTGCGAAAAGAGGATTTTTTTATCTTGCTCGATGAGAAAGGCAAATCATATACCTCGGAAGAATTCGCGCGATTTCTGGAGCAGAAACTGCAACTAACCGGCAAAAAGTTGATTTTTCTGGCTGGCGGCGCCTTCGGCTTTTCCGAAGTGGTTTATGAGCGTGCCAATGCGATGTTATCTTTATCCAAAATGACATTTTCACACCAGATGGTTCGACTGTTTTTTACAGAACAGCTTTATCGGGCGATGACCATTTTGCGAAACGAACCCTATCATAATAGTTGAAAAATGTAATGATGAAAACCGAAATAATATTGTATTCCGTTTTTATTTACCTGTATTATTGCATAAAATCAAATAAAATATGATAAGCCTAACGCTCGTACTGATTATTATGACTGCTCTGATCTCCTATCAGGCATTCAATAAACCGGAGATCAAAGCCCGTCTGATGCTGTATCCGCGACGGATAAAAGAAAACGGCGAATGGTACCGCTTCCTGACTTATGGTTTTGTGCATGCCGACTGGCAACATTTGCTGGTGAATATGTACGTTTTATATGTTTTCGGGGAATACCTCGAAGATGCCATGTTTTATATTTTCGGGGCGAGCCTGGGGCGGTTGATGTATCTTCTGCTCTACCTGAGTGGCATTGTGATTTCTACGATACCCACCTATTTTCAGCATCAGGACAATCCGGGTTATGCGGCAGTGGGGGCTTCCGGCGCGACATCAGCGTTGGTCTTTGCGTTTATTTTGTTTAATCCCTGGGAATGGTTTATTTTTCCGCCGCTGCCGGCAGTTTTGTTTGGCGTGGCTTACCTGTGGTATTCTTCCTATATGGAAAAGCACGGCATGGACAACATCGGTCACAACACACATTTCTGGGGAGCGATTTATGGATTGTTTTTTATGATATTAACTGCATATGCTTTTCAGCCGGGATTATTGCAATATTTTTTCGACCAGTTATTGAAAGGACCTGCTACGCCGGGTTTTTTGCAGTAAAAAATTAAATTAAGTAAGTGAATATGGTTGATTGTTAATTGTCAGAATTATGAATTTTTATTTTGATATAAATAAGCTTTGCTTTATTTGCAAAAAGTGATTTGCAGAACGATGTAAGCGAATTATAATAAAACCCTGGAATGATGAAGCAAAATAATCATGGCGCTACAACAGAAAACCCCTGGCAAACGCTTCGCATCCAGGAAGTGTATGCTAACCACTGGATATGTGTCACCCACCGCGAGGTAATCAATCCAGCGGGTAATCCGGGTATTTACGGTGTGGTGCACTTTAAAAACATGGCAATTGGCATAGTACCTCTGGATGAAGAGCTGAATACCTGGCTGGTCGGGCAGTATCGCTACGCTTTGGAAGCATATAGCTGGGAGATACCCGAAGGCGGCTGCCCCTTGAATACGAATCCACTGGAAGCAGCGCAGCGGGAGTTGCTGGAAGAAACCGGCATCATTGCCCACCGGTGGACAAAGATTCTTGATTTTCACGCGTCCAATTCTGTCACCGATGAAAGCGGTATGGCTTTTGTGGCTCGCGACCTCCGCTTCGGCGAAGCGATGCCCGAAGAAACCGAGCAGATCGTCGTTCGAAAACTGCCCTTCGCCGAAGCTGTGGAGATGGTGATGCGAGGCGATATCACCGATTCACTTTCGATGGTGTCGATTTTAAAAGTAAAATTCCTGTTGGACTCTGGAGTGCTTTAGTTTTGCGCTTTGTCTATTGTACGGCGCAGCGCCTCAAACAAACTGATCTTTCCGTCTATGTAAATTTCCATATTGTCCGCCAGGATGGCATTGTACCGCTTGGCAACATTGTATGTTTCCATGTACGTTTGGTGCTCTATATTTTGTTTGGCTAATGCTGTTTTCGTTGATTCGCCGACGATATAAAAAAGCACCATGTGCCAAAAATCAAAGGGTGGTTGCTTGCCCAGTGCCTGAGAGGCTTTGGCAATGTTTTGGCTGATAGCTCCCTTATCGGCGCTCATGATTGAGTGGCTGGCTTCATGGAAAAGCATTTCGATAAACAGCGTGCCTTGCAATCTCTTACTGGCGGTAGAAATGGTGATCATCATCGGATTCAGCAGAAAATAAGAGCCGCTTCGGCTGGCGTGCGTGCTGAGATCAACCCGAATTTTGACATCCTGCCAGGCGGTGTTGCTGAGCGAAGTAATTTGTTGTACAATGTCATTCCCCACCAGTTGGAGCGTGTTCAAATGTTCATTCAATTTCCCCATATTCTGCTCGCTGTGCAATTTCCAGAAGTGTTTTTTGTAAACCGGGCTGAAGCTTTTAAAAATTTCAATATGCTCCTGCTCCAGGTCGGTGCAGTTGGGGGTGGTTTTAGCGTCAAAATTGACCAAACAGGCGTGGATGGTATGCATAATCTTATCCGACACGAGGCTCCGGCTGGCCAGGTATTTTCGGTAAAAGTCAACCGCCTGGTCATATGCTCTCCGGTCGTTTTCGTTCAGCTTCAGAACGATCTGATTTTCAAGGCTATCGGTGGTCAACTCGGGCGCTTCCTTCAGCGCTTTATCATACAAAAAGTGGTGCAGATTGACCCAGTAATTGTTGTAAAAATCGAAATGCGCAGTAGTGGCTACAGGCTTCTCGCCAGCTGTGAATGCATTATTGCTCAGGCAAAAAAATGCTGCGCAAATTAGCAAGCTCTTTTGTAAAAGGTTTTTCATGGTTGGTATTTTTTAGCGAAGCTTTTGGAATAAAATAGCAATGTAAACTGTAAAAAAAATCGCAAAGATCATCGAAATCGACGTGTGAAATTACATCGAATCAGCCAGTTTTAGACATTTGATGCTGCAAATTCAAACGTTCTTTTTTCTGACCAGTAGGTGCCGTTGTCGTTGAAGGTCACAAAGCCACAATGACCGCCCCGGCGTGGTGTTTCGAGATAAAAACGGCGGTGACCATCGGCTAATGCGGTGGGGAAGCACGCCTGGCTGAGAAAAGAATCATCCATCGCGTTGATGAGGAGGGTAGGAATGACTGTATTTTCGAGAAACGGCAAACTGCTGTTGCGCGTCCAGTAGTCGTGTGCATTGGCAAAGCCATGCACCGGTGCGGTAAAAATTTCATCGAATTCGTTGAAATTTCGTGGCAGGCGTCCGTTGATTTTCAATTGTCCGGGAAATTGTGCGGCTTTGTATTGCATTTTCGCGTTGAGGGAACGCATGAAGCGGTGCATATACAGCTTGTTTTGCCAGTGGTTGAACACTTCGTTCGCGCTGGGCACATGACACGGCACGGATAGGGCGACCGCTTTTCTGATAATTGGATGCACCTGTGTGCCTTTTTCACCAATGTATTTCAGCGTTACGTTGCCACCTAGACTAAAACCAACCAGCACGACCTCCCGATAGCGATCGAGCGATAGTACATGCTGAATGACGGTATCCAGATCGCTGGTTTCCCCAACGTGATAGGAGCGCAACAGCCGATTGGGTTCTCCGCTGCACCCCCGGAAATTCATACCCAGTCCGTCCCAGCCATTTTGGTTGAAGTAGCGAATCATCCCTCGGGTATAGGGGCGTTGGGCGCTGCCTTCCAGCCCATGTAAAACAATAACCAGGCGGTCACTGCTCACCGTTGACCAATCCAGATCGAGAAAATCGCCATCGGGCGTGTGGATGCGCTCGCGCTCATAAGTCAAATCTCGTACGCTGCGGAAAGCGCCAGCGTAAATGGTATTCAGGTGGCCATTGCGCAACAGGGGCGGCGCTTTATAAGTAGAATGTTTTATCAGTGGCATGGATCGGATCAGCGCTTTGGCATTAGTGTTTTAATGGAAATAGGTGTATCTAAGTTTTTGTTTTTAAGCTTGTTGTGGTAGTCTCGCGCCAGTTTTTCCGCCTGGGCTTTACTGTCGAGTAGTTCATCGAAATACAAGATGTAACTTTGATCTTTCTCCGAAAAGCAACCCATCCAGATACTGTTTACCTGCAGTCCTTCGGCGAGTAACTGATTCATTCGACGGGTGACGGTTTCAAAATCAGGATAAACGCCTTCCTGCAGAATGAATTTCGGTGTTTGAAAATTGTATAAACGTTCACAATCATAGACGATCATCGTGCCATTGAGCATCCCGATCAATACATCTGTGCCGCTTTTATTTAAAGCAGCGGTAATTGGGCTTAGTTGCTCCGATTGTAACAGCAGCAAGTAAGGAATGACTTTATTATCAAACGGGCGGATGTAAATCGAGTCATTCGGCAAAATGATTGTTCGGTTAGGCTCACCCTGGCTTTGTACCTGACGGGTGATGACTTCTTCTTCGTACTTTTCCTGGCTGACGTATCGTACCGGTCGCTGTTGCCATTCTACATAAAAAATAAAGCCGATCATGACCCAACTGATGCCGCAAACCACGATCTGATTGATAACCGGACGACGAAACCGCAGAAAATAATCCGGATCGGAAAGTACGATTTGTAAGGGCATACCTTTGCTAAATTTTTTCCACCATTCCTGAAGACCAGCACTGCGTTGCAGCAGACGGTTGATTTGGTTTTGGGAAAAGAATTGCACGATTTTTCGGCTACCGCTAAATAGTTCCCTTCGGGCAGGCGTGATCGCCAGGTAGGGTTTTTGGTGCTGATCCACAACAATCAGCCCGAAACCATTGTAAATACACTGATTGCGCAATTCTAGGTAATACTTGTCATTGTTGTGGGCAAATACATCTTCGGCGATAGCAATCCACTGTTCATCGGCATGGTAGCGTTTGAACTGTTCCACGGCATAAATATAACGATAACGGCGTAATCTTCTGAAAATGAGGAAGTAGAAGAGGTATGCCCCAAGGAAAACTGCGGCGATCAACAGTGTGGTGTAGTTCACGCCATATTTTTTGACCAAAATATTGTCGTTGATAAACGTCCAACTGAACCACAACAGCGTAATAATGCTCGCTACTGTAGCACTGTCCCAGGCAAGTAGCCATCGCTGGAGCTTGTAATAAACTTCATCTTTGGTATCTGCTGAGGTGGATTCTACCGTAGCCAAAAAGCGTTCCCCGTCAGGCGTTCGGAATGCATAGGCGCCATCGGCAATGATTCCTCCCGCTCCTCGCACATCCGAGGTGACCTCTGGCGAATCCGACTTGATGCGGAGGCGGTAGTATGAGCGCAACATGCCCAAAGCAGCCTTGTTCACTTCCTTTTCGGTCATTTTTTGGATTTAAGTCAGGGGGTATCAGCAAATTCTAATTGTTGCCACAATGTTATTACTTCCATTGCTTCGCGCACATCGTGTACGCGCAGGATACGCGAACCTTGCTGCAGGGCAACCATGTGCAAAGCAGTGGTGCCGTTCAGCGCTTCTGCCGGCTTGATGCCCAATGGTCGGCAAATCATTGACTTGCGCGAAAGCCCTGTCAGAATTGGCAAATCCAATATCCGAAAAACATGAAGATTGCGCAAGAGTTGGAAATTGTGTTTGACCGTTTTACCAAAACCAAAACCAACGTCCAGTAAAATATCTTTAACGCCCAACGCCCGCAGTTTACCGGTTTCCCGAATAAAAAAGTCCAGGATTTCACGTACGACATCGTCATAGGTTGGATTTTGTTGCATATTGCCCGGCGTACCCTGCATGTGCATCAAAACATACGGAACACCCAGTGCGGCTACGGTTTCGTACATTTGCTCATCTATGCGCCCGGCGGAAATATCATTAACAATCCTTGCGCCTGCTTCCACGCTATGTTGGGCGACTGCCGACTGAACGGTATCAATCGAAATAATAGCCTCCGGGAAATGTCGGGAGATTTTTTCAACTACCGGAATGACCCGCTTCAACTCCTCTTCCTTGCTGATGACCTCCGCGCCGGGACGAGACGACATGCCCCCCACATCAATGATTGCCGCGCCCTCGAGGAGCATTTTCTCTGCTTGCCGCAACATGGCGCTGCCATCGGCATAGCGCCCGCCATCGTAGAATGAATCGGGTGTAACATTCAGAATACCCATTGCTATGGGCGTTTCCAGGCTGAGCAGTTTTCCCCCGCAATTTAAGGTCATTTGAGGAGTATCCATTTTTCGAAATTCTTAAAGGTTAAAGTTATAAAAATTAGATAAAAGCTAATATTTTCATATTTTGTTTACAAAAAGGAAGTTTTTGATAAAACGGGCGATTGCCTGAACTTTTATTTATATTAATCGTATATTTAATTTGAACCGGCGTGACTTCTACGTTGTAGTTACGTTTAAAAGGTAAAAATTGGCAAGACATTGTTATTTGTTAATGGGATTTTTGCGAAAACCATGTTGAAAAGCGACTTAACAGTGACAATGCTCGTGTTTTAAAATTAGTAAAGAAATAACAAAAAAAATGGCAAGACGAAACCAAAGCCCGCCTCCCCCCGCCGACAATCGGATGAGCATAGGCAGACTGGTGGTGGCTTTATTGTTTCTTGGTGTGGTAGCAGCTTTATTTTATCGTTACTATAAAAACAATTTCAGCGACTATACCGCGATCCCTAAGGAATTGCAGATCAATTACAAGCCCGCCGAATTCGACATGAATATTGACGAGGAAGACGCGCTGGCGATTTTATCCAATCCGCAGCGTTATCGCCGCGAGTTCAATCAATTGGTGTACGATGTCAATTTGTCTATTTTGAATCACACCGCAAACCGGATGGGCTTAAGCAGCGAAATCAAAGCGAAGGTGCAGAAGGAGTATGAAAAACACCATGCTTATCTTAAGGATCTGTACTACAATGATTTCGTGACAATGAAAGATACCACCTCAAATTTGTACCAAACCTGGTACGACAACGAAAGAGCCAACGCCGTTGCCATTTTGAATGAAGTCGCTTCCAAATACACTTGTTTTCTGGTCAATCACGTCATCACATCCTTGATAGAAACTACCAAAGACGGCAGTATTTATGCCCGTGGCAAAAGTGTGGATACGCCTTGTGGCGTGGCAATGACCGAAGCGCTGCAACCGCTTATCCGGCGGATGGAAGAACGTGCTGCTATCGAGGACTTCAGCCGCTCCAAGGGCTTGATGCAGGAAAAGGTAGAAAAAACGATTGCCGAACTGGCGACGGTAGAAATCCGCGACAAAAAAGGACTAAGCCGTCAGTTACAAACCAAAATCTGGGGATTCGCAGTATCTTCCACTGATTTTGAAGTGACTGCCATTAGTATTTTGAAAGCGGGTTTCCGATTAAATGAATACTTCGACATTAGCCTCAATTCCAAAGCGGGGCTGGTGACGATTACTTTGCCGGAGCCAACGATTCTCTCGCACGAAGTGTATCCAAAAATTGATAAACTCGACATCGGCTGGCTGCGCGAAGTGAAAAATGTGGATCTCAACCGTAGTTTTAATGTGCTTCGTGCGGAGTTCCGCCGGGATGCGATCGAAGAAAGCCAGGTGCTGGATAAAGCCAAATCACAGGCGGTGGAATTGATGAATACAATGTTTGTGCCTGTGGTCAGCAATCTAAATAAACGCTACAAGATCAAAGTGCAATTCCGGGAAACGCCCGATAACTATGAAGAGGAAGAAAACCCGGAATTTACATCTACAGAATCCAATCAGGCATCGGTTTTTAAGTAAAACAACCAGTCGGGCAATATTAAGCTGTGGTATTATTTTTTATAATTGATTACGAGCGATTTATAGCTCAGCCGGGCAATCATTAACCATGCTCACTCAATCATTATGTCGGATTATGGTTTGACGTCAAATTACTGGAATGAGCGCTACAAAATGCACAATACGCCGTGGGATATCGGGTATGTGTCGCCGCCGCTAAAGCACTACCTCGATCAATTGAAAGACCAGTCACTTCGAATACTCATTCCCGGTGCAGGCCGGGCTTATGAAGCGGTTTATGCTTATCGGCAGGGTTTCCAACAAGTATTTGTATGCGACTGGGCGCCCGCAGCTTTCGAGTATTTGAAGCAGCAAGCCCCTGACTTTCCCGAGGCTCAAATGCTCGTAGAAGATTTTTTTGAATTAGCATTGACGGTTGATTTGATTTTGGAGCAAACATTTTTCAGCGCTATTGAGCCTGTGCGCCGACCCGATTATGCCCGAAAGGCAGCGGAACTGCTCTCCAACAATGGCAAGGTCGTCGGATTACTTTTTGCGCATCCCTTCGAACATCCCGGTCCGCCTTTTGGAGGAACCAAAGAGGAATATCAACGCATTTTCTTGCCGTATTTTCGTATTTTGCAAATGGATGTGAGTTTAGATTCTATTCTGCCGCGCGCAGGAAGAGAATTGTTTTTTGAGTTGCAGAAACGACTGCTTTAATAAAAATAATCTAAACTAAGTCTAAATAAATTTGTTTTAAGAGGGAATGCTTTCTATTTTCGTGTTAGAAATCCAATAATTACAATGCAAAATATTTCGATCATTCTTGCGGATGCTCAGTATCTTACCCGCCTGGGCCTCCGGCAGGTGCTGGAGGCGAATGCGCATTTTGACATTTTGGCGGAAGCAGGCGATGAGGAGGAACTGATTCAGTATTTGAAGCAATACCCTGCGCAGATTGTGATTTTGGACTACAACTCTCCTGGCTATTTCAGCCAACAAACCATTGATCAGATCAAGGATACTGCCCCCAATGCCCGCATTCTTGTCATCAGTGAAGATCACGATAAAAGTTCTATATACGAAGTACTCGAGCATGGCGTCAGCAGCTTTCTAACTAAAACCTGCGGAGAGGAAGAAATTATAGATGCGATCAATGCGACAGCCAGAGGGCAGAAGTTTTTTTGTACCAAAGTGTTGGATTATCTGTTAGAAAAAACCTTCGCTAAAGGTGAAAGTTGCGCACCAACCCCGCTGACGCCCCGGGAAATCGAGATCGTCAAACTTGTGGCTAAAGGGCTGATCGCCAAGGAAATTGCAGATGTTTTGAACCTAAGCCCGCATACCGTTTATACCCACCGTAAAAAAATTATGAAGAAACTGAATCTCAATACGTCTTCCGAACTGGTGCTCTACGCCGTAACCAACGGTATTGTAGAGAGGGTATAATCTCGTTCTTCCACGCCTTAAATATCGTGATCCCTTCGCATTTAGTCCATTCTTCATCCATATCAGCAGGCTGGTGAGATTATTCTTCAAAAAAAGAAAGAAAACGCAATCTTTTTGGTGAAATTCTCGTTCAACATATTGTTTTATTCACTTTTTTATTGAAACTTTGTATAAATCATTGATTTATTAAATATTACACGCAGATACTGCATCTGTTTCAAAACAAGCGGTATGAATATCAAAATTCAGCTTCTGACCATTGGTTTGTATCTAAGCCTCTCGATTCCGCTTTCACAAGCGGCAAGTCTGTATCTTTTACATGATCAAGCCTGCATGGACAGGATGTTGTACTCCCACACGACTAACGGAAAAATGAGCGACGTGGTGGTTTACCGTCTCAAAGCAAGCGCGTCGGAGTTTGTTTATCTGGAAATTAGCCCCGACCAGCCCAGAAGCCAGGAATTTTTGCCGGCGCAGGTTTATTCCTGCGGAAACAGCCTCTATAACGAAAAATTTGTAGAAGCAATTAATAACGGCAGCGATCAGGTTTTTTTGATGATCAAAGGGCAAAACAACCAATACAACGTTTACAAGATTGCCAAAGCTGCCTATTTCCAACAAATCGGACCGGCAATTACCTATATTTCTGAACGTTACAACTTTAATCTTAATACAAATAATGCATTGATTAATATTGATATTTCTATTATAAAAACAAAAGGGAAGGAAATATTATTTGATGGAAAATTCGAAAATGATTGCAGTGGCGCCTATTTACTTAAAAAGACATCGCAAGATGCAGACCCCAGGCATACCGATTTTGTACTAGTACCAGAGCTGGGTATCCGGGAGGAAAGATATGGCGTGAATGCCTCGGATGCCTACAACAACGTACGCCGGCTGGAAAAAATCAATGACTACACACCGGATGAATACCTTCGTTTGCTTTGCCAGGAGCAGCCACCTGCCAATAAAGAAGAATTGACTGAAAAAGATATTCCCAAAGCGTTTGATCAAACGCCCAAAACCCCTTCCCCCAAGCCAGCACCTGCTGCCAATCCTTGTGGCGGGGCGATTTCCGGGGGAGGATATCACATTGTACAAAAAGGTGAGACACTTTATCGCATTTCTAAAAGCTATGGCGTAACGGTCGCACAAATACAGGCTTGGAATGGTTTAGGAAGCTCTACGACGATTCACGTTTGCGATAAGCTTAAAGTAGCAGAAAAAGCTACAGATACGAAACCATCGGATGCAATTGCAGACAGCCGCCCTGCTGTCACGATGCCGGCTCCATACGAAGACAATACTTTTGTTGCCAAAAGCGTAGCCGCCAGAGAAAAAGCATGGGAAAGCACCACCGGCTATTACGTGGCGCAGTCTGGCGAAACCGTCGCTTCGCTGGCAATTAAATTCGGATATACAGAAGCCCGCTTTCGCAGCATCAATGGCTTTACCGAAGAAGAGACCATTAAAGCCGGTCAGCTTGTGAAAACAACGGATTGCCCACTACCTGCCGTTTCAAAAACCAGTACCTCATCAACAACTGACCGCCCACGAGACTATAGTTATTACGGCGGCGTCCCTACGGAACTGACCGTAAAATCACCTTATAAAGAAGGAGAATCTTTTTCGGTTGATTTGTTTAAGGATCAGAGTATCACGCCTCAAATTTATTCAAGTTCTGATTTGGGAAAAGATTTCCGCCCCAGAACCGTGAGTGGAGGAACCTTCCAACCGGAATCACGCACTATTCCTCCTGCTTATGACCAGACCATCCCGCAGGGATATGAATCGGGGAGCTTAATCAAAAGGGCTACTCACACCGTAAAAGAAGGTGAGAACATCAGCCAGATCGCAAGAATGTACGGCATGACCGAGCAACGATTGCGTTTGCTGAATAATATGAGCTACTCGGATACGGTTATTCCCAATCAGAAAATATTTATCAACTAAAAGAAAGAGTTAATTGGTATCGGGGTATTAATGCTCTCTTTTAACCCATTGCAACTTCTCGAGTTCCGATTCCAGGAAATCTTCGAAGTTCCTCAGGCTTTTGGGGCTGCCAAAGTTGTTTTCTACTGTTTTTTCCTGGTTATTCCAAAAGACTTTAGTTGTTGTGGTAGGTAGGTCTGGGATAGATTCGGAGCCGATCGGATATTGATCTTCGAAAGACAGATATTGAATAGATAGCGCTGAGTCAAGCATGATTTGTATCCAATTACTGTCAACCAGTGCTTCGAATAAGCCAATTCTCTGCACGTGCCGGATTCCGTCGTAAGTAGCTCGCCCATTGGAGTAAACCTTCGCCTCGAATACCGGGCATGTACCATAGCAGCCGGTTCGTTTAAGCAGAAACATTAGATGCGGCTGTGCAAGGCTGTCTGTTAGTTCCTGTTGCCGATGCGCTGCCTTATTGGCTTCTTCCAGCCTGGATGCATCCACGACGGCGGGTATTGGAGGGAGTGTCGCATTAGCTGCCTTTCGGTTGCAGGCAGTGAGTAATAACAACATTCCTCCCCATACCCCGCATATTATATTTTTGAACATTATTTTTTACTGTTCTTTTTCTTTTGCTCCGCTTGGCGTTGCGCCTGAATGCGTTGCTGTTCTTTCAACGCTGATTCCAAGCGTTCCTGAAAACCGCCTTTTTTCTTGGGCTTTTTGCGATAAGCTTCCAGTTCGCGTTTGATCTTCTCCTGATCAATAATGTAATTTTTTGTAATAATGGTTTGCAAAATATTAAAAACATTACTAAACAAAAGGTAGCATGTCAAACCCGAAGCAAAGCTGTTGAAAAATCCTAAAAACATGATCGGCATGATGTACTGCATGTATTTCATGGCAGGTTGTGCCGAAAAATCCATGTGTTTTGAGTTGTAATAAGTATAAATGAGCGTTGTAATTGCCCATAGGAAAGTAAATAAGCTGATGTGAGATCCAAAACCCAGGGGAACTTCAAAAGGCAGCCGGAAAAACACATCATAAGAGGAAAGGTCGGTTGCCCAGAGGAATGCTGCCTGCCGAAATTCGATGGCTGCCGGAAAAAAGCGGTACAGCGCAAACCAGATTGGCATTTGCAGCAGCATTGGCATACAGCCGCCCAGCGGATTGACTCCAAACTCGCGGTAAATTTTCATCGTTTCCATCTGCTGCTGCTGAGGATCGTCTTTAAATTTATCCCGAAGGCTTTCCAATTGGGGTTTTAAAGCGCCCATTTTTGATTGCGAATACAGCATTCGGTAGGTTAGTGGATACAGCGCGAGTTTTACCAGAAATGTCAGCATTAGGATAACGATTCCTTTGCTGCTGATAAAAGTGGACAGGAAATTGAAAACAGGGCGGACGACCCAGCGATTAATTGTACCAAAAATGCTCCAGCCAAAGGGAATAACATCTTCCAGTTCATGACCGAGCGCCCGAAGGCGATCAAATTCGTTGGGACCAATGTAAAAGCCCATGGCAAAAGCTTCGCTGCTGGACTGGTTGAAAGGGATTTTAATCAGAGAATTGAGTTTTTTCAGATCGTCTGCTTTCTCATCGAATTGTTCGGCTTCCAGCAATGCTCCACCGAAACTTTCTTTGGCGATCAGCGAGCTATTGAAAAACTGATTGGAATGAGAAACCCATTTGATTTTAATTCCGCTGGCATCCTCTGTATCGTTGGAAGTGTAAGAACAGTAACTGTAGCGACCATCCAGCGGTTTGTAATAGGAAGTGGAATAAGTGCGCTCGTAGTGCGTATTTTTTTCAAGTTTATCGAGATAATTTAGCCAGTGGAGCTGAATTTCCCTTGCATTTTTATCCAAAACACTGTTCAATCCTTCAAAGCGAAGCTCATAATCCATCCGGTAAGTGCCGGGAGTGATGGTGTATTTTTGCTCAAAAAAACGCCCGTTACCGGCGTCGGCGCGGAAAGTAACCGAGTTATCAGTTTTTTCCATTGAGAAATACAAGTCCCTTGTGCTGATCACACCGTTTGGGACACCACTGACTGGAAGCAAATACTCAAAATAATCTTTAGTATCTTCCAGCAAACGCAGCGGGCTTTTGACTTCCTTCTTCTTTTCGTTTTCCGAAATCTTACTAAATTTTTTTAGTTCAGCTTCTACAATTCGTCCGCCTTTGTTGGAAAAAGTGATTTTGAAAACGTCATTTTCAAGCGTAACCAATTCTTCCTTGCCACTGGCGGCATTGGCAAATGGTCCGAAATTTGCCACATGCTGTGCATTTTTCATCGAATCCACCTGCGGTTCAGCCGTTTTGCCTATTGGCTGATTTCCCGCAGTATCTGGGCGTTGAAGCGTTGTGGCGCTATCTTTTTGCTGCTTCTGTGCCAATGCAATGGAATCCTGCATTCGTTTTTGGGCTTCTGCTTTCTTTTTTGCTTCCGGTGCTACGAAGAACTGCTGCCACACAATAAAAAGCGCAAAGATGAGAACAATCCCTATAATTGTGTTTCTATCCATTCAACATTGAAATTTTCTCTGCAATACTCTTCTAAAAAACTTCGCAAAGGTACAACTTTGTTTAGGTTTAATTTATAACTATGGACAATAATTACCGCAATATAGACCAACGGCTTATGGATGCTTATCTGCAAACGACTTATCGCGTTCAAAATCCTGCGTTAGAAATTCGAATCGGCGAGGCGAATGATGCATTAAATCTGCTTCTCCAAAAGCATCAAGTGAAAAGTTGGGCTTTTATCACAGCCTGGAATCCTGGCTCGACACTGCTCGAGCGCCAGGAGAACAATCTGCGCCACCAACACTTGGTTGAAATTGTGGAAAAAGCTGGTTATCAGGGCTTTATTGGTGAGGGGATAGGCGTTGATTGCACCTGGGAACCCGAAGTCAGCTTGCTCATTCTTGGAATATCTCAAACGGCAGCAATCGAAGTCGGTCAATATTTTGGACAAAATGCCATTGTTTATGGTACTTTAACTCAGGTAGCCAATCTCCTGCTTTGCTGATAGCCTACTGCTTTTTTGCCTCCTCTTTTTGCGCATTCAGCGCCTCCAGTACTTTTTTAGTAATATCCAGACTGTCGTTGGCGACTAAAATCTGACCGCCGGCGGCATAGCTAAGAATAAAATCGTACCCTTCGGCTTCTTTGATGGCTTTCAGTCTATCCAGTACTTCTTTTTGCAACTCTTCATTCAGTTTCTGGCTTTCTGTGAGTAAAGCCTGGGTGATCTGTTCCCGCTCCGTTAGCAATTGTTGTTGTTTTTGCGCGAGGCGTTGCTGTTCCCGCTCAATTTCATTGGGCGCCAGTAAACCCTGCTGCACTTTTTGCTGCGCGGTTTGCATTTCCCGCTCAAATGCACGCCCTTTTGCCTGAAGGCTGGCGTCGGCGTCTTTTTCTTTTTTGGCTAACTCCTCACTTTTTTGCTTGAAATACGCATAATTGGCGAGCAAAGAATCGGCATTCACATAAGCGATTTTCAGGGTACCCTCTACCGCAGCAGCTTTCGTTTCACCGGCTGAAGCATTGGTTTTGTTTCCAGAAAATACTTTGATGTACAGAAAGATTACTGCAAGCAGTAATACGATATTAAGAACCAAAGAAATATTTTTCATTGAATTTAAAATTTAGAAAGTTGAGAAAATAAAAGGAGATACAACTAACTGGCGCCTGCCAACGCTCTCAAATGCCTTCATTTTCTCCGCCATAAATCATTTTTTCATTTCTGCATAGTATTGATAAAAATACGGAATCGTTTCAATGCCTTTATAATAATTGAACAATCCGTAGTGCTCATTTGGCGAATGCAGGGCATCGGAATTCAGCCCGAAGCCCATAAAAACAGTATTGGCGCCCAGTTCTGCGTTGATCATTGGTGCAATGGGGATGCTGCCTCCCTCGTAAGCCGGGATGATGTCCTTGCCGAAAGTCGTCCGCATTGCTTTTTCCGCCGCTTGGTATTCGATCGAATCTATCGGTGTACGACTATACATGCCGGTAGAATGCGTGTGTACTTCTACCTTGACGCTGGCGGGAGCGAGTTCCTGAATGTATTTGGTAAAAAGCGCTCCGATTTTCTCCGGATCCTGATTGGGTACCAAACGCATGGAAATTTTGGCGCTTGCTTTTGCCGGGAGTACGGTTTTAGCACCTTCACCGGTATAGCCACCAATGATGCCGTTAACATCCAGCGTGGGGCGAATGCCAACGCGCTCCAGCGTCGTGTAGCCTTGCTCCCCCATGAGGGCATCCACGCCGAGTTCGGCTTTGTATTTTGATTCGTCGAATGGCGCTTGATTCAGTTTTTGACGTTGCTGCGGCGTCAATTCTACTACATCATCATAGAAACCAGGAATAGTCACCTGGTGGTTTTCATCGTGCAATTTGGATATCATGTCGCACAATACATTGACCGGATTGGCAACAGCACCGCCGTACACCCCGGAATGCAAGTCGCGATTAGGACCGCTTACAAAAATTTCCATATACGTAAGCCCGCGCAGGCTGACGGTGATGGATGGGGTATCATTGGCAATAATGGAAGTGTCGGAAACGAGCACGACATCGCACGCCAGCAAATCGCGGTTGGCAGCCACGAAGCTGTGCAGGCTCTTAGAGCCCACTTCTTCCTCGCCTTCGATCATAAACTTCACGTTGCATGGCAGAGCGTTGTTTTGAAGCATGGATTCTACCGCTTTGATGTGCATAAACAACTGCCCTTTGTCGTCGCAGGCGCCCCGTGCAAAGATCGCTCCATCCGGATGGATGGCAGTTTTTTTGATCACCGGATCAAATGGCTTTGTTTCCCAAAGTTCCAGCGGATCGGGCGGCTGCACATCATAATGACCATAAACGAGCACCGTTGGCAGGGATTTATCCAGGATTTTCTCACCATACACGACCGGATAGCCCTGAGTTGGCATTACTTCTGCCTTATCCAGTCCTGCTTTGAGCAAATGTTCGGCAATGATGTCGGCAGTTTTTAATACATCCTCTTTGTGCTTCGGCTCTGCGCTCACCGAAGGAATACGCAACAGGGAGAACAATTCTTCCAAAAATCGTTCTTTATTACTGCTGATATAATTTTGTACTGCTTGCATGATGAATAGTTTGATTGGTTAGGATCAGGCGGTAAAGATAATAATCAATGGGTAAAACGCTTCGCATTCGTCAAAAAACATATCCCAGAAAATCGGTTAAACCTGATTTCCAGTTTTTGTCGCCCAGCGGTTTTACCATCAGGCTCTGTGCCAGGCGCCGTCGGGCGACCCCCAGTGTCTGGTTATTTTGTATAAGAAGCCATTGACAAAGGTTGTTTTGCAAAAGGAAGCCGTTTTTCTGATATAATTCATGGTTTTGTGCCTGTAAAACCAGAAAATCTATTTGGTGTAATTTGCCAAGTGTTTGCAGTTCTGTCAGAAGCCTCGTGGCAATACGCTGATGTCGGTGCGCTTCAGCGACACACAGATCAGCGATGCCGAAAATACGAATCAACTGCCCAGCATTATTGATTTGGCGGTGTTCTACTGCCATGTGGGCAACTAGGTTGTTTTCATAATGCGCAAGATATCGAAAGTCCGGCATTTGTTTAAAAAAACTCCGTCCTTCGGGGTACCCTGCAAAACAGGATTGCAGCAATCCCTGAATGGATTGATGTAAGGCGCTATTAATTTGAAATTCTTCTATCCGTTGAAATTCTATTCTGTTCATTATTTCAGGTACTCGTCGAGCAATTCTTTCAATTGTTCTTCGCTAAGGTTTTCCTTTAAATGACCTTTGTACGCCATAGAAATTCGCCCGTTTTCTTCTGAGACAACGAATGCCGCTACATTTGCTTTTTCGCTGATGCCAACGCTTGCGCGGTGTCGCATGCCAGCAGAATCGGGCAGACCGGTATTTTCTGAAATCGGTAAAATGCAACTGGCAGAACGGATTTTGCCATTGGCGATAATGACGGCGCCGTCGTGCAAAGGACTTTCTTTGTTGAAAATGCTCTCCAGCAATGCCTCGCTGATATCTGCATCGAGTGAAATGCCCGGGCTTACAATTCCATCCAGATTGACATCGTTTGCCAACACGATGAGCGCTCCGGTATTGCGGCGGCTCATGCGCAGCAATGCCACGCGAATCGCATTTTTCTGGCGTTCCAATTCCTCCCGCACGCCCACTTCCCGCCCGAAGAACTTTCCGGCAAACTGCACTTGTCGCTCCAGTGTCGTATTGCCCAGAAAGAGCAGAAAACGCCTGATCTCTTGTTGGAAAACGACCACAATCACAATCACGCCGACGTTGACAAACTGATTGAGTACCTGCGAGAGTAGATCCATTTGCAATTGCCCTACCATCCACCAAATGACGTACAGCGTGAGCACCCCAATAAAAATGTTGAATGCAATCGTACCCCGCAGCAGCCGGTACAATTGATACATCAGGTATCCGACGATTAGAACATCGAGAATATCCCAGATGCGAATCGGTAAAAATCCTATTTTGAATAAAAATGTCAATTCCACTGTTTCGTTACTTTCTTGTTTCTCAGATTCTCCTATTTTTTAGAGACCACTTTTTCTTGCAAATTGTAAAATATAAACGACAGTACATCTGCTGTTTCTTCTATTTGTTGCGATGTAGTTTTGGTATGTGTATCATGCCCGGCGTTGGCGTCAATGCGGACGAGTACAGGCAAGTCATTTTGTTGGTTTGCCTGCAGTTCGGCTGCAAATTTGTAGGAGTGCATCGAAACGATCCGGTCGTCGCGGGTTGCCGTTGTGAGCAATACCGCCGGATATCTTGCCGGCACCACGTTGTGCACCGGTGAATACGTTTTCAAAGCGTTAAATTCCTGCTGGTTGTTCGCGGTGCCATACTCGTCCGCCAGGATCCAGCCAGTAGTAAATTGTTGATAACGCAGCATATCGAGCAAGCCTGATGCTGAAACTGCTACGCGGTACAGATCGGGACGTTGTGTAACGCAGGCGCCTGTGAGCAAACCACCATTAGAATGCCCATAAATTGCCAATTTTTCGGCAGATGTATAATTATTTGTGATCAAATATTCTGCTGCCGCCTGAAAATCATCAAACGACTTTTGTTTGCTTGTTTTTGCTGCCGCCTGATGCCAGTTTTCGCCAAACTCACCGCCGCCGCGAATGTTTGCTACCGCGCAAACGCCATTATTTTCCAGGATAATCGGAAAAAGGTGATTATATTCAGGCAGGAGGCTGATGTTTAATCCGCCGTTGCCTACCAGTAGCGTCGGGCGTTTGCCGTCCATTTTTAAACCTTTTTTGGCAATAATAAACATATTGACTTGTGTATTGTCAAAACTGTTGTAACGAATTTGTCGGACTTCGTAATCGCGACCATTGAAGGAAGCTTGGGGCGTCCGGAAAGGGCTGATGCTGTAATCATTCAGGTTTAGTTCAAAAACGGTTGCTGGCCGGGTGAAAGAAGTAAAAGAAAAAAAACAACGATACTCGTTTCTGTCTCCTTGCCAATCCGCCACTTTACCAATGTCAGGAAGCTGAATTTCCTGCAATATGTTGCCTTGAAGATCAAAAATCCGCACCCGGCTGGATGCCCCGCGAATGTAATCCGTTACCAATTTTCCGCCAAACAGATACGCGCCCCGCAGCACATCGCCGGTCGGCGCAATGATCTCCTCCCAATAGCGCTCTTCCGGTCGGTTGATATTGATCCCGATCAGCCGATAATTGGGTGCTTTATAATTAGTACGCACCAAAAGATTGTCGCCAATATTCCCTACAAACTGAAACGTTGTATTAAAACTTTCTATGATGGGTTCAAATTCTATTGAGTTTGAAGACATATCTTTGAAATACAGGGCGTTACCGTTTGTGGATTCAATAGCGGATAAAATCAGGAAGCGCTCATCTTCGGTGATATTTACCGTAAAATTTCGTTTGGGATGCGTGCGATCGGCAAATATCAAAACATCTTCCGATTGAGGCGTGCCTATTTTGTGATAAAAAACCTGATGGAAAACATTACTGCCGATAAATGCTTCTCCCTGACGGGGCGCTGGATAGCGGCTGTAATAAAAACCATCGCGAAACCAGGCAATTTCATTGCATTTGACTCCACGCAAAGTATCCAGCAAAGGACGATTGAATTCTAAATCCCGCAATAGAATCGTGCGCCAGTCAGCTCCGCCCACCGATACTTCGTACGCCAGCATTGAGCCGTCATTGGAAAAAGCAAAATGACCCAAAGTACCATTTCGCGAAAATTCGTTGGGATCAAGTACTACGGTCCAGTTGGTATCCTGCAAGGTGCGAGATCTATACAATATATTTTTGTTTTGCAATCCATTGTTTTTCAATATGTAGTAAAAATCGCCCTTTCGTTGCGGGCTGGAATAACGCTCATGATTCCACAATTCCTGCAGGCGTTTTCTGATCGTTTCCCGAAAATAAATTTTTCTGAGGTAATCCAGCGTTACTTGTTGTTGTTGGGCAATCCAGTCTTTTGTCGTTGGTGAATTTGGGTTTTCCAGCCAGCGATAAGGATCGGCTACCGGCACGCCAAAAAAAGTATCTACAATAGATAAATCCCTGGGGGTATTGGGATAGTTAACTTTAATTACATTAAAATGATTGTTTTTATCGTTTGGAATACAACTACTTAGGAATATCGTGGTGCATCCAAAGTAAAATAACAGGTGTTTGCTCATAGTTTTGTGTTTTTACAGGGTTTAGTAATATATTTTACTGGATTGGAACGTCGGTTTTACCTATTTTTGTGCTGAAACGGGTATATGTATTTTCCTAATGCATATCAATATATTTTTTAAATATCATAATCCTATGACTATGCAAATTAAACAATTTTTACAGCTCTTCCTAATTCTGACGGCGTATTCATTACAAGCACAGGAACTAAGAGTAAATGAACGCGGAGAAAAGATTATTGTGCATCCTGATGGAACCTGGCAATATTTTACCAATTTTGGGGTGCCCGCCGATGCATTGTTCGATCCGAAGGATTCTCCGAATTACAAACCCGCTGAAACCGGCGAGAAATATCCTGCTTTTACCGGCACGGTGCTCCCGATGGACAATGTGTACGCCAATACCGACGAAGATGCGCGCAAGATTTTTATTCGCCGCGCTCAGATCGCGAATGAAGCGGTGACCATTGCTAATCAACGCGCTGCCGAAGCATCGCAGCAGCGCGAAAGACTTGAATTGGAACTCCGCGAAGCTCAAAATAAAGGTGCAAATGAAGAGACCATCCGTCAATTGAATATCCGTTTGACGGCAGCCCGCAAAACGGAGCAGGAAACCATCCGCGAGGCAGGCATGGCGCGCCAGGAGGCAAACAAAACTCAGGCTTTGACCAGCAAAGGCGAATATCTTCGGGAACTCAAAGCCGAGCAAACGATCGGCATTAATCGCAACGCTGAGATAGAACCATTGCTCGAAGATTTTTATAAAAACATCGTTGCATTGGACGAAGCGACCGGCGATGTAAGAAATCGTAGCAATGTCATGGTCAATCCTCCCAACAATGTGTGCGATGTAGCGTATGAAGGTACAGACGAGGCCACCAAGCAATGGCGTCGCGATATGCAGCAGGAATTATTGTTTACTCACACCGACGAGCGCCTGCGAGTGTACCTGAAAGACAAGGAATACCTGCGCTGCGAGGGATTCCTTACTTCCATGGCGGGTTTCCGCTTTCTGTCGCTGCAGTTTACTTTTGCTTACCCCAATGCAAGGGAAGCTTACGGGTTTATTGAAAAAAACAGTGTATTGATTATTAAATTGCTGAATGGCGATTTTATTACGCTTAATGCCGGGCGCATGGATCAGGGGAGTTATGATACGGAAAAAGAAGTGCTGACTTACCGTGTGCATTACCCGATGGACCGCAGCCAGCTTGGCATTCTGCGCAATAGTGAACTGGACGCGATGATCATGTTCTGGAGTAGCGGCTACGAAGAATATGATGTTTTTAATCTCGATTTTTTTATCTCTCAACTAAGTTGTCTCGATAAATAGAGTGATCATGTAATGGAATTGTTAAGATTTTTTATTGCCATATTGTAATGTGGTTGATTCGGCATTTAAAATTTCTTAAAGGAATAACCGCTCTGTCGAAGTGTGGTTATTAAGGCGTTTAATCGCCGGTGCATTTTGTCTGCCCGCTCTCTGCCTGCTCCGATGTGGAAGAGTAGAATAAATCCATTCAAGCCAGGAGGATCATTTTTTTTATACGTTTTTGGCTTATCTTATCGCACAAGTTCCTGCTTTAAAACTTTGGCTTTTTTATCCTGGCTAATATGTATTTTATTGGCTAAGAATCGTTTTGGATTGATTTCGGCAATTCTCCAATAGTCTTCGTCATCGAGGTAGCCGCGCACGTCCAGACCGAAGCGGCGTTCGCGGTAATCTTTTTGCAACATATAAAAGTCGGAACCAAATAATACATAATCTCTTGTGCCAGTGCTTTTTACAAGGTTTTTTAACACCGGATACAATCTTTGATCAAAAACGGTGAAGGAAATATCGGCATATACATTCGGGTAGTTTTTATTTTCCATCAACCCTCGGATGACGGTGTACCAACTAGGGTCATTCGTGTCGGGGTCATAAGGGTAATCCAGATAACGATCCCATTCCTCATTCCCGCCGAAATGTCCAAAGTTCACTTTCAGATTTGGAAATAAAGGCAGCACCTTTTGAGCCATCCAATAGGGGTGATTGAGATATTGGGCAAAATTGTAATTGGATTTGGTCTCCGATTTTTTAAATCCCGGACATTCTTCGGCTTTGGCAAGCATTTCTGCTGGAAACTTGTGGCGGCAATAATTGATATTTTTGGGAAGACAATGGAACGTAATCGGGATTTCATATTTTTCGGCGTACGCATAAATAGGCATCAGTCGCTCATCATCAGGGAAGAAACCGAGCGAAGGATACATTTTTATGCCACTGAACTGGTGTTCTTCGATGTAGGTTTTGACCAGTTCCAGCACGTTGGGGCGTCTTGGATCCACGCCAATAAATGGATAAATCACTTCGGGAAATTCTTTTTTCAACTCCGCCAATTCTTCTGTTTGTTTCAAAAAAGGCTTGGCGCAGGTACCGGCGCACATATAGTCAAAGTCTATGCTTAAAGGTACAAACTTTGTTCGGCGAGGGTAGTAATGGCGCAATTCTTCCAGAATTTCCCGCTGTGAATTTTTTAGTGCGGAATAGAAAAATGCAGAGTAGCGATGTAATCTATTTTTGAACAAGTGATAACAAGTATGGGCAATCCACTGCTTTTTTGCTACCGTCACCGGCATCATTTTGCTGAGATAATACCGGGGGATGTAGTCAATATTGAATAAATGAACGTGGCAGTTGTGGATGACGTAATCGAGTTTAAGGTTTTGATCATCCATAATAATATTTTTTGTTACAATTTAAATTTATTGAACAAGAAATGCAATAAAAAAAGAGACTTTATGCCGGTAATAGACGGGATTTTAGCCAAAGACACCGATCGAGATAAAAAATATACCCCAGGCGTTTACCCGGGGCATATTTTTTGCTTCCAATAAAAGAAAAAGTTTTGACTTAATTCTTTTTGCTCAAGCCTTTGGCGGTACGATCTTCCAGAGGGGGCGCCGGCGTCATCTTTGGAGGATTGGTTTTGAGTAGCTTCAGCACTTCTTCTACTACTCTTTCCATCTGTGGGTCGCGACCTTTTACCAGTATATTGGGGTCATCCCACACTTCGATATCAGGCGATACACCTTCGCCTTCCCAGAACCAGTGCCCGTCGTTGTCGTAGAGTCGCGCATCGGGAACGGTGATGCCGCCACCGTCAATCAACTGATGTCCGGTAGCTGGTCCTACCAGAATACCGAGGGTGCGTTCGCCCACGATGGGACCGGCTTTCAATTCCTGGAATGCCCAGGGTAAGCCATCGCCGCCGGAACCAGCCCAACCATTGATCAGCATGCCCATTGGCCCGGTATTGGTTTTGATTGGTTGCGTATGATCGCGGCCGTGCCGCCAGTGCAGATTGTACACTACGGGGCGCTGCATCAATTCCAGGAAACGATCCGCCAGTTGCCCGCCACCATTGAAACGCTCGTCAATTATGAAGCCTTTTTTATCTAATTGACCATAGAACATGCGCACAAGCTCCAACTGCCCCTGCCCGGAGGTGTTCGACATATATACATAACCCAACTGCCCGTTGGAGAGCTTATCCACCATTTTGCGGTTGTTCTCTATCCACTCCAAATAGCGGAGGTCCACTTCTTCGTTTTGCGTAAGGCACTTGATAATCAATTTTTTAGCATCTTCTTTTTTGCCAGTGCGACTGACCATCAAAGCGACGGTTTCACCCGAAAGCCCTTCAAACGCAGCAAATGGGTCTTTGGAGGGATCCAACGCCACACCATTGACAGACAAAATATAATCGCCCACCTGTACATCCACGCCCGGTTGGTCGAATGGCGAGCGCGCTTCGGTGTCCCAGATCGCCGGAGTTACAATGCGTTTGATGCAATACAAATTGTTCTTTAATTCCCAATCAATGCCCAGATAACCAGTCACTTTAGGCGTCACATCTTCCACATCGCCACCGCGGGTATAGGTGTGCCCTGCACTGAGCTCGGCTGCCAGATTCGATTGGATAAAACTCACGTCCCAGCGGGTACGGGCATCTTCAATCAAAGCGCCATAGCGTTTGCGCATTTCGTTCCAATCTACGCCGTGCATGTTGGGATCGTAGAAAAAGTCGCGATGCCGGCGCCAGGTATCGTTGAAAATCTGACGCCATTCCTCTTTTGGAATCCAATCCATGACTAAACCACTGGTTGGAATCGTTTTGTCCAGCTTCTGTCCGGGCTCGGGTTTGATAATGCTATATTTTCCGCGGCTTCCCACCAGAATGGCTTTTCCGTCGGCGGTAACAACTGCACTGTTGATCCCCGAAATCACCTCTTTGTCTTCTTTTTTTTCAAAATCATACACCATCAGAGAAGCCGAATTTTCCCCGGAGCCGGTATTCGGAAAACGCAGATATACCAGTTTGCCTTCAAAAGGCATCAGTGCGCCGATGTTGCCGGCTTTGGGCGGCAGAATGATTAGGCGGGCTTCGAGGTTGTTAAAATCAACTTTAACGGACACTTTAGAGGTATCTTTTGCAGGTTTCTTTTCGTCGGCTGGTGGCTCGTCATTCTTCGGTTGCAGCAGGGAAGGCGCTTCTTTGGTCAGGCTCACCGCTGCGATTTGCGTAGAATTTGGGTACACCCAGGTGCCGTCGTCGAGATCGGAATACACCGCCGAGAAATTCCGGTTGGTCAGGTAGAACAGATATTTACCATCTTTGCTGAATGCCGGGTAGGAATCATTGTAAAAGCCGCTGCTTGCCTGATATGACTTCTTTTCATCAATATTGTACAAAAAGACTGCATAATTAGCATTTTCCAGCCCCTGCGTGAAAGTAATCCATTTGGAATCTGGCGACCACGAAATAGGGTAACCAAAACGCGCGCCGTGACCAACGTTCCAATTCGTATTACCGGCAATGGTAATGTTTCCACTTTCGACATCCACTACCGATATATTATTATTTTCGTCAATAAATGCCAGTTTTTTACTGTCGGGCGACCAATAAAGGGCATAGCCAAAGCCTTTGCCCCGGTTAGTCAGTTTCTTCGCGGGCGTGCTGCCATCGCTGGCTTGCAGGTAAATTTCGTATTCGCCCGAGCGATCGCTCCAGTAGGCAATGTGCTTACCGTCGGGCGACCACGCGGGTTCGCGGTCAAACGTACCGCTGGAGCGGGTCATATTCATTACGTACCCTTCGGAAACCGGCACATTGAACAAATCGCCGCGTGCTTCAAATACAATGCGTTTGCCTTCAGGCGAGGCGGTCATGTTATTGATCTGTCGGCTGACGTCCTTGGTTTGCGCCATTTCTACCGACAAATCGCTCACGATATTCACCGTTACCGGCTGATATTTCTGGGTGCTTAAATCCATTAGATACATGATACCTCCAGCTTCAAAAACCAGTTCTTTCGAGCCTGCGGACATGTAAGAAATGTCAAAATCATCAAATTTAGTGAGCTGACTCGTCTTCTTGGTTTTGGTATCATACATCCAGACATTGAGGCGCATATTGACGCCCTGATCCGATACAAAATAGATTTTATCACCCACCCACGCTGGCTTTCCGTCGGTAGCGCTGTTTTTAGTAATGTTTTCGGCGCTATTATTTTTCAGATCATAAATAATAATATCCGAAGCCAAACCGCCGCGATAGCGCTTAAATGGATAATTTTCTGTAATTTTTGTAATATAAGCTAAATAATTTCCATCCGGTGAATAACTTGCCAATTCGCCATAAGGGATCGGCAGCTTTTGCGGCAAACCGCCTTTTTTACTTACCAGGAAAAACTGATTGGAAGAGCGTTGCCCCAGTTCGCGTCGGGAAGCGAAAAGAATGTGCTCGCCATCGGGATGCCATTCTACCATGCGATCAGCATGCGAAGGGTAAGTAAGACGCGTAGGGATACCACCGGATGAAGGCATAACGTACACGTCCTGGTTGCCGTTGTAGCTGGCGGTGAAGGCAATGAATCTTCCATCTGGCGAAAATTTCGGAAAGGATTCCTCGCCGGGCGAATGCGTTACCTGAATAGCGGTGCCGCCGGTTTTAGGCATCACCCAGATGTCGCCACCGTACACAAACGTGATCTGCGTGTCCGAAACATCCATATTGCGCATCAGCTTGGCGCTGATTTGACTGTGCGCACTGTGTATTATGAATAATGCGCAGAGTAATGATAAGATTTTCTTCATAAAAATAGGTTGTATTTGTGTAAGAAATTATGCTACGAAAGAAATTGTAATCAATCATTAAATATTTACGCTCTACTCATCATCCGCACTTTCAATCGGTTTGTGCTCGTTCGTCCGGTCGGGGCGGGTGAGTACGTCGCGTTGTGTTCCAAAATAAAAACCAACTACTACCAGCACTACATCTTTCATGTACGAGGCGCCCTCCATACCGGTGAGTGCTGCCAGCGCGAATGCTCCGATCACTACAAATGAAATGATCGCTGGCGCATTCCAGTGCAATTCGGTTCGGGATTTGATGTCAATGCCAATTCGCCGGAAAATCCAGTCTACAATTGCCATCAGAATAATGATTTGTAAGAACGGTCGGATGAAATCCCAGACAGTGAGTACCACGCTCTCGATCTGCCCGGAGACCATGTTGTAGACCTGTACTCGATTGTAATCCAGATCAATCAGCGCGGCGATATGTAAGCCAATGTAAGCAAGGATGATAATAACCGTGC
The DNA here is from genome assembly GCA_964596135.1 of uncultured Saprospiraceae bacterium. Classification (GTDB taxonomy): domain Bacteria; phylum Bacteroidota; class Bacteroidia; order Chitinophagales; family Saprospiraceae; genus JADJNW01. The sequence continues at coordinate 2,224 of CAZQTF010000001.1, read as the reverse complement.
CCCAGATACCGGCGCGTATGAGTATTCGTAAAGGGTTAGGTGAAAACATGATAAAGCGTATTTACTTGTAAAAAAATCGGTTTTTGCTTGAATGAGCATGAATATTCCCCTTAAAGTTAGCTTTTTTGCAGAATTTTTTTTAGATTTAAGATTTTCCTAACCACTAAAACCTCGATATTATGGCTATCGTAAAAGTGATCGAAGTAATCGCCACTTCGGAAAAGGGCATCGAAGATGCCATCCAAAACGCTGTAACTGAAGCCTCTAAAACCGTACGGAATATTGATTCCGTATATGTGAAAGACATCAAAGTGCATGTCAAGGATAACAAACTGACTACCTTTGGTGTGATTTGCAAAATTTCCTTTCATCTGGAAGGACATGGTGCTGCATAAAGGATGAATTATCAGTGTAAAAGAAGGCTGTTCGGATATTTTCGGGCAGCTTTTTGATTTATAAAAAAACATTCCATTCCGATTGTCCGTATCTTGACATATAGACGTTGGAACTTTGTTTTATCTTTGACACGAGGCTATCAAATGAATATGCACCAATTGTATCCGAATACTACCATTTTACTCTTTTTGAGAAGCGAACGAGAGGAGACTCGGGCCAAATCGCTCCGCTCGCATTTTGGTGCGCGCAGTAGTATGCGGATGGTGCGTGCACTCAATCGCCATGCGATCCGGGTGAGCAGGCAATCGGGGCTGCCGGTTCTTATTATCCAGGGCGAGCAACAAATCGGCGATACCTTCGGTGAACGTTTTGCCCATGCATTTGAAGTTGCATTTCAGGCTGGTTATGAGCATGTTATCGCAATTGGGAATGATTGCCTTACACTGGGTAAAGCGCAATTGCTCCAGGCAGCCCAGCTGTTAAATGCTGGCGCCGGGATAGTGATTGGTCCTGCAAAAGATGGAGGAGCTTATATCGTGAGTATCAGCCGTGCGGCTTACCAGCGAGCGGCTTTTGTCGCGTTACCCTGGCAAACCCATAAAGTGCTTGGGGCGCTCTACCTTTATGCGAACCGAATAAACAGCCGGTGCGAATTACTGCCCACTGCTGCCGATGCAGATCACGCCGAAGATTTTCAGAAGGCGCTGTTTCAGATGCCTGCAACGGTGCGTATCATTCGCTTATTGCGAGATATCCTGTTGCCGGGCGCATTCTCGCCTCGCATCTTTTTATTTTTGGTTCATACCAAATTTTCTTCTGTTGCCTCCCTTCGGGCGCCGCCTATGGTAGGCTAAGTGCGCTTTTCTTTTTATTTAGCAAACATCATATTGCTTTATAGATGCCTTGCAATGATTTATGCGATTGTTGCAAGGGCAATTATGTTATTTAAAAATCAAATTGTGAATTTACATGAAAAAAATATTAACTTTTTGCAGCTTACTACTGCTAACAGTTACATCATCTGCGCAAGCCGATTTAACGGTTTTTGTTATCAATGTGTTGACTAATGAGCCGATCAATGGCATTGAAGTAAAACTGGAAAATGCCGATCGCGGCTTTTTACAAACGCAGGTAACTGATAATCAGGGTAAAGCGATTTTTAAAAATATCCCGGAGTGGAGTGGCTACAAAGTATCCATTGCTGAAACCGAATTATATTCGGATGCTATTTCTGGTGAAATCAGCATTCGATCAAACCAAAATCTGACCATCGAAATTGGTGTTTTTGAAAAAAGATCGGTTGATTTACAAACCGTTGTTGTTCAAACTACTAATACAACCAAGATCAATAGAACCGATGCCGAAGTTTCTTTTGAATTGAAACAAAAAGAGATCGAACAAATTCCAATCGAAGGGCGTGACATTACCCGTGTGTTGTATCGTTTGCCCAATGTATCGCAAGCAACCGGCTTCTATCCCGAAGCGCCAAACGTGAGTATCAACGGAGCTAACTCCTTGTTTACCAGCTACATGATTGATGGCATGGATAACAACGAGCGCTTCCTTGGCGGACAAAAATTTGCCATTCCGGTAGGCTTTACACGCAATGTGACCGTGTTAACCAATAATTATTCTGCGGAATACGGCTTGACCAATAATGGGGTTGTGAACATCACCACTCGTTCCGGCTCCAATGAATTTAGCGGCGAAGCCTTTGTTATTACTCGTCCTGGTCCGACAATTGACGGAAAATCTGATTTTGCTCAGCGCGACTTGTCGGGCAATTTTGTCAAAGATGGCTTCCAGCGTTACCAGGCAGGTTTTGGCT